>JBDLIU010000015.1:0-33558 GCA_039714715.1 Bacteroidota bacterium
AATGTGTTTCCACATTGGGTTTGTCATTCTTCAGTGACCTCGACAGGATTCAAACCTGTAACCTCCTGAGCCGTAATCAGGTGCACTATTCAGTTATGCTACGAGGCCATTTACCACGGTTTGTACCATTGTACATTGGTGGTTAATACTTTTTTTTCTAATCCTTCGTTAAGAATTGGACTGCAAAGGTAGTGCTTTTTTAAAAATCGCTATATTTGCCAGCCTAAAATTGAGTTGGAATTTCGCTGATGAAAAGAATTATTACATTATTACTACTTATTCCTGTTTTTTATATCGCCAATGCACAGGAAGATGATCAGAAAGATCAAATAAGAACTACTCCAAGCCCGGACTTTCCCGGTTCGCTGGTTTTCGAGTATGGTCTAAACTATTTAACAAACAACGACCATGTCATGAGAACGAATCCATGGCAGTCTGCTACCTATAATATTTATTATTTCTACCCAATTAAACTGGGCGAATCAAGGTTTGCTTTTAACCCAGGATTAGGAGTTGGTACTGAAAAATTCGGATTTGAAGAGGACATCTCATTTCAGGACGTAAATAAAATTACAGAATTAAAAACAATCCCTGAGTTACCTCGCTTTGATACATTAACCTTTAGCACTGTTAAGGAAACCCAGCTAATTGCCAATTACATTGACATGCCTCTTGAATTTCGTATCCACTCAAGAAAAAGTGATCATAAAAGAAGCTTCTACCTGTCTCTTGGAGGTAAAATTGGTGTAAACTTTGATGGAAAAACTAAAATCAGGTATAGTGAATTAGGCAGCCATAAAGTCTATAAGGATAATTACCACTTCAATATTAATTCATTCCGTTATGGTGCTGTTGCCAGAGTTGGGGTAGGCCCATTTAATGCATGGATTCATTATAGTGGCAGTAAATTGTTCCGGGGAAATAAATACAGTGGCTTCCAGAATCCAAATGTATGGTCGTGGGGAATATCACTGGCTACATTCTAAAAGATTACAAATCTAGCCCCAGCTCATTCTATTAAGCCCAAAAAACGGCCAATAGGCTAATTAAGAACCCCATTAAGAATCCAAGGTAAGCTTGCCGAGGGGTATGTGCTGCTAATTTTAGCCTGGCAGATAAGACAATTCCTGCAATTATTATCGAACCTATAAGCAGGTAAATAATATTGCTCTCGATATTCAGATAGGTGACTACCAAAAATATTCCAACCATTCCGCCCACCGCTACACCATGAACACTGATCTTCCAAAAGAAATTGATAAGGGCAGTTAGAAAAACCATCACGGCTATAAGGATAAAAACCCCTGCTGCCAGTTCTGTCACCATCATTTGCTTGTTGAAATAATAAGCTGTAAATCCATAAAACAAGGTGATATACATAGATGGAATAAACCTGTCTTTCCTATTCTCAAGTTTAAGTGACTCAATGTGCCCTGTTAGTTTAAGCATAAGAATACTCAGTGCCGGGATGATGAAAGTGGTAAGACTTACTACCAATACCATTAACCATTGAGCCTTAATTGAATATCCTGGTGGCAGCACTATCATAGGATCTACTAATGTGAAGATTCCAAACAGGTATGTGCCCATTAATATGGGATGGAAGATAATTGAGATGATGTTGGAAACCCTGATATTCACTATAATTCTTTTCTAAGCCGGGCTACGGGTATTTCTAATTGCTCTCTGTACTTGGCAACAGTTCGTCTGGCAATATTATAACCTTTTTCCTTCAGCAGTTTTTCCAGCTTGTCGTCAGAAAGTGGTTTCTTTTTATCCTCTTCATCAATCAATTTTCTCAATTCATTCTTCACCTCTCTGCTACTTACATCATCACCCGTTTCGGTAGCAATGCCTTCAGAGAAAAAATATTTTAGCATATAAGTGCCAAACTCCGTTTGCACAGATTTACTATTAGCAACCCTGCTAACTGTTGAGATATCCATTTCAATTTTTTCTGAAATATCCTTAAGAATCATGGGTTTCAGCTTGCTTTCATCTCCTGAGAGGAAATAATCATACTGGTACTCAACAATGGCATTCATGGTACGGAGCAAGGTCTGCTGCCGTTGGCGGATCGCATCGATAAACCACTTGGCTGCATCCAGTTTTTGCTTAACAAAAGTTACCGTTTCCTTTAGTTTCTTATCTTTCTTGTCACTTTTCTCATATGCCTTAAACATTTCAGAATAGGCAGGACTCACCTTTAGCTCAGGAGCATTCCGCGAGTTAAGTGCAATATCAATCTTTCCATCTCTTGAGGTAAGAATAAAATCAGGAATTATATATTGAGTTCTCTCAATACCTGATGAGGTACCACCTGGCTTTGGATTTAACTTGGTGACAACTTCAATTGCCGGTTTTAGATCTTCTTCATCCTCCAGGTCCAGCTTCTTTATAATCTTCTGATAATGTTTTTTTGTAAACTCAATAAAACATTCATCCAGTATTCTTATTGCCAGTTTAGTATTCGGATTCTGCTCAATCCTGTCTAACTGAATCAACAAACACTCTCTTAAGTCCCTTGCAGCAATCCCCGGTGGATCAAAATCCTGAATTTTAGCCAGTATCTCTTCTACCTCCTCATGGCTTGTCTCGACATTCTGAGAAAAAGCAAGATCATTAATAATAGCATCAATATCTCTCCTGATATAACCATCACTCTCAATACTGCCAATGAGTTGCTTTGCAACAATATTCTGCCTCTCATCCAGTTTGATATAACCTAGCTGGGTGAATAACTGTTCAGTAAGGGTAGAAGCTGTCGCTATCGGCATTTCACGATCTTCCGTATTCTCCCCATCGCCCTGCATCTTATACCCGCTAAAATCATCATCGCGCAGGTAATCCTCAACATTCAGCTCGTCATCACTATTTTCACTTTCTTCTTTATTTTCTTCACTAAATTCATCCTCTTCCTTCAATTCTGTGGGCTCATCAACTCCTTCTTCCAGTGCCGGGTTTTCTTCCAGCTCCTCTTCGATCCTTGTCTCCAGCTCCGCAGTTGGCACCTGTAACAGCTTAATAAACTGTATCTGCTGAGGTGACAGCTTTTGGGTTAATGTTTGTGATAATGTTAAACGTTGCATTGATACAATTATTCAATGTCAAATTTAGGTTATTTTCTTAAACCAAATCGATTTCATTATTCTATTTGTTTTCAATAGTACAAGTGGTTAAATCTTAACTTGAGGTACTATATAATTTAAAAAGGAGCAACGCTCCGCTATGTATTAGCTTAGGGCGAAGTGAAAAGAAGTCCTGAGCTTAATGAATTTTATTAAATACAAACCCCGAAAGGGTGGCATATTTTGATTATTGTTTGCCTTTCAGACTTTCAGCCCTTATTATAAATTTTAACATTATTCTCAAGGTTCGCTTCACTTCACCTTGAGCTTATACCTTGAATCCTTTCAGGATTCTCACAGTAAGACATTTTTTTTCCAGTACCTCAAATTAAGATTTATCCGTACAAGCTGAATTAATTTTATAACTGTCCTCTTTCATTTCGGTTTTCAATGAAAATAACAGAATTTTGCAGATTGAGAAATATGATAGACAAATAATTATGGGTAAGATAAAAATTAAGGACGTTCTTAATGGTGAATATATCGATCAGGAAATTGAACTTAAAGGTTGGGTTAGAACATTCAGGAGTAACCGGTTTATTGCCCTTAATGACGGTTCATGTCTGGCTAATTTGCAGATAGTTGTTGATTTTGAAAACCTCGATGAAAAGGTATTAAAGCAAATAACTACTGGTGCCAGTATCGCAGCCAAAGGAATAATTGTTGAAAGCCAGGGTAAGGGGCAATCCTATGAAATGCAGTCTTCCTATGTTGAAGTGATTGGTATTTCAAATCCGGAAGAATACCCGCTTCAGCCAAAAAGACATAGTCTGGAGTTCTTAAGAGAGATTGCTCATTTACGCGTTCGTACCAATACTTTTGGGGCAGTTTACCGTGTTCGTCATAATCTTATTTATGCTGTTCATAAGTTCTTTCATGAAAAAGGCTTTTATAACATTCACACACCAATTATTACCGGTTCTGATGCTGAAGGAGCCGGGGAGATGTTTAATGTTACTGCTTTTGATCTTGACAATCCACCATTAACTGAAGATGGTAAAGTTGATTTTGATAAAGATTTCTTTGGAAAGGCAACCAACCTTACCGTATCTGGTCAGCTGGAGGTAGAGACTGCGGCACTTTCACTTTCCGAGGTATATACTTTTGGCCCGACCTTCCGGGCTGAAAACTCTAACACCTCGAGGCACCTGTCAGAATTCTGGATGATAGAACCTGAAATGGCTTTCTATGAGCTTAAAGATAACATGGACCTGGCCGAAGAGTTTGTGAAATACCTCGTGGATTTTGCATTGGAAAACTGTAAAGAAGATCTGGCCTTTCTTGATAAGCGACTTGCTGATGAAGAAAAAACCAAACCCCAGCATCAACGTCAGGAGATGGGGCTTCTGGAGCAGTTAAAATTTGTTTCTGAAAATGATTTCGTGCGATTATCATACACCGAGGCAATTGATATTCTTAAAAATTCGAAACCCAATAAAAAGAAGAAGTTCCAGTATATCATAGAAGAATGGGGCGCTGATTTACAATCGGAGCATGAACGTTTTCTGGTTGAGAAGCACTTTAAAAAGCCTGTTACACTTTACGATTACCCGGCCAATATCAAAGCATTCTATATGAGGTTGAATGAAGATGGTAAAACAGTTGGAGCCATGGATGTACTCTTCCCTGGTATTGGTGAGATTATAGGTGGTTCACAACGTGAAGAAAGATATGATGTGCTGAAAGAAAAAATCAAAGCAGTAGGTATTGATGAAAAAGAGCTTGAGTGGTACCTGGATACCAGGAAGTTTGGTACCGCTCCTCATAGTGGTTTTGGCCTGGGATTTGAAAGAATGATTCAGTTCATTACAGGTATGGGTAACATCAGGGATGTAATACCATTCCCAAGGGCTCCGGGTAGTGCCGAATTTTAGTTTCTCGGGCTGAAAGCCCAGTTAAAGCAAACCAAAGGCCACGCCTTTGGAACACAGTATAACTTACTTTGCGCCCAGTATGGGCAACTTATTTTAAAATATCTAACAAAATAAACTGTCCTTTCAGGACGCTTGTTTGTGTTTGGTTTATGTGCTCAAGACTTCGCCTTGAGTTTTAATAAACTGGGCTTTCAGCCCGAGAATAAAGATAAATAGCAGATCAACCCATCTATTGCTACTACTAGTTGCCTGGCTATTAATACTGTTGTTAATAGAATTTTCCCTCATTAATGGATATTCGCCCAATCTGGTAGCATATGCACGTCAAAATCAAATATCCACGTACCCCAGTAATAGGTAAACAGGGTAATAATTACGGCCCCAATCAGGTTTAGAATCAGTCCGGTTTTGGCCATATCCATAATCCGGATTCTGTTGGACCCAAATACTATCGCGTTGGGAGGTGTAGCCACTGGTAACATAAATGCCATTGACGCACTTAATGTGGCAGGAAGCATAAGTATTAATGGATTTACCCCAATACTCACTGACAATCCTGCTAATACAGGTAATAGCATTTCTATCGTTGCCGTGTTGGAGGTTAATTCTGTTAAAAAAGTCACTGTAAGACAAATTGCCAAGATAATCAATACAGGATGTAAAACTGAAGCACCACTCAGTTGCTCACCTACCCAGGTAGAAAGCCCCGACTCTTTAAATGCACCTGCCAGTGCAAAACCTCCTCCGAAAAGAAGAACAATATTCCATGGCAATTTAGTCGTAGCTTCCCAATCCATTACTCTTTTACCCTTATTGGCTCTACTCGGTATAAGGTAAAGTATCATTGCCATAGTGATTGCTACAGTACCATCATTTATAAACTTAGGAGTTTTCAACAAAGCACTCCATCCTGAAACGGAGAAGGCACCTATTTCTATACCATTCCTTGTCAGCCAAAGTACTGCCAGCGTAACAAACACAACAAAAACAGCCCGTTCTTCAAAAGTAGCCTTACCCAGCTCCCTGTATTGCGACTTAAACTCTACACCTTCAAGTTTTTGTTTATCAAACTTTGGCTTAAAACGTTGGTATAAATAAACCCAGGTGATTATAAAAAAAACAATACTTATTGGAGCTGCATAAAGGAACCAGGCTGAAAAGCTAATCTCAGGCGCTTCCGGAAACATGATCTGAAAGATCCGTGCAAACGACAAATTGGGTGGCGTGCCCACCAGGGTAGCTATACCACCAATAGATGAGCCATAAGCTACCCCCAGCAATAATCCAATAGAGTATTTATCTAATTGGTCCTTGTCCAGATAATCTTTCAATTTCGCAATTATTGAAAGTAATATGGGAACCATCATCATGGCAGTGGCCGTATTGGATATCCACATTGAAAGGAATCCTGATGCGAACATAAAGCCCAATAGAATTCTTGCCGGACTGCTACCGGTGAAAGAAAGAATTTTAATGGCGATCCTTCTATGTAAATTCCATTTTTGCATGGCCAGGGCCACTATAAATCCCCCTATGAACAGGAAAATAACGTGATTAAAGTAGGCCGAAGAAACACTTTTACCATCCATAACTCCAAACAATGGGAATAATACCACAGGCAATAAAGCTGTTATGGCCAAGGGAATAATCTCTGTAATCCACCATACTGCCATCAGGATAGCAATTGCTAATGTGTATGTAATTTGTGGCTCTCCAGGTTCAAGATCTACAAACAAAACTGTTGCAACAAACAGAATTGGCATAATAACAAGTGCAACTATATTCTTAACTGAAAACTTTTGTTTTGACAGTACGGAGAAATTTATCATGCGGTAAAAAATAGGTTACGTAAAGCTATTAGATAATTTATCAATGTACAAAAACACCTCCTAATACTTCTTGTGATCTGGTTTTGTTGTTTGTCCCATATTGGTTTTCTTTAAGCTATAAATATTTGAGTTTGAAAATATCAATAAAAACTATTGGACTAATCCTGGGCCCAGCTTTGTTTTTCAGTATATCTAATATTAACAATACTGAAGTGCTAAGCCCTCAAGGTTGGGATGTGCTTGGTGTTGCGGCATGGATGCTCACCTGGTGGGTCACCGAGTCTTCACCTATCGCAGTTACTGCCCTGCTACCAATAGTCATATTCCCTGCGCTGGGGATTTTTAATATTACACAAGCTTCTGCACCTTATTCCAGTCCTATTATTTTCCTGTTTATGGGTGGTTTTTTCATCGCTCTTGGACTGGAGGAGCATGGTATGCACAAGAGAATTGCCCTTAACCTGGTTAAATTAATTGGCACCAGTGCCAATGGGATCATTCTCGGATTCATGCTGGCAACTGCATTCTTAAGCATGTGGATCAGCAATACTGCAGCCACAATTATGATGTTACCCATCGCAGCCACAGTGGTAAGTCTCCTGAATAAAACAGTAGATGACCCTAAAAAGCTGAATTTCTTTTCTCTTTCTCTAATGCTTGGCATCGCCTATTCTGCCAACATTGGCGGAATGGCAACTATTGTGGGAACCCCACCCAATGTAGTATTTGTTGGGTATGCCCAACAATTGATTGGAGTAGATATTGATTTTTCAAAATGGTTAATAATCGGAATACCAATAAGTGGCTTACTATTATTGATCACTTATCTCCTGCTCACCAAAGTACTTTACAGAAACAATCTAGGGGAAATATCAACGGCATCTCAGCTCATCGATGCGGAAGTCAAAAAACTTGGGGCAATGAGCAGAGAAGAAACGATGGTGACCATTATTTTCAGTCTCACTGCCTCCATGTGGATATTTAAGTTACCTATTAATAATCTTATAGGACATACCGTTCTCAACGATTCGGCAACCGCCTTGATTGGCGGTATCTTAATGTTTTCTGTACCAAAAAACTTTAAAAATGGATTTGGATTAGTTCCCTGGGAGGCAACCAAACGAATGCCCTGGGGTATCCTTCTACTCTTTGGTGGTGGTATGAGCCTTGCTAAAGCAATGGAATCAACAGGACTTATACAGGTAATAGCAGACATAGTAGCAGATAATCCTATGAGTACCGTTTTAGTATATATTATTCTTATAGGCTCTATGTTATTCCTTACTGAGTTAATGAGCAATGTAGCCCTTGCAACAATATATATACCTGTAGTAATCGGAGTTGCCAATGGCCTCGGTATTGATCCGCTCCTATTGTCAATTCCGGTAGCCATGGCAGCAAGTTGTGCTTTTATGATGCCGATTTCAACACCTCCTAATGCAATAGTTTTTTCAAGCGGGCACATCAGGGTACGGCAAATGATCCAGGCGGGTTTTATACTTAATATCATTTCTATAATCGTACTTGTTGCTGCTTCGTTTATACTTATACACTGGGTATTTGGTTAATCATGGAATTAAAAGAACTTAAAAAGGTCTGTGAAAAAGGTGAAAACCAATTTGTTGAATTCAAGAAGAAAGCAAATCATCCTGATCAGATCTTAGAAGAGATTGTTGGTTTTGCCAACGCTCATGGTGGTAACATCTTCGTTGGTGTTGATGATAATGGATTAACCCATGGCGTTAAATTTGCTGGAGATGATGTTACCTTTTTAAGAGATGAAATTCAGAAACGAATTAATCCCAAACCCGATTATGAGATGGGATTAATCCCTGTCAATAAAAAGAAATCAATAATTAACATAAAGATAAAACCAGGTTTAGAAAAGCCTTATGCTCTCTCATATCAAGAGACAAAAAAGGTTTTTTACAGAACCGATGATTTATGTATTCAAGCCAGCAGGGAGTTAAGAAATATCTTGAAAATATCAAGACACGAAAAAGGTCAAAAGATCATTTATTCTGATGTTGAGGGCGAAATATTAAAGATTATTGATACCAGGGAGAGGATTACAAAAGCTCAAATTGTAGAGATGATCAACTACAAATCGAGGCAGATTTCTGATTGCCTGGTTAGGTTGGTTGCTGCCGGAGTTTTAAAAATTATTCCTTCTGTTGGGAATGATTTCTATGAGTATCCTTAACAGAGTTAGATTTAAATTTCTACCTTTGAGACAAAGTTCTGTGAAAGATAATTAATGGCGAAGAGAAAGAGCGACAGAAAGATTTTTGTAATTGATACAAGTGTTATCTTATACGAACACAACTCCATCTTAAACTTTGAAGAACATGATGTCGGGATTCCTATCACCGTATTAGAGGAACTCGATAACTTTAAAAAAGGTAACGATTCACGTAGTTTCGAAGCACGTGAATTTACTCGCCTGATCGATAAATTATCGCAATCTCACAGCCTTCAGGATTGGATCCCACTTAATAATGGCAAGAAGAGAGGTTCCTTCAAAGTGTTAATGTCGTCTAACAGCAACTATGATGTATCTGCGGTGTTCGGAGAAGATAAACCTGACCATCGCATTCTTAATGCTGCTTTACAGCTACAAGATGAATTGAAAGACAGGCCTGTGGTTCTGGTAACTAAAGATATTAACCTCAGGTTAAAGGCTAAATCTCTTAATCTTACTGCAGAAGATTATACTACAGGTAAAATTCAGAATGTAGAGACCATTTATACAGGTAAAACGGAATGTGACACTATAGATCCGGAGCAAATAAACCACTTATATGAAAATGGTGGTATTGAGACAAATGAAATATTTTCCCCTGCAGAAGTTCGCGCCAATCAATACCTGATACTTAAGAATGGCAAGAAATCAGCACTTGCCTATGTAAGTCCATCTGCCAGTACAATTGAAAAGGTGGAAAAACGTTCTGTTTATGGTATAAAACCAAGAAATGCAGAACAAACTTTCGCTATTCATGCCATATTAAATCCTGAGATTAAACTGGTTACGATGAATGGTGTAGCAGGAACCGGCAAGACACTCATTGCCCTGGCAGCTGCAATGGAACAAAAGCGTGACTTTAAACAGATATACCTGGCTCGACCCATTGTACCATTAAGTAATAAGGATATTGGATTCCTTCCCGGAGATATCAAATCAAAAGTGAATCCTTATATGGAACCACTTTGGGATAACCTGAAATTTATCCAGCATCAATACCATGAAACAGACAAGGAGTTTTCTAAGATCACCGATATGGTTAACCAGGAAAAACTTGTTATTACACCACTGGCTTATATCAGGGGTAGAAGTTTATCAAATATTATCTTCATTGTTGATGAAGCCCAAAACCTCACCCCACATGAGGTTAAAACAATTATCACCAGAGCGGGCGAAAATTCGAAAATTATTTTTACCGGTGATATTTATCAGATAGATACTCCTTACCTGGATTCGCAAAGTAATGGGCTTTCATACCTTATTGACAGGATTAAAGATCATCCTCTTTATTCACATATTACATTAGAAAAGGGAGAAAGGTCTGAGCTTGCCAACCTTGCCAATGAACTACTTTAACCTGAATTATTGATCAATTATAGATCTTACTACATAGGGAGCATGTATTCTATAACCTATGAATACTTTTAGCTCTCCTAAATTGTTGTTGAAAGCCAGTTCATTTGTCAGCTTCACGTTCTGGTATTTGTAAATAAAATACAAACCGGTATACCATCTTCTGGAGTTATACCCTATCCCGTTTTTTGACTCCAATAAAAAGTTAAGTGTAACAGGGTTATATGATCCTTCTTTGGAATGAACTGTTCCCATTGCCAATGATAACCCCGGCATAGCCGAAAGAGTTAGATAGAATTGTTTATGTACAAATGTATAAGCATAACCAACTGATTGCTGAAGCATTACCATTCCTGATTTTACAATCCTGGCATCTGTTGTGATCTCACGCTCGAATACTGGAGGAACAATTGATGAGTCTGCTTTCATTGTCCATACCTGAAAAGAAGACAAATACATTAAAGATCCTGCACTTTTTTTCATCCTACCATCTAACTGAAAAGTAGTTTTGGGAGCATATTGCGTGTAGTTTGAAGGAATAGTATATGAAATGGCAAAATAAGTACTTCTCATATCAGGTCGATAGGGATAGGTTCCATCCCAGGGGTTAAAGAAGTCTTCAGGATTGGCAATGTGCATACCCTGGTAACGTCTTAATAAAACATCAACCATGTGCTTTTGTAAATAAAGGGTGCCCTTAACATTAAACTCCTTTGTTTCTCCCCTCTCTTCATTCTTTTTTGTATTCCATTTTGGGTTAATAATAATATCAAAAGACAACCATTTATACGTGAAACCCAGTCCAAAAGCAGATTGAAGGTTAGGCCTGTAGGTAATATTTTTTTGTGTAATCCTGTTTTTTAATCTGAAATCATAAATTCTCCTGGGTGAGACAAAACGAACAGCAAAAAGATTGCCATAATAATCTATATAGTTGGTATCATAATTATAAGTCTGTATAGGAATATCAGGAAGCTGGGCATACAGCTGACTTGAGAAAAACAATAATATTATTAATATCCTATTTCGCATAAATGAGTAATAAATTATTGATTCCAGCCAACAACCGCAATTTAATACTTTATTGTGGTTTCTTGTATCAACTCATTCTTTTCTCCCCTAACCTCGAAAGCGGCATTAGGGTTACCCTCATCCCAGGACAACTTAATTAAACCAAAATTCCTGGCAACAATAAGACTATCAACTCTGTATTTGTTAGAGTCTGGCCTGTACATCCCCCATGTATGAGTCAGTCCACTAGAGGTGAAATCATATAAAGGATAATCCAGTCCTTCAATATCAATTTTTGAGATCTCTGCAATATGTCTGTCTCCACTAATTACCAGTAATGGTTTAGGGTTAATATCAGTAAGAAGATCGAACATTCTTTGTCTGGCCAGTGGAAAATTAGCCCATTTTTCAAAACCCTGCTCAACTGGTATTAATTGAATACTTGACCCCAATATATGAAAATCTGCCTTACTGTTTTTCAATACTTCTTCAAGCCATAGCCATTGATCTTCCCCTAATATGTCTCCTTCATGATTTGGTTTATACCGTTGCATTGATTCCTTATCAGGAGCGAGAGTATCCCGGAAATACCTTGTATCCAGCAAAATTACTTTTACGAGTTTATCATTAAACGAAAGATCGTGTTCAGAATATGCTCCACTATGAGATCTGACTTGATCATCATTAGCTACATCTAAAAAATCAAGTAGTAGTTCTTTGCTTTCTTCTTTCTTCGAATAGAATTTTCCGGCATCATTTACACCATAATCATGATCGTCCCAAATCCCAATTATTTTTGATGTGTTAAGCAGGATCTGGTATTCGGGTTTATTCTTTTGTTTATCATACTTCTCTTTCAGTTCAGCCATATCATGCGTATCACCATAAACAATATCCCCAAGCCAAATCCATAATTTCGGATTATTAGCTACAACTGCATCCATTATTTTAAGTGTATCGTAAGAATGCGCACAGGAGCCAAATGCAATAGTTAATTCACTTTTGTTATTAACTTCAGTTTTCTGAGTTTCTGTCGTCTTACTACAGGATAATGTGATTCCTAATAGAAGAATGCTAGCTATTCTGATCTTCATTTTATGAAGGTTTAGTACATCACTAAGTTAAGGGATTGTTTTAATACCTTTTTGGATAATAATCAGATATCTAATTAGTTCTCTACAAGAAAAGCTTTACAAAGATGATAAAACCAAAAAAGCAGCCCTAAAGCTGCTTCAGTTTTTGTAGCCTCACCAGGACTCGAACCTGGATCTAAAGTTTAGGAAACTTCTATTCTATCCCTTGAACTATGAGGCCTAATTATTTTGCAAATATCTTCTTCCTGAAGCAGATTTCAAAAAGTTTCTAATAAAAGGAGTAATGAAAATGCTTTTCTATTTTACCTTGAAAAGTTTTAATGTTTTTAACACTTTATCTTTATTAGCTACAATGAGCATATAAACACCTGGTTTTATTCCCCCTGTTTTATTCTTACTCAGAATCATCCTGTTATTAGATATAATTGATGTTTCATATACTACTCTACCCAGGTGATCGACTAAAGCTAAATCTATGTTTTCATTCAGTGGTAATCCTACTATTTCCCAAGTATCACTACTAGGATTAGGGAAAACAGATATATTCAAATTATCATGTTCATTAATTGAAGTTACTGTTGGTTCACACGGTTGATCCAAATAATTATCCATCCAATCAAGTCTATCTGTTAACCATGTTTTCATGAATGTTATCTCTTCCCCATAGGTGTTCCCTATAAACTGGTTAGGCCAAACATAATTTCCTAACACTGGCCACCTTTCGAAATTCCTCACTTGTGATTCATTTAATACGGTGCCCAAAGAATCTATCAGGAAATTGACATTATTATTACTTAACAAATCACTTCTCAGCTCATTCCATCGGCATTGAAACCTGTTAGCAAAGTTTGGGTCTGACAATAATCTTCTGAACCAGTAAACTCTACCCGGGTCATTATATAACCAACCTGGTGCATATTGAGAGTTATCATGGTAATTAACATTACCAAATGCAAGGTTAAAGTCCCAAAGTGGCCCCATCTTTAGTTTACCTCCTTTACTGTCTTTGTCTTTATATAAATATGTGCTGAAACGATATCCATCAACATTTTTTGAAATCTCATACATTATCATATAATCAACAAAATGAGATACATCAATATACTTGTTATAACCGGTATAAAAGTCGATATAATCATGGCTGCTTAGTGCAGACTCGAATTCAAAGATGAAAGACTTAATATACTCTCTCTGTACTTGCATTAGTTCATCCCCTTTCGGATCAAAAAATTGCAAATTAACTAAACCTTCGTTGGATAATCGCGGAACAGGAACACTTGTCCACTGCGGATAATCATTATCATCAATTTTATCAATCCGTAAAATATAACCTCCTGTTAATTGATCTCCTTCTATATCTTCCGGTTTTAGTTTTGCAATATCAACTCGGCTTTTATCTCTCTTGATCTTCTCCATTAGTACATAAATCCCAATATATTCACCATTTAGTACTATTTCACAGAACCTGGTTCTACTTGCATATTTACCCATCATATTGGATAAGTGATAAGCTAACACATTCCTTATTAAGGATTTGTCACTATAAGGCGCATACAATATCCAGTCATTCTCAACAGGCATCCCAAGTAAAGAAACATTGTTATTTTCTCCGGTTAATGTCTGTGTTTCAAATCCATATGCTTTTTTAGGAAACATCTGAGAGGATTCACCCCTGGTTTCAATAGCAATTTTTCCATTGTAATTGTTGAACGGATCAGTTACGTAATTCCTGCTACCTGGACCATTGTCAATTACCCCCATATCGGCTACAATACGCACATGATCTTCTATTATGGCTCCTCCAGTATTAATAACAACAATAGGTAAATCAGAAGACTCAAATCCTTCAAAATAAGCAAACCAGTCCGGAACAGGCCCGTAGGTTGTTGTACTCACATTCATCGCAACAGATAAAAAAACTCTAGCCGTAAGATCACTTGAAGAGGTGCTTACATTATGTACTTGCACTGCCAGAATGTTTTCTCCCGCCACTAAATTTTCTTTATCAATGTAAAGGCTTTCTGGCACTAATCCCTGGTAAAGCAGGGATTCATGAAGTTCCAAACTTGGCTGATCATATTGCGGGAACTGGATCGTGCCAAGATTTCTTCGGGCAACTTCCACACCGTTAAGATATGCAATATAGCCATCATCATAATCTACATGCAGGACAATACCCTCTATCTTTGAAATATCTTCAATCTGAAATTTCTTCCTTAAGAAAACGGCTAATGTGTTTGAAATTATGGTCGAATCATCACTATCCCCATATCCAATCCCTCCCTTACCTTCTTGCCAACCACTATCATCATAGCCTGCAGAAATCCAGGCAGATTCTAGTGTAGCATTAGGAACAGTGTACTTCCAGATGCTGGTATCATAAACAACCGTTTCCCAATGATCAATGTTAGACTGGGAGAATACTCTATTTTCAATTAGTTGGAAAATCAGAAGGATACCAATAACGATTAACCATCGCTCAATTTTCAACTTTAAATATGATAACCCCAATCCCATTTTAATAACTCCTTATATATATCATACTGTTAATCACCTCTTTGTAACCAAAATGGAACTCAAGATGTAACACTTTCTTTATCCCCGTTTAATTTGCTGAAATCTAATAAATTTATTGGATTATAACTAGGTGGCACCTCCAGTATCCAAAACTGATATTATAAGCGGTTAATATAAAAAATACTTTATTACGTATTTTTACCCTATTCAATAAATGACATTATGCTTGAACAATATTTTAGCAATTCAGGATATTTTGAATTTCCGTCCTTTTCAGTAGCAGTTTTTACAATTCTTCTTGCAGTTGTACTTAGTACCATTCTTGCCTTAACATATAAGTTTACCTATCGGGAAGACAATTTTCCCAATAAATTTTTTCAGGCAATCGTTCTGGCCTCAATCGTGTCTTCAATGGTTATGATGGCAGTGGGAGATAATTTAGCTGTTGGATTTGGTGTTCTCGGTGCTGTTTCAATAATCCGGTTTAGAACATTACTGCGAAGTCCCCGCAACATTATATTTATTTTCATGTCATTGTCTATAGGAATAGCTACTGGTGTATTCGGTTATGCCATTGCAATAAGTGGAACCATCCTTTTCTGTGTTATTGTCACTCTATTGTATTATTCACCTTATGGTAAAATGAGCCCCAATAAAATTGAACTTGATGTAATAGCGACAAACACTGAGTCTTTGCAAAATCTTATCACTCACCTTAAGAATAACTCTTTCAATTTTTCAGTTGTTAGAATCAGGGAACAGGAAAATGGCAATACCCGATACACGATAGAAGTTAACTTGCCTCCTGATACAAACTCTACTTTGTTTTTTAAGTCAATCCAGAACATTGATGGTCTGACTGATATTAGGTACGATTCAAGAGACAATGTTGAACAACTTTAGGTTATGATAAAAAAGTACTTCTTTTTCATCTTTATAGTAATCGCGGCCATCAGCCTGATAATTATTGCATTGAATACAATGCAAAAGGAGGACGCCATAATTGCAGTTGTTGAATCGCAAAAAACAGCTATAAGCTACAGAAAACCTGTCACCATTAAAGCGATTCATGTCAATGCCGGCCAGAAAGTTAAGAAGGGAGACCTTCTTCTGGAAGTCGAAAGACCTGATTTGGTGTTAGATTATGAAAAGTTAGTGAATCAAAAAGCTCAGGTACAAAACAAGAAATCCAATCTGGAGAAAGCTTCTAAAAATAAAGTGGAACTACTTCAAATAGAAAAGAATGGTAAGCTACAACGATTAAGTGCAGATATCGCTCAATTAGAGGTCGAAATAAAACAAAATCAAGCTTTAAAGAGTAATTTCAAGGGACTAGACAATAACAGCTCGTCAGAAACCTCTACAGTGGGATTTAATGACCCGGATAGCATTAAATTAGTTTCATACCAGTCAGAAATTAAACAAATAAAGACCCTGTATAATGTTGATATTCAAAGGGTAAAATCAGAGGCGGAAGAAGAGGCAGCTGTTTTGGATCTGGAAGTTCAATTAATCGACAACGAACTAACAGTTCTGAAATTAGAAGAATCAGAATTAAAAAAGATGGCTCCTTTTGATGGTACTATTGGAACCGTTAATGGACAAATTAATGAGATTGTGCCTTCATTTCAGACCATAGTTTCCTTATTTGAAGAACACCCTACGATGATCAAGGCGTATGTTAATATGTCTTCGAATTTCAATTTGACGCCAGGTGATAGTGTTTATGTTGAATCTTCAAACAGAGAGTATAAAATTTCTGGTAATATTATAGAAGTAGGAGCAAGGATAGTTAGTTATAAAAATCCTGCAGATCCAATAAATGTTCCTGATAAGTTTGGGAGAGAAATCTTTATTAAGCTACCTGAGAACAATTCTTTTTTATATGGCGAACATGTATTTGTTTTTCCAGCTAACAAAAAATGAAAAATCATTTCATCATAGTAATCATACTTAGTTTAAGCAGCAATGTCTATGGGCAGTTTACCATGGAAGCTTATCTTGGGAACTCGATATCTGATACTGAATTAAACTATCTTAATAGCATTAAAGGGTATCTTAAGGAAAATAATTTTAAATCACCTATACTTAGAGAGGTGGAATTCAGAGCGAGAGTTCAAAATTTTGGGAATGGTTTTGAAGACTACCGCCTGAGGTTTAGCCCTTTGAATCCGCTGGAGAGGAGGGCTAATAAAGTATACAAAGAAGCTTTATCAGACCAGTTCAACATAGAATATCAGCTTAAGGTTGAAGAAATTCTGCTCAATAGGTACTCCATAATAATCGAGCATCATCTGCTTTCTTCCAGAAAAAAGACATTGGTAGCAAGTGCTGAAGTCTATCAGAGTATAATGGATATTTATCAGGATCAACCCGACAATGCTTCTCTGAAAGATTTCATTGCTACAGATAAAGCTCTGCTTGAGGTTATTCTCAACCTGGAATCAATAAATAACAAGTTAAAAACTATTGAGCACACTATTAAACTAACCTACCCCTATTCAGGAGTAATTAATTGGGAAACCCAGCAGGTTGTTTCTGTCGAAGGGATAAAAGAATGGTTTCATAGTAATCTAATTGAAAATCCAAACAATAACTTATATCTTAAAAATGAAAAACAAAAAGGCATTGTCGCTGATACCGAGTTAAAAGTAGAGAAGCAATCAGATTTTAGGAATCTCGGATTTATCCAGGCTGAATACCGTGAAGATGTAAATAATAGTTTTTTTAATAATTTAGGTATGCAACTGGCATTTAGTTTACCTATTGTAAATCCTGACAAACCCGACCTGGAGCGTGACAGACTTGAGCTATTAGAGAATTCAAAAAAACTGGAGCATGAGCAAGTAGAACTTGAAACCTATTTAGAGGAATCTTATATTAATCTCGACCATCTATTAAAACAATATGAAATTGTTTCAAATAAGCTTTCAGATTATGAAAATCAAAGTGTTTATTCCTTTAATAGAGATGCTTTAGATACTTATAAAGAAATCCATGACTTTAAAACTGACCTATCATTACTCAAGCAAAACCTGGTAGCAGATATTTTGAATTCTTATATTTCTCTACTAAGTTTTAATGGCCAGCTATCTGCTCCCCCATACATTAACTATCTGTCTCCTTTTAATAATGGATTTGAGATGACAACAGGTGATCAATAATTTGACTTTAAATAATTAGGAAATATCTGGTAATGACGCTTTTTGATTATTGGGAATAATTTACCCTTAAATAAATCTATGTTTTCCTTCCTGGCAGCTGAGATATAAACACCAATAGGGTCTTTATTCGACTTCTTTTTCCAGTTTACTGGTTGATCACTTTTTAACAGGTCTGTTTTATTATAAACATTCAATATTCTTTTATCTGCACTCTCGATTTCAGCCAGGGTTTTCATTACAATTTCAAACTGTTCCTCATGTGCAGGACTCGATATATCAATAACATGAAGGATAATGTCAGCTTCTCGAATTTCATCAAGTGTACTTTTAAATGACTCAATAAGACTATGTGGTAACTTACGAATAAATCCCACTGTATCAGTCAACAAAAAAGGTATCTGGTCAATAACAACCTTTCTTACAGTTGAATCCACGGTGGCAAAAAGCTTATCCTCAGCGAAAACATCAGATTTAGAAAGCAGCCTCATAATTGTCGACTTCCCCACATTGGTATATCCTACGAGGGCTACTCTTACCATTCGTCCCCGGTTCTTACGCTGCGTTAAAGCCTGTTTATCGATTTTTACCAATTTCTTTTTTAACAAGGCAATCTTATCACGCACTATTCGCCTGTCAGTTTCCAGTTCTGTTTCTCCGGGACCTTTCATCCCGATACCGCCTTTTTGTTTTGAAAGGTGAGTCCACATATTGGTAAGCCTGGGCAACATATATTCATATTGTGCCAGCTCTACCTGAGTCTTGGCTTGAGCAGTCTGAGCTCGTAATGAAAAGATATCCAGAATCAAAAGGCTTCTGTCCAGGATTTTGCATTTTAAAACATTTTCCAGGTTCCTTACCTGAGAAGGAAGTAAATCGTCATCAAAAACAAGAATATCAATCTCATTGTTCTTCACAAAGTTTTCGATTTCTTCCAGCTTCCCTTTACCAACATAAGTTCTTAAGTCAGGTTTTACCAGTTTTTGTACAAATACCGCTTCCGTTTTAGCACCAGCTGTAAGCACAAGAAACTCAAGTTCTCCAAGATGCTCATCTATCTCATGTTGAGGCGTATCTTTCCCGACAACTGAAACCAATACAGCCGTCTCTCGTTTTGCCTTTGTTGAAAATGTATTTCCCATTATCCTACAAGTTCCGCAAATCTACTGCTTTCGAAATTGAAGAGGACAATTTATTTTCATGTATTGATAATTTTTTCAATACGTCTGGAGTATACATACTAACCACCTGTTATTCTGATATTTAATCTCGGCATCAAATATCATTTTAAAACATTGTTTTGGTTACCTTATTAGGGAGCAGTTGTATTAACTCAAGAATTGTTTGTATCTTGCGGCAATTTTTTAGTTGGTATTACCTATGAGGATAGCAATTGTCTTAAATACATCATGGAATATTTACAATTTCAGACTTGGTTTAGTTAAAACTTTACTGGAGGAGGGTCATGATGTTGTGGCTATTGCACCAAAAGATGAATATACTTCTAAATTAATTGATTTAGGATGTTCATTCGAGGAAGTAAAAATGGATAGCAGGGGTGCTAATCCTTTAAAAGACTTCGGGCTTACATTTGAATTATTCAGAATCTATAGACGTCAAAAACCAGACGTTATCTTGCACTATACAATTAAGCCAAATATTTACGGAACTATTGCAGCATCATTATTAAGATTACCAGCGATTAACAATGTATGTGGTTTAGGAACGTCATTTTTAAATAAAAATCTTGTATCAAGAATTGCTCTGGCACTATATAAGATCGCATTTAAGTTCCCTAAACTAGTATACTTCCAGAATAAAGATGATAAAGATTTCTTTCTTAGCGCTGGTCTGATAAAGAAAGATAAAACAGATATTCTTCCTGGCTCGGGGATAAACACCAACAAGTTTATACCATCTGTTGAAAACAAAGAGCAAAAACCATTTACCTTCCTTTTAATAAGCAGGTTGATATACGATAAAGGTATTGTTGAATATATAGATGCCATCAAAATTCTTAAAGCTAAAGGTGTTGATGCCAGATTCCAGTTATTAGGAAAAATTGATGAATTTCATACCAGAGGTATTGAAAAAGAATTAGTTGATACATGGGTAGAGCAGAAGGCTGTTGATTACCTCGGCTCAACCGATGATGTAAAACCCTTTATCCAGAATTCTGATTGTGTAGTTCTACCTTCTTACAGGGAAGGTACACCCCGCTCTTTATTGGAAGCTGCCAGCTCAGGGAAACCCATTATTACTACTGATGTAGCTGGTTGCAGGAATGTGGTAGATGATAATGTAAATGGTTATTTGTGTAAGGTTCAGGATCCTATAGATTTGGCCAATAAGTTAGAAAAGATGATCTCCCAGGATAGTCAGACTGTTGGAAATATGGGTAAAGCCAGCCGTGAAATAGCCATAAACAGGTTTGATGAGCAAATTGTTATTGACAAATACCTGGATTCTATCTCAAAGGTTTAATCTTACAAACAACCAAGAATACCCTTTACCCTGAATATTCATGATTTTTCAACATGAATTATTCGGGTTATTTGTACTATTTTAGCTGTAAAAACAAATACATGATTTTTAAATCATTATTCAGGTTATCAGTCATTGCAATATTGATTTTATCTAGCTCATGTGCTTATAGAAACAATGTTATGTTTTCACATGACAAGAAATTTGTATCGGCACAACTAACTGCTGAAGCTAGGTCACTGGAATCAAACTATGTAATCAAGCCCAATGATTTGCTAAGTGTAAAGGTTTATACCAAGAAAGGAGAAATGATAATTGATCCTGAGTATGAGCTGAACAAAAATATTAATATGAACAGGGTTCAAAGACCAGATCCTGAGTATTTGGTAGGCCTTGATGGAATGGTTTTTCTCCCAATGGTTGAAGCAGTTAAGCTGGAAGGGTTAACAATTCATGAAGCTAACCTTAAACTTATTGATTTGTATAGTGAATATTTTGTTGATCCATATGTGATTACTACTTACACCAATAAAAGAGTAACCCTTTTAGGAGCACCGGGAGGGCAAATTATACCGCTCATAAATGAAAATATTACTATAGCAGAAGTATTGGCTACAGCAGGTGGATTAGGAAAGGTTGGTAATGCCAGCAAGATGAAACTCATCAGGGGAGAAGAAGTATTTCTGATTGATTTTAGTACTGTAGAGGGGTACTTTAACACAAATCAACTCGTAAAAGCTGGTGATATTATATATATTGAACCAATAAACAGAGTGGTTGCCGACAACGCAAACACATTTGCCTTAATTCTCAGTGCAATTACAACAACTACTGCATTGTTAGTACTCTTTATGCAATAAGATGAGACTTAACAGGGAAGAATCGGAACAGAATTTCAGTCGTACAAATGGCAATGATATTGACTGGTACAAACTATGGGTTGTTATCAAACAAAACGTAATATGGTTAGGGGTGATTTTAATTCTAAGTTTAACCGCTTCATATCTTGTAGTGAGGTATACCAAACCTTTATATCAGTCATATTCTGAAATTAAACTTGGCAGAGAAGATCAGTCCAATATTCTAAATCTTGGAGAAATTGAGCAGACAAACTCATACGCTTTGCTTTCCAGCGAAATGGAACTAATTACTTCAAGGTTATTCTTTAATAAAATAATAGAATCTGTTAGGCTTAATCCTCAATACTATACATATGGGCAGTTCCTGAATGATGAGAAATATAAGAACCCTCCGTTCCAGGTTGATTACCAACTAAAGAATGCTGCTCTTTATAATAAGAACCTGGACTTAACTATAATAGATAGTATAAAATATGAACTGTCATATTTTGTTGATGATCAAGAATTCAGAGAAGAACACGAATTCAATAAGCCCTACAATAATGATGATATGGAGCTAATGGTTACGTTATCTCCAAATTGGAACAGATCAATGGGCACAAAATTCTATTTTAGAATTAACAGTCATGATGCATTGGTTAACTATCTGGAAAATAATTTAAATGTTGAACCTGTAAATCTTGATGCTAATATTTTTAAAGTATCATTTCAGGACCATAATTTATTAAAAGCCCATGCACTAATTAGTGCAATTGATACACTGTATTACAAATATTCTCTTGATGAAAAAAACAGGGCTAATAAAAATAAAATTGAGTATCTGAATAGCCAGCTGACTGAAACAGAAAAAAAACTGGATGATTATGAAAAATATTTTGAAGATGTAACCATCACAAATCGTACCGTAAGCCTTGATGAAGATGTAAGGAGAACTGTAAACCTGATAAACAGAATTGACTCTCAGCTGGTACAGTTTAATAATAAATTCACTGACTTAAGTAATTTAACAAAAAGGATTAAATCGGAACAGGTTATTACCATTCCGCAGCTTAACGATAAATATCCTAATCATATTATTTCATTAATTAATGAGCTAAATCTACTCATAAAAGAAAGGGAAAAGCTAGGATTATCCTACAGGGAAAACACCTATACATATAGAACACGGCAAAAAGAAATTGATCTGTTAAAAGCTGACCTCTTGGCTCAAATTGAAAACAGCAAGTTATATTTGGTAGACGACATCAAGTTTCTTGAAATTCAAAAGCTGCAATTGAATCAACAATTAAACAAACTACCCTCAAAAAACACCGAGTATAATAAGGTAAAAAGATTTTACGCCTTGTACGAAGAAATCTACCTTTTACTAATGCAAAGTAAAAATGAATTCGAAATTGCTATTGCTGGATCCACTACAAAAATTAAGATATTATCACCTGCCACTATGCCAGACACACCCGTTAAACCTAACAAACTCATTGTCTATGGTATAGGTTTAATTTTATCTTTTGTTTTAAGTTTCCTTTTCCTGGTAATTAGATATCTGGCTCATAATAAAGTAAACAATGTAGCAGATGTTGAAAGGAACACATCTGCAACCCTGCTTGGATCAGTACCCAGATATAAGGCCCTTGGGAAGCATGCAAAAATAATTGTTGATAATCAGCCAAAGTCTGCATTAAGTGAATCAATGAGATCAATTAGAACCAATATGGAATTCATGTTGCCTGATCTCGAGAACAAAATCTATTCATTCACCTCAACTATTGGTTCTGAAGGGAAAACATTTGTCTCAACCAATCTTGGTGCACTGCTCGCCATGGCTGGCAAACAGGTTATTATACTTGATTTGGATTTAAGAAGGCCTAAAGTTCATAAGGCATTTGGGCATGAGGCAAACGATTGTGGCATGAGTACACTGCTAATTAATAAACATACCTTAGATAATTGCATTACTCATAGTGATGTCAAAGGGCTAGATTATATTGGTGCAGGTCCGGTACCACCCAATCCTTCAGAATTATTGCTTAGAGATACTTTTGATGATATTTTATCTCAGCTTAAAAAGTCTTACCAGATTATTCTATTGGATACACCTCCTGTTGGTATCGTAACTGATGGCCTCTTGGCAATGCAAAAAGCCGATCTGCCAATCTATATTCTTCGTGCTGATTATTCTAAGAATTCGTTTATCCAGAATATTAACAGACTTCTCACTACTAACCGATACCCGAATCTATCGATAATACTCAATAACGTATCAACCAGCAGGACGGGGTACGGGTACAGTTATGGCGATGTATATGCTAATAGCAACTATTACCAGGAATAGCAACTAAGGATTTCAAAGGACTATGGCTCCACTATTTAGAAGAAAAAAGAGCTTCACTGGTTTAATTTCTACCACTGATTTACACTCACACCTTTTACCCGGTATTGATGATGGTGTGCAAAGTCTGGAAGAATCTCTGGAAGTAATTATGGCTTTCAAAAAGCTGGGATATACCAAATTGATAACAACACCTCATATAATGTACGATCATTATAAAAATGATCCGATTATTATTAACAATAAACTTGCTGATGTGCGCAAAGCATTAAGTGATAATTCCATAGATATTGAAATTGAAGCAGCAGCCGAATATTATCTTGATGAATATTTTCTCGATTTACTTAATACGGATAAAAAGTTTCTGACGTTTGGTAAAAACTATCTGCTTTTCGAGCTCTCTTTTATGAGCAAACCATTGATTCTTAAAGAAGCCATTTTTATGATGCAAACAAAAGGCTTTATTCCTGTGTTGGCACACCCTGAACGCTATTTATATTTTCAGAACGATCTGGACTCCCTTAAAGAAATACATGAAAATGGTGTTCTTCTACAGCTAAACCTCTTGTCGCTTTCAGGATATTATTCAAAACCTGCCAGGAAGTTATCAAACACATTAATAAAGGAAAACATGATTTCATTTATCGGTTCCGATTGTCATAATTTAAATCACCTGAACTCACTATCAGAAACACTAAACAGTTCTGTTATGAATTCATTACTTTCACAAAATCTATTAAATAACTCTATATGATTCTCGTAACAGGAGCAAGTGGGATTGTGGGCCATTCTGTGGCAGAGACACTGGTGAATTCAGGACATAAGGTAAGGGCTTTAAAGAGAAAGAATAGTAATATTAGCAGGCTTAGCCATATTCAAGACAAAATAGAGTGGTTCGAATCAGATGTTCTTGATATTGCTTCATTATCCAAAGCTTTTGATGGTATTGAGAGGGTTGTACATTGTGCAGCTTTGGTATCCTTCCATAAGGAAGACAAGGATAAAATGATGCAAATCAATGTGGAGGGAACATCTAACATGCTAAACCTTGCACTTGAATATGGGATAAAAAAGTTTGTTCATGTTAGCTCTGTGGCAGCACTGGGTCGAAAAACAAATGATTTGTTTATCGATGAGCGTGTTAAATGGGAGGAATCTGAGAACAACTCCAATTATGGGGAATCTAAACATCAAGCCGAATTGGAGGTATGGCGAGCCCAGGAAGAAGGTCTTTCCACAGTAATTGTTAATCCTTCAGTAATCCTGGGGCCTGGTGACTGGAATAGCTCAAGCATGCAAATATTTAAATATATTAATGAAAATCGGCTATTTTATCCTCCTGGAGAGATGAATTATGTTGATGTGCGTGACGTTATCAATGCAATTAATCTGCTACTTTTCAATGAAGTAGAGAGTGAAAGATTTATCATCAATTCAGGTAAAGCTTCCTACAAGGAAACATTTAATATTATTGCTAAACACTTAAATAAATCTGCACCACGTATAAAAGTGACCAAAGCTCTCCTTACTTTTGCCTATGTTTTAGATACTGTTAAATCTAAATTGTTGAGACAGAGGTCGGTCATTACTAAAGAAACTACCAGGATAAGTAAGCAAAGCTATTTATACTCCAGTGAGAAAATTAAAGAAACGCTAGGAGTCAATTTCAAAACTTTGGAAGAATCAATTAGCTGGACCTGCGAGGAAATTAGAAAGCAACCGATTTAGTTTCAATCTTGTGTAAATTTTTTTACCTTAACCCGAATAATTCACAAAGAATTCATTATAAAGGGAGATGTTGTATTTTAATGATTTGTATCTCAGTAAATTAGGATGTAGGGTTAACCCTGATGGGTACAATTTTAACAGTTAAAACTTAAGTAAATGGTAATTCAATATCAAATATTAAAATTGTACTCCATCAGCCACGACCTGTTCAATAATATAGTAATAAATCATCAAGGCTTTCTGAAGGAGCTTGAATTCTGAATATTCTGGGTAAATCTAAACGTTTTGTATGGAAGGGAGCTTTAAGAGAAAAAAGGAAAACGAATTAGTAAAGAGGTACGAAGAGACCTATAAAAATCAGCAATACAGTTACTTTTCATTAGAAGATTTCGAAGAAATCATTTCTTATTATTTGGGACAAGACCAAGTAAAAAAGGCACTACATGCAGTTCGACAAGCTGAATCACAATTCCCGTACTCAATTGAAATCATGTTATTGAAATCTCAGATATTGATAAATGATGAAAATTATTCTGATGCATTGGAAGTACTGGATACGGCAGAAACATTTCAACCTTATGAATCTGAGATATTTATGTTGAGGGGTTCTCTTTATTCTTTTATGGATAAACAGGATTTGGCCCTGGAAGAGTATACTAAAGCCTTAACATTTGCAGAAAACAAAGATGAAGTATACTACCATTTAGGTGTACTGGAGCAAGCGCGAGAAAATTATGAAAAAGCTATCGAGTATTTCGATAAAGCCTTAGAAGTGAATATTTATAATGAGAATGTGCTTTACGATCTGGCATTTTGTCTGGATATAACAGGTAAGACCAATGAGAGTATTTCTTACTATAAAAAGTTCATTGACGCAGATCCTTATTCATATTTTGCATGGTATAACCTGGGTATCGCTTATTCTAAAATGGAGCAACTGGAAGATGCAATAAACGCATTCGAGTATGCTGTGATCATTGAAGAGGACTTTTCTTCTGCTCATTTTAATCTTGGCAATGCTAATCTACAGTCAGGGAATTACCAAAAATCGCTGGAATCATTCTATAAAACACTTGATATTGAAGGACCAGGTACAGATCTGTTTAATATGCTCGGCACAGTATACGAAAAACTTGAACAATATGATCTGGGATTAAAATATTTCCAAAAGGCTAGTAAACTGGAAGTGATGAATGACCAGGCATGGTATGGGGCAGGACTATGCATGAGCAAATTAAACAGATGGTTTGAAGCCCAACATTATTTCAATAAAGCACTTAAGATAGATTCTGATAATGCAACCTATTGGCTTGCCATAGCAGAAGCAGATTATAAGGTTGGTAATCTTATTTCCAGCCTTGATGCATACGAAGAAGCCGCGTTATTAATGCCAGGTAACCCTAAAGTCTGGCTTGATTGGTCATTTATTTATTTTGAACAAGGTGAGCTGGATAAGGCTATTAGCACTGTAGAAAAGGGCATTGAGGAAAACATTGAAAAGGCAGAATTGGTGTATCGATTATCTGCTTATTATATTGCTGATAACAAGTACAAAGAAGCATTTAAAAGTCTTGAAAATGCTTTACATTTGGACTATGAAAAACATACAGACCTTTTGTCGTTTTTCTCAAACATTGAAACACAAAAGGCATTGTTCAAAATAATTGATAAGTTCAAAAAAGACCATTTCTGATGAATTACACCTTAACTAAAATTCCTGAGCGTACAACCAAGCCCAGAGAATATGGCTTTACTATGGCTATGGATAAAGGGCTTAGCTGCCGA
Source organism: Bacteroidota bacterium (assembly GCA_039714715.1). Classification (GTDB taxonomy): domain Bacteria; phylum Bacteroidota; class Bacteroidia; order Cytophagales; family Cyclobacteriaceae; genus S012-113. The sequence continues at coordinate 27,396 of JBDLIU010000015.1, forward strand.
CAAGTAGAAGATTTTCTAAGTGTTGCCGCTAATCATGTTGATATTGTTAAACTAGGATGGGGAACATCTTTCGTTACTCCTACACTAACAGATAAGCTAAAGATTTATGCTGATGCCGGTATCCCGGTTTATTTTGGCGGTACGCTGTTCGAAGCATTTATTATTAGAGACCAATTCGATGATTATCGAAAAATATTAGATAAATACGGTATGGAATATGCCGAAGTCTCTGATGGCTCTATAGAGCTTAACCATGATAAGAAATGTGATTACATTAAAAAGCTTTCAGAGCAGGTAACAGTTTTATCTGAGGTAGGATCTAAAGATGTTGAAAAAATTATTCCTCCTTATAAGTGGATTGAATTAATGCAGAAGGAATTGGATGCGGGTTCATGGAAAGTTATTGGCGAAGCACGTGAAAGTGGAAATGTAGGTTTATTCCGCTCAACTGGTGAAGTAAGATCTGGTTTGGTTCAGGAAATACTGACAAAAATTCCATCCGAAAAAATTATTTGGGAAGCACCACAAAAAGCCCAACAAGTTTGGTTCATTAAGCTAATTGGGACAAATGTAAACCTGGGTAATATTGCTCCTCAGGAAGTTATCCCACTCGAAACAATCAGGATTGGCTTACGAGGAGATACTTTTAGCCATTTCCTGAGCTAAGAAAAGCCTATATTTTTAACCCGAATAATTCATTACTTATTTATAAAGAATGGAGATGTTACTTCTTAGCAAATTGTTTTTCAATATATTAGGTGAAAGGGTTAATCCTGATGGGTACAATTTTAATAATCCAAATTAGAGTAATAGTATGTAATATATTAAAATTGTACTCCATCAGCTACTTTTAAAGTCAATTATGAATGATTGGTCATTGACATCCGCATAAAAGGATTAATATTTATGAATATTCCGGGTAAATGAGGAAACTTAAGGATTACATTCTGCTATTCTTCAAAGGAATGGCCATGGGAGGAGCAGATGTTGTTCCAGGAGTTTCCGGTGGCACAATCGCTTTTATATCTGGTATTTATGAAGAACTGATTAATTCAATAAAATCAGTTAATCTTAAAAATCTTAAACTGCTCTTTTCAGGGAAGTTTAAAGAATTCTGGACGGCTATTAATGGCAACTTTTTATTAGTACTGTTTTTAGGAATTCTTACCAGTATTAAATCTCTGGCTTCACTTCTTATCTATCTGAAAGGTGCCTACCCTATTCAATTATGGTCTTTTTTCTGGGGTTTAATAATGATTTCCTCAATTGTTGTTCTGAGGCAAATCAATAAATGGAATTTTCGTGTAGTATTAGCTGGTATTGCTGGAATTCTTCTAGCAATCATAGTAACAAGTTTAACGCCAGCCCAGACTTCTGATTCATATCCAATGGTAATCCTTAGTGGTGTATTAGGAATATCTGCAATGATATTACCGGGGATCTCCGGTGCTTTCATTCTACTGATACTGGGAAAATATGAATTGATACTCACGGCATTAAGTGAATTAAATCTGGTTATAATTGGGCTATTCCTGTTAGGATGTGTAATTGGCTTGGTCACTTTTGTTCGTCTTATTTCCTGGCTATTAAGTAAATATCACAATGTTGCAGTGGCATTACTTGCCGGTTTTATGATGGGCTCATTAAACAAACTATGGCCATGGAAGCAAACACTCGAGTATCAGGTTGACAGTGAAGGCAACCAGATGCCCTTTATTGATGTCAATGTAATGCCGAATAAGTTTTATGAAGTTACCGGGGAGGATCCGGTTATAATTCAGGCCCTATTGTTTATGGCCCTGGGATTTTTTATTGTTGTAGTAATTGAGAAAGTTGCCCTGCGAATAAAAAAATAAAAGGCTATGGCCATTTATGGACTGATAGGATATCCTTTATCACATTCATTTTCAAAAAAGTACTTTGAAAATAAATTTCAATCTGAGTCACTTAGAGATAATCAGTACAAGTTATTCGAGATAGAAAAGGTAGATAGCTTAAAGGATATCATTAAACAAAATCCTAACCTTAAAGGCCTTAATATAACAATCCCCCATAAAGAATCTGTTATTCCATACCTGGATAAATTAAACGATACCGCTAAAAAAGTAGGAGCAGTTAATGTAATAAGAGTTGAGGATAAATATCTTACTGGCTATAATTCAGATTATTTTGGATTCGAAAAATCATTATTTCAATGGTTCCCTGAAGTTAAAATAAGCAAAGCTGTTATTCTTGGCACTGGTGGTGCAGCTAAAGCAGTGATGGCCGTTCTAAAAGATAACAATATTGAGTTTACGCTTGTATCAAGAACGGAATCTACTCATGCTATTTCATACCAGCGACTTAATACATCAAATATTATTGCAGAAAGTAATCTGATCATAAATACTACTCCCCTGGGAATGGCGCCTAAACCAGAAGGACATCCGGCTATAGATTATAATCAGCTATCAGACACTCATTATGTATATGATCTGATTTATAATCCTGCGGAAACTACCTTTCTTAAGAAGGCTTACCAACATGGAGCTAAAATTAAGAATGGATATGAGATGCTTGAACTACAAGCCGAGAAATCATGGGAAATATGGACTTCATAGGTATTTTTGCATTAATTTACTGGTCGTAGCTTCGAAGCTACGACCAGTATGGTAATGTCTATGAAGTTCAATCTAACAAGCGAATTTAAACCTACAGGTGACCAGCCTCAAGCTATTGAGCAAATTGTTGATGGGCTAAAGCGAGGAGACAGAGCACAAACATTGCTTGGTGTTACCGGATCCGGGAAGACCTTTACAGTGGCTAATGTAATTCAGGAAACCCAGAGACCTACTTTAATTCTTAGTCATAATAAAACCCTCGCTGCTCAGCTATACGGGGAATTCAAACAGTTTTTCCCTGACAACGCGGTTGAATACTTTATTTCGTATTATGATTATTACCAGCCAGAGGCATTTTTGCCCACCACAGGGTTATATATTGAGAAAGACTTATCAATAAACCAGGAAATAGAGAAACTTAGGTTGAGAACAACCTCTGCCTTATTAAGTGGCAGAAGAGACATAATAGTGGTAGCCTCTGTTTCATGTATTTATGGAATTGGTAATCCTGAAGAGTTCGGCAAAAATGTGATTGAATTACAGGTTGGAGATACAGTGGTTAGAAATCAACTTTTATTTTCTTTAGTAGACATTTTATACAGCAGAACGGAAGCTGAATTTAGTCATGGTACTTTCAGGGTAAAGGGCGATACGGTTGATGTATTTGTAGCCTATGGAGATTTTGCATTCAGAATCGTATTTTGGGGTGATGAGATCGAATCTCTCCAGACAATCGATCCCAATACTGGAAAGCGAATTACTGAGGAATCCTCTATAATTATATACCCTGCCAATTTATTTGTTACAGGAAAGGACACGCTGCAACAAGCTATTTATGAAATTCAGGATGACCTTGTTTCGCAAATCCAGTTGTTTGAAGAAGAGGGAAGAACAATTGAATCAAAAAGAATTAAGGAGCGCACTGAATTTGATCTGGAAATGATGCGTGAGCTCGGGTATTGTCCGGGTGTGGAAAATTACTCAAGGTATTTTGACAGAAGATCTTCCGGCTCTCGTCCATTTTGTCTTTTGGATTATTTTCCTGACGATTTTTTAATGGTTATTGATGAAAGTCATGTAACCATACCCCAGATTAAAGCCATGTGGGGAGGAGACCGGTCAAGGAAAATGAACCTGGTTGAATATGGATTCCGGCTTCCATCTGCAATGGATAACCGGCCATTAACATTTAGTGAGTTTCAATCTCTTACAAGCCAGGTAATCTATGTAAGTGCTACCCCGGCAGATCTTGAATTGGAGGCATCGGAAGGTATAGTTGTAGAACAACTAATACGACCAACAGGCCTGCTGGATCCAGCCATTCAGGTTCGACCAAGCCTCAATCAAATTGATGATTTATTAGAGGAGATAGATGAAACGGTAGCTAAGAATGAACGTGTATTAGTGACAACGCTGACCAAAAGGATGGCTGAAGAGTTAAGCAAGTTCCTGGCACGTGCCGAAATAAAAACCCGGTATATTCACTCCGAAGTTGACACGTTGGACAGGGTTGAAATACTTCGGGAGTTGAGGCTTGGAGAATTTGATGTCCTGGTTGGTGTTAATTTGTTAAGAGAAGGACTTGACCTGCCAGAAGTATCCCTCGTTGCTATTCTCGATGCAGATAAGGAAGGATTTCTACGTAATGTTAAGTCTCTTATTCAAACCATTGGTAGAGCTGCCCGAAATGCACAAGGCAGAGTGCTGATGTATGCAGATAAGGTAACCAACTCCATGCAAATTGCTATTGACGAAACCAACCGAAGGAGAAAAATTCAAGCTGAGTACAACACAGCCAATAATATTGTTCCTAAAACCATACTAAGGTCTAAAGAAGCCATCCTGGACCAAACCAAGGTAGCAGATGCCAAGAAGGAAGCCAAACAATACTATGTAGAACCCGAAGAAACAAGTATGGCTGCAGATCCTGTGATGGCCTATATGACTAAAGAAGAGATAGAAAAGCAAATAAAGACTACTCAAAAAAACATGGAAAAAGCTGCCAAAGATTTAGACTTTATTGCTGCTGCTAAGTATCGGGATGAGTTGGATGAGTTAAAGAAGATTAGGGAAAAACCTTAACTATGTGTCAAAAAAAACCTGGTAATTTCTTACCAGGTTCTCCGTTTATAAGGCTTCTTTATATTCCTTAGTTCTCCATTTCAACATAATCTCCACTTGCATCCAATATAAGTAATGCAGTAAGATCTCCTGCAGGATATGTGTTATAGGTAACAAAATACTTTTGTCCTTCTTCGCTTGCTGGGAAGTTTAATTTTAGAACAAATCCAATTGCTTCTATTATTTCAGCGTGCGACCATTGGGTACCAAAGTTCCCGTATGACCTTATATTATCTCTAGCTGCTGCGTTACCCAATCCATTAGCCTCATCACCACAAACTGCATAATCTGCAGAAGTAAATGTGTATTTAACAGTGTTGTCCGGAACCCAAACTGTTCCATCATGACCAAAGTCCAATGATTCAGTAGTAGTCTGATATGCATCTCCATATGATATCCATTCAGTGCCACTGAAAATGTATAATGCTACAGCAGGCACATTTGGATCGCCAGACCCTCCCCAATCATCAAAATTATATTGTATCACTATCTTATCTCCAGCCTCAAGGTTTAAAGAATAATAATCATTGGCTGTGCTATATAGATAATTTAAATACGAAGGCATTTTCTCTGCACCTTCACTTTTTGTGCTAAAATCAGTTCCACTCTCAGAGAAAAAATCTCCATACACATCATCAGGTAAAATCGATGCATATTGCCATCCATAAGCTACAGTATAAACCACTCGACTAACCGCACCTGCATGAAAGCTACCATCATAATAATCAAAAGTAATGTCTGCATAGTCTCCATCTCCAGCATCAGGGAACTTCCAGTTTGCATATTCGGCAACTTCTTCATCTGGATTTCCAAAATTATCATATGTATCTTTACCATGGAAAAGGTCATAATCTTCAGAAGGTACTGTAAGTTCTGTATAATCTCCTCCTAAATCAGGAGAGCTACCATTATAGAACTCATAGCTAACTAATGCAGATGAATTTTTACCTAGAGCTGGGAAATTAGTCTTTAATATTAATGGGACCTTCGCTTTTACATCTTCAATATTACTAAATGTGCCATAGCTTTCATCTGCCAATTCGTAATCATCATCTGTCAGTGTATAAATAAGGTCATCAACAAATGTTTTATTATCTTCTATTTCTTTGTTGACATCACTAAGCGGATCACAAGCCACAATTACTAATGCAGCCAACAACAATATATATATGTTTGAAATTTTCATTTTTCTTCAATTAAATTATTAGAACTTTAATCTTAAACTCATAGTCCATGTTCTTCCAAAGCCCATGTAAACTTTTGCTTCTTCCAGTGTAGCTGCATCAAATGCATCTGGCACATATTCTGTATCAAATGCATTATTTAATCTACCATTAAGTGAAGCATTCATGTTGCCCATTGTAAATGCGTAACGGAATCCAAAATCAAATAATCCGAATGAAGGTAATAGTAATGCTTGAGTATTCGCTTCTCCTGAAGCA
>JBDLIU010000016.1:0-33249 GCA_039714715.1 Bacteroidota bacterium
AGATCATTGAGATAGCTTAGAAAATCATCCGTAATCTTTGAGATGGGTATGTCATATATATCCAGCTCATCCCGCTCAATAAAGAAGAGTAGCAAATCAAAAGGTCCTTCAAAAAGGGGTAATTTTATCTCAAAAGTCATTCGCTTGATCCCACAATAAAGTTCAAATATATCAGTTAACCCAGAATATTCATAGATCATCATATCCTAAAGCAAACATTACTTATATAAGCTTGTCTTAATTACTTAAAGATGCTGATGGAGTACAAATTAATAAAACTATATTGTCTCTCTTAAAAAATATATTTATTATGGATTATTCGGCTTAATTAGGCAGCATCTAGCCTAATGGTTTGGAAAATCACTATTTTTGCCAAACTTCCCTGCACAAATGATAAAATAAAACTAAAATGCAGATAGAAGCTGGAGAACTTTTAGCAAATATTAACAGTCCTGAAGACTTAAGAAAACTTGACAAGAGCCAATTAACAAAGCTCTCTGAAGAGTTGAGGCAGTATATTATTGATACTGTTTCGGTATATGGAGGACATTTTGCTTCAAGCCTGGGTGTTGTAGAGCTTACAATAGCTCTGCATTATGTATTTAACACTCCGGAAGACCAATTGGTATGGGATGTTGGTCACCAGGCTTATGGCCATAAAATATTAACCGGTCGAAGAGAGCGGTTTCATACTAACAGAGTATATAAAGGCATTTCCGGATTCCCTAAACGTGAAGAAAGTGAATATGATTCTTTTGGGGTAGGCCACTCCTCTACATCTGTTTCTGCCACTCTGGGAATGGCAATGGCTTCCACCTATAAAAATGATCCTACAAAGCAGCATATTGCTGTTATTGGTGATGGAGCGATGACAGGAGGCCTGGCTTTTGAAGCAATGAATCATGCAGGAGTGAGCAACTCAAACCTGTTGATAATCCTTAATGATAACAATATGTCCATCGACCCCAACGTGGGTGCATTAAAGGATTATTTAACTGATATTACCACATCACAAACTTATAATAAGATTAAAGATGATGTGTGGAATACGCTTGGCAAGATTGGCATTTTGGGCCCAAGTGCAAGGGAATTCATATCAAGCTTTGAAGGTAGTATAAAAAACTTCTTGCTAAGCCAGAGTAATCTCTTCGAATCACTAAATCTGAGATATTTTGGCCCTATTGATGGCCACGATGTGGATCATTTGGTTTCTGTACTCAACGATTTAAAAAACATTCCAGGACCCAAGTTGTTGCACTGCATTACCAAAAAGGGAAAAGGCTTTGAGCCTGCTGAAAAAGAGCAAACAAAATGGCATGCCGCTCCTGGCAAATTCGATAAGGTAACAGGTGAAGTTCATAAAAAAGTTGAAGAAAAACCAAAGCCACCAAAATACCAGGATGTCTTTGGACATACCCTTGTAGAAATAGCCGAAGAGAATGATAAGGTAATGGGAATAACCCCTGCTATGCCATCAGGATCATCCATGAACATCATGATGGAGGCCATGCCCGATCGAGCATTCGATGTAGGGATCGCAGAACAGCATGCAGTAACATTTTCTGCCGGTCTTGCTACCCAGGGATTAATCCCATTCTGTAATATCTACAGTACTTTTATGCAACGTGCCTATGATCAGGTTGTGCATGATGTATGTATTCAAAACCTTCCTGTTAATTTCTGTCTGGACAGGGCCGGCTTTTCTGGTGCAGATGGGCCAACCCACCACGGATTATACGATATTGCTTTTATGCGCAGTGTCCCCAACATGATCGTTGCTGCTCCTATGAATGAGGAAGAGCTACGGAATATGATGTATACTGCCTCACTGCCAAGAGAGAACACAGCTTTCACAATCCGTTATCCACGCGGTGAAGGCGTTATGCCCAATTGGAAAACACCTCTAAAAAAACAGGAAATTGGTAGGGGCAGAAAAGTGTTTGAAGGAAATGATATAGCAATCCTTACAATAGGTCACATCGGAAACTATGCAGTCGAAGCTGCTGAAAAACTGAGTAAGGAACAAATAAGCGCAGCTGTCTTTGATATGCGCTATGTAAAACCCCTGGATGAAGAACTGTTAACTGAAGTATTCACAAACTTTGACAAGATCATTACTATTGAAGATGGTTCGCTTATGGGAGGTTTTGGTAGTGCTATTATTGAATTTATATCGGATAATGGTCACAAATGTGAGGTTACACGCCTTGGAATCCCTGATGAAGTGATTGAACATGGTACCCAAATGGAATTACATAAACAATGTGGTTTCGATCCGGAAGGAATCTATAATACTGCGTTGAAAATGATGCATTCAACTGTAAATACTTTAAAATAATGCTTTACTCAAATGTCGTGGGAGAGGGCAAAGCTCTGGTTTTTCTTCATGGCTTTTCTGAAGATCTAACGCTTTGGGATGAATTGGCAGATTCCTTAAAAGAATATCATAAAATTATCACAATAGATTTACCGGGTTTTGGTAAAAGCCCGGCAACTGGTGGTGGGTTCAGTCTTGATGATATTGCCGAATTAGTAAATAGCCATATCTTGAATGACCTGGGGATTAATAACTATATCGTTTTTGGTCACTCGTTAGGTGGCTACGTGACACTGGCCATTGCAGACTTATTCCCTGATAATGTAAAGGGAGTTGGTTTAATAAATTCAACCAGTTATGCAGATTCTCCTGAGAAAAAGGAAAACAGGCTAAAAACTGTTGATTTTATAAATAAGCATGGAGCATCTTTCTTCCTAAAATCGTTTGTGCCAGAGCTTTTTACACCACAAAATCAAAAATTACTTGCAGGTAAGGTGGAGAAGGTTCTAATTATGGGGCAGGATCTGCCAGAATCTGTGCTAACATCATACATGTTAGCCATGAGAGATCGTCCAGACAGATCACATTTGTTATCTGAAATAGAAAATTTCCTGTTTATCGGTGGTGAAGAAGACAGTCATTTCACAATTGAACAAATGACAACCCAGATTGAATCTTTAAAAGACTCTTCATATGGCCAAATTTTAAAGAAAATAGCCCATATGAGCATGTTCGAGGGAAAAACTGAATTGCTGAGCGAAATTCTAAGATTTGCAAAAAATGATTAATTGTTACGATTATCTTGAATAATCGTTGATTTTCACAAATTTTTATTGTTAATTACATCTGTGTTTCATTTTTCACAAAATTTCGTGAATTTTGATATGATTAATATGACTAAATAAGTAACAACCCTAACCAAAACGAGATAAAATGGAAGAAGCTCCCTTACAATTTATTGATACCTGGAATTATTGGGCAAAGATTGGTGCAGCAGTACTTGTTGGTGTAGCCATCCTGCGTGTGCTTTTTCATGTTTTTAGACTAGTATCCACTAAAGACTATAAAACCAGATATGATTTCATCAATGAAAATGAAATCAGTACTATGTGGTCTGCAACAATTATGGCATTATTAGGAATAAGTTTAATAGTAAATGCCTTCCTTGATGAGATCGGATTATTTTGGTTTATTATAAGATGGTTTACTACAATTAGTATAGCATTTATTCTTGGTGTTGTAGCTAATAACATGTTTAAATTCTACTATCCTTTCTACATAGAGAAAAGATTAAGACAGCTTCGTTACAGGCCTAGAATTTCTCCTAAGACAGGTAAGGAGATGAAACTGCTGAGTGAGGAAGAAGAAGATGTTTACCTTGATGAAGGTATGCAGGCAGAAGAAGATGTGTTTAGTATTGATTATGACGTTTGGGTTGATGAAGAATCTGGTTATACCAAGATCGAGAAGTACTCAGGCCACTTGCATGCACTTAGTTGTCCTGAATGTGGATATCAAACACTTCGTGTAGTAAAAGAAGAAATCGTTACACAACCTACCTACCAGGATGAAGGTGAGTTGATAAAATATTTCAATTGCAGTTATTGTGACTATAATGCTCAAGAGACCTTTACAGTTGCCAAACTTAAAGGATCAGCTTCTGAAGCAGCAACAGCATAATTTAAACTCAATTAATAAAAAAGGTGTCCGCCAGCTGGCAGACACCTTTTTTTGTACCCTCTTATTAAACCGTAAATACTATGTAATACTTTTCGCTTCATTCCAAAGCTTATCCATTTCTTCCAATGTCATCTCTGTAATATTGTTACCATTCTTCACAGCTTCCTCCTCAATATATTTAAAGCGTTTAATAAATTTTCTATTAGTACGTTCCAGCGCATTTTCGGGATTAATATCTATAAACCTGGCATAGTTAATCAACGAAAAAAGTACATCGCCAAATTCGTCTTCTAATCTTTCATGCTTTTCGCTAAGCACTTCCTTATTATTTACTTCATCAACAAATTCTTTTATCTCCTCCTCAACCTTATCCCATACCTGTTCCCTTCTCTCCCATTCAAAACCTACTCCTTTGGCTTTTTCCTGGATTCTCAAAGCTTTAACCAGAGCAGGAAGTGATTTCGGGACACCCCCAAGAACCGATTTCTTGCCTTTCTCCTTCAATTTAATTTTCTCCCAATTATCCTTTACATCATTTTCATCTACCACCTTTACCAATCCATCCTGTTTGGCAGCGTCTCCATATATATGCGGGTGCCTGTGAACCAGTTTATCAGAAATTGCAGTAAGAATACTTCCTATATCGAATAGCTTTTGTTCTGCCCCAATTTTGGCGTAGAATACTATATGTAGCATTATATCACCCAATTCCTTTTCAAGCTCCGGATAATCTTTACTAATAATTGAATCCGATAACTCATAAACCTCTTCGAGTGTTAGATATCTCAGAGAATCAAGGGTTTGTTTTTTATCCCATGGACATTGGACCCTCAGTTCATCCATTATTGTTAATAGTCTATCAAAAGCAGCCAGCTTTTCACTGCGTTTGGGATCATCAGAAGGAGATAAATAATAGTTATTCTTCATTTGAATTAGTGACTATGGAGTGTAACTTTGCGTTCTAATTGAACAAAGGTATTGAATTATGGCCACCACGCTGATAACAATTGGATTTATTGCAGCATTTTTCCTGCTGATGTCTGTGAAGTTATTATTTAAGAAAGAAGGAGAGTTTAAAGGTACGTGTGCTTCTCAAAATCCTCATCTCAAAAAACAAGGTATTACGTGTGCGTGTGGAGGCCAGGGTGGATGTGAGAATGAGCAAGAACCTGAAGTAGCCAAGTTTGACTTCGAGAAAATTAGCTAGTATTAGCATAACCAACCTAATAAATACTTATTGTGACACTTATCAAATCCATCTCAGGAATCAGAGGTACTATAGGTGGTGCCCAGGGTGAATCTCTTACACCAATAGATATTGTTAAATTCAGCAGTGCTTTTGCCTTTTGGGCAAGGCAAAAATCCGGCAAGAATAAGATTGTTATTGGTAGAGATGCCAGACCTTCAGGCAAAATGGTATCTGACCTGGTTACGGGGACAGTTACTGCCATGGGCATGGATATCATTGATCTAGGGCTCACTACTACACCTACGGTAGAAATGGCTGTTCCCGAAGAAGATGCAGCCGGAGGAATAATTCTCACGGCCAGCCATAATCCAGTCGAATGGAATGCCCTTAAGCTATTAAATAATCTAGGAGAATTTGTGTCGGCTAAGGATGGTAGTGAAATACTTGAGTTAGCAGAATCTGAATTGCATTTTGCCCCTGTTCAAAACCTGGGAATGGTTACCGAAAAGGATTACATGGACTATCATATCAAAGCCATATTGGCATTGCCTGAAGTAGATGTTGATGCCATAAGGTCTGCTAATCTAAGCATTGCTGTGGATGCCGTTAATTCTACAGGAGGCATTTCAATACCTCCCCTTCTGGAGGCATTAGGAGTTTCTACTATTGGAAAATTATACTGTGAGCCACATGGCAATTTTCCTCATAATCCTGAGCCATTACCAGCACACCTGACTGAGATTAGTGATTTAATAAAAAATGGTAATTATGACCTTGGTATTACCGTAGACCCGGATGTAGATCGACTTGCTTTAATCTGTGAAGATGGATCGATGTTTGGAGAAGAATACACACTTGTTTCGGTAGCAGATTATATTTTGTCAACCAAACCAGGGAATACAGTCTCTAACTTATCGTCTACCAGGGCTCTTAGAGATATTACCATTAATAAAGGTGGTAATTATTTTGCAGCAGCGGTTGGAGAAGTAAACGTGGTAAGCAAAATGAAAGATGAAAATGCTGTGATTGGGGGAGAAGGTAATGGAGGCATTATTTATCCGGGATTACATTATGGCAGGGACGCTCTGGTTGGTATTGCCTTGTTCTTAACTCATTTCGTGAAGAAAGGTTTAAAAATGTCTGATTTACGAAATTCCTACCCGTCCTACTTTATGGCTAAAAAGAAGATTCAGCTTACTCCTGATATCAATGTAGACAGGATATTGGAAGAGATGGCAGAACTTTATAAAGATGAGCAACTCAATACAATTGATGGTGTAAAAATTGACATGGAAAACAGCTGGGCTCATTTAAGAAAGTCAAATACTGAACCAATCATTCGAATATACACAGAAGCCAGCACACCTGATGAGGCTAATTTACTGGCAGATAAGGTAATCAGTGAGATAGAGGAACTCAAAAACTCTGCTAATTAATTTATATATTGCATTATGCAAGTATATCTTGATAATGCTGCCACAACAGCTCCATTTCCCGAAGTTGTTGAAGCAATGATCCCTTATTTGGGTAATACTTATGGTAATCCATCTTCAACACATGCTGTTGGGCGTGAATCCCGTACAGCCATTGAAATGTCCCGGAAGAATATAGCCAAAATATGGGGGGTGACTGCCAAAGAGATAATTTTTACATCAGGAGGTACAGAAGCAATTAATATTTTCCTTCAAGGTATTGCACATAGATATAGTCATATCATTAGCTCCAAGTTAGAGCATCCTGCTGTTTACAAGACACTTAAATTCCTTGAGAATAAAAAACTGGCTACTGTAACCTGGCTTGATGTTGAAAAAGATGGGTCCATCTCAATGAAAGCCTTGGAGAATGCACTGGATAGTAATTCAAATTCATTGGTAGCACTAATGCATGGTAATAACGAAATAGGAAATATCTTGCCACTTGAAGAAGCATCTGCGTTATGTAACCATTACAATTCATCTCTGTTTGTAGATGCTGTACAAACTGCAGGACACTACCCTCTAAATTTAAAAAAACTTGCCATTACCGGATTATCTGGGAGTGCTCATAAATTTAATGGGCCAAAAGGTATTGGCTTTCTGTACCTAAAAGATGGGATAAGGCTAAATAGTATCTACCAGGGTGGTGAACAAGAACGTAAACTGCGAGCAGGGACAGAAAACGTAGCTGCCATAGTTGGGATGAATAAGGCGCTGGAGTTATGCCATAGTAGAATGCATGAAGACCGTAAACATATTGAATCACTGAAAAAGCTGTTAATTAAAGAGCTTAAAGAAAAAATTAATGGGATTCAATTTAATGGCACCTCTGATAGTTTTGATAAGAGCATTTATACAATATTAAGTGCAAGTTTCCCCCCACATCCCAATAATGATATGCTTTTGTTCAATCTGGACCTGGCAGGTATAAATGTTTCAGCAGGAAGTGCTTGCGCAAGTGGGGCCATTGCAGAATCTCAGGTTATGAAAGCAATAGGTCATGACCCAGCAAGAGCAACCATTCGATTTTCATTTTCAAGAAACAATACTATTGAAGAAATTGAGTATGTTATTAAATCAATTATTGAGGTTTACCACAATATCTAAACCAGGCTGGCTCTCCAGATAAAGTAACCATAAATGGCATATCTTATAAAACGGAAAAGAGTTATAAGGTAAAATTTACTTTTCGAATAATGAGCAGCCCCCGATAACATGCATATTCCTGAATATGGAATCGGTGTTAGAGCTGCAACAAAAAGCAAGAAACCTCCAAACTGTTGAAACCTTATTTCGAATTTCCCCAGATATCGCCTTCGTAGATATCTGTAAATTACTGTCTGGTGAAAATAGCGGCCAAATAAAAAAGCAATACTCCCTGCAATGTATGAGATCAAGGCTAATAAAGAAACATCCAATATATAATTGCGCCCTTCAGCCAGTTTGATAGACCACATCATAAACACCTCCGGCGGAATGATTCCTACAAATATTTCAGAAAGAAAATAAACCAGATATACTGCTTTTGCATTATCACCAATCGCCATCAGGAATTCTGATGATTTAATATCTACAGAATGGTTGAATACAATAAATCCCGCCACTAATATGGCCAGCCATAGTAATCCTCTCGATAGGTTCTTAAATAGAAATACTGTTCTGGGACTTCTTGCCACTAGTTATAATCGGTTCTTGATTTACCCAATCCTAACAACTACTAGGAAAAAATAAATGATAATTTGGCTACAAAGTAACTACTCTTTGGTCAGATTTCTTAATGTTGGGAGCCATATCTCAAAAATAGTTCCTTCTTTATATTTGCTATCCATCAAAATCTTACCCCCCATTTTTTCAACAGCTTTCTGAACGATATACAAGCCAATCCCCGAACCATCCGAGGTTTCTGTTCCTCTATAAAACATTTCCATTACATGCGGCATACTATCCTGATGTATACCCATTCCATTATCTTTGATAATAAGATTACAACCACTACTATCAATCATAACCTCAACTCGAACAATATTCTCCTCCTGGTCTGGGTTATGGTATTTTATTGCATTAGAGATAAGGTTTCTAAATATTTCTCCTATTCTAAACCTATCTCCATAAAAATCGCCCTCGTCAACTAAAATCTTTTTAACCACATGTTCCGAATCTTTCAGATAACTTAAATCATTAAAACACTGATTTATTATTTCTTTAAAGTCAATTAGATCAGAAGTCACTGATAATTTTAAGTTTTTTGAGTGGCTAAGGATATCACGGATAAAGAAGTCCAGTTTCGTTACCTGTTTCTCCATTAGTCCTATATAGTTATCCTTTTCTTCATCATTTTTCTCCAGCATGGTTAGGTTAATCAAACCTAAGATTGATGCCAGTGGTGCCCTGAGGTCATGAGAGACTTTATATACAAAATTATCAAGTTCAAGGTTCCTCGTTTTCAGCTCTTCTTCTGCTTCAACCCGCTTCCTGATATCAATATAAATGCCATATAACCCAATATTAACACCCCCTGAAATGATCGGTAATGCATATATTATCACAGGTATCTTTTCTCCCGATTTACTATATCGAAAAGTCTCAATATAGTCCTTGTCTCCATTCATAGCAGAAGAATTAAGATTGTCGGCTTCTTCTGCAAGTTCAGCCGGGATAATATACTCTACTAACGACTGTCCTCTTATTTCTTGAATTTTAAAACCAAAGATCTTCTCAAACCCAGTATTAATATCATTAACTCTAAAGTCATCATCCAGCAGTACAATACCCATTGGTGAATTTGCGAATAATTGTTGAAGAAGATCTTCACTTCTTGCAAGATCCATCCTGGCTCGTACCGTTTCCGTAACATTATGTATAAGTATCTGCATTGCAGGTTTCCCCATATACACAGTTGGTATAGAAACAATTTCAACATCGATGAGGTTTCCATTGACGGTTTTAAGCTGTGTCGCATAGAGAGGTGCATTTTCTCCTTTCTCCATAACCATCATTTGCCTTTCCAGAAAAATCTTATATCGCTCGTCCGTTGGGATAAACTCTCTGGCATGCAAACCAATCAACTCATTAACTGATTTCGCCTCTGCCATCCTGATAAGCTCATTATTCCCATAAGCCACTTTTTCATCTACAACAATGGATATCCCAATGGGAGCATTTTCTACAAGCTTTCTGAACCTGGATTCACTTTCCTTTACTTTCTCTTCAACGAGTTTCCTTTCATTGATATCAACATGAGTACCTGCTATTCTTATAGGATCTCCTTTATCATTTCTCTCAACTACTTTGCCCCTGTCAAGTATCCATCTCCATTCCCCAAATTTTGTTTTGAGCCTATACTCTTCATCCAGTTCAGTCTTTTTACCATCAACTACATTATTCAATGAGGATAGTACTCTCTCTTTGTCATCCGGGTGAAGCAGATTTTCCCAGGTAGACTCATTAACCTCGTCTAATTGATATCCCAACATATCTGCCCATTGCTTGTTATAGTTCAGATCATCAGTAACCAGGTTCCAATCCCATGTGCCCAGATCACCTGCCTCCAGGGCCAGTTGTAACCGCTCTTTGCTTTCAGTATATGCTTCTTCGAGCTTATACTGATCGGTTACATCCATGTAACTTAGTACTACAAAAGACACTTTACCCTCATTATCGTTAATTGGGAATATATGAGCAATTAACCACTTCTCAGTCTGTTCTTCCCTATAAGCAGGTAAGGTGAATAAATATTTAAAAGGGGTTGACTGATGAGATTGTCCTCTGAAAGCTCCCTTTATTTGGGGCATCATTCCTTGTTCTACAATTTGCTTATCAAAGAAGATATTGTATTTATTATTAATATAGTCAAGCTCCTCATCCGATAAATCCCACATCTTTTTATAGGCATTATTTGAATACAGAATACTCCCATCCAAATTAAATACCACGGCACTCAAGGGAGAAGCATTTATAACCTCAACCAGATAATCTCTAGGCAGTGCTTTTAGAAAACCATCTTGCGCCATAGATAACGCCCCACTATAACCAATAAACTCTCCATCTTTCTTAATAGGCTCTAGAAAAGTGCGAAATTCATTATCAATCACAGTTACAATATCAAGTATTGGCTTGTACTTTGTGAAGTCTTCCTCACAGTTAAAGTTTTTAAATTCTATAACATTTTCTAGAGGTTTACCAAGCACCTCAGCTGAAGTATAACCCGTATAATCCTGCATTGATTTATTCCACAACTTAATATTTCTTTTGGAATCAACAACATAGAGTGGTTCCTTTAGAGAATCCAGAACGAATTCATGAAATGTCAATATTTGGTCAACTTGTAACAATCTGGCATGAAATTAGCAAATTATTAGAATAACGCTAATATTCGTTTAATACAATTACTATGTTAAACGTAATATTCAAAGAATTGTTAAATCGATTAATGATAAACTTCAATTTCCTAAAACTGATTTAGAGAGTTTAGTTACTATAAAGATGTATATTTCTTCTAACGAAATTCTACCAAAATCTTCCATATTGAATGATTTTTCAATCTTCAGGACGCTTGATAAATTTAACTTTTAATTAAAATGGAAAAGAAGTTTTTTGACTTAGAATTATTATGTCCTGATTGTTCTCAATACGGATAAAATCACTAAAAAGTAATAATCCCTTATGTTCAGATTTCATCAAATACTCAATGGCACTACAAATATCTACCTGTCATAAAATTTCGTAATTTATCGTAATCAGGCTGCAATAATCAGACTGATGACCGGTATTATAAAAATTGAATCAACAACCATTCTATAGGCTTGATTTTTAACAAGATACCTGTTTAAAACAAGACTCAAAAATAGTATACTTCCCATAAGCTCCAGGGTAATTATATGAATCCAATAAATGCCAATGATAAAACTATAGAATAGCGTAACTAAATACAGGATGAGCCCCAGTATGGAAAGGATATATACCGCCTTCTTCCCAACAACGATGGCTATTGAGGGTTGAGCATCTTGTTTATCACTTTCATATTCATACCATGAAATTACAAACGTATTAACCAGCGCTAGCAGGAATATCTGAACCACTAATAATAAAAACCTATTATTAATTATTTCACTCAGTTCCATTACGGGAATAAGAAATAATCCTAGCATAAATACAATTGCTGTAATTAATTCTTTAAACACGAACTGTTGAGGTAGCAATATGAACAACAACAAAAAATATAGTGCCGTAAAGAGTGCTAAAATAGCGCCACGCAGTAAAATTTCGAATGGAATATACCAACTCACTGCCAATAGTAGAACAAGCAAAATGATTTCATAACCAATAAGTGCGTTTTTGTTATCCTTATAGAACCTGTTTCTATCATTAAGGCTTTTCTCTCCGGATCGATTTGCATCTATCAAATGATCAAAATTATAGATTAACAAAATAGTGATGATTAAAGCCACTAATGCCGGTAATTGGATATTAACTTCAAGATACTGAGCAATAAACATTGACGTAATTGATGCCCCTATCGCAGTATCAATATTAAGCCAAATAACAATACTGAAAATCCGTTTCACACAGTTAAGTTAAGAAATGGTTGCCATAAACAAGAATAGCTCATCTGCCAGTTGGCGAATGAGCTATCCCCTATGTATGATTCTGTGTTATTCTTATCCCAAAGCTTCAGATCCTGCCACAATTTCAAGGATTTCTTTTGTAATCGCAGCTTGCCTGGTCTGGTTATAAGTTAATTTTAAATCTCTAAGTATTTCATCGGCATTTTCTGTTGCCTTATCCATGGCTGTCATTCGTGCCCCATGTTCAGAAGCATTTGACTCAAGAATTGCCTTATAGAGCTGTACTTTCAACGATTTAGGAATCAGCTCTTTTATTAATACTTCCTGGTTAGGCTGGAAAATATAATCATTATTTAAAGCCGTCTCACCATCTCCTGGCTCTTTTATAGGCAAGAATTGCTCCTTCCTTATTATCTGAGTAGCTATATTTTTAAACTCATTATATACCAGTTCAACCTTATCATATTTTTCCTCTGCAAAACCCTTCATGATATAATCAGCAGCAGCTCTTGCTTTTTCGAATGAAAGGTGTGTAAATATATCGGTATACTTATCAATCACATTGTACTTTCTCTTCTTAAAATACTCTTCAGATTTTCTACCAATTGTTAAAATATGTACTTCTCCTGATTTGAACTGAGACTCGTATTCCGAATGAATAAGATCTTCGGTTGCTTTGAAAATATTGGAATTGAAAGGGCCACACAAGCCTCTGTCAGAAGTAATTGCCACAATAAGCACATTATATTCTTCCCTGGCTACGCCATATTGATTTTGTCCTGCTTCCAGCCCTCCACTTACATTCTTAAGAACTTCTCCCAACTTTTGAGCATAAGGTCTCATTTGGAGTATACCATCCTGTGCCTTGCGCAATTTTGCTGCTGCCACCATTTTCATGGCTTTGGTAATCTGCTGGGTAGAAATTACCGAACTTATTCTATTCTTTACTTCTTTAAGGTTCGCCATTGATACGGATTAACTTAAAAAGTTATTTTTCGTAGTTCTTAGCTACATCTATTGCAACCTCTTTCAGAACATCAATTAAAGAGTCCTCGAACTTACCTGCACTTAATTCATCAATTACATCCTTATGTTTTTGATTTAGCATCTGGATGTACTCTTTCTCAAATTCTCTAACACGCTCAACCGAAACTTTATCCAAATATCCTTTAGATGATGCAAAAATTGAAGCTACCTGCTCACCCACTCTAAATGGAGTATACTGGGCCTGCTTAAGTACTTCCTGATTCTTTGTACCACGATTAATTGTTAATAAAGTAGCTGCGTCAAGGTCAGAGCCAAACTTGGCAAATGCTGCCAGCTCTCTGTATTGAGCCTGATCAAGCTTCAGTGTTCCTGCCACCTTTTTCATTGATTTCACCTGGGCAGAACCTCCTACCCTGGATACTGAGATACCAACATTAATAGCAGGACGAATACCTGAGTTAAACAAATCAGTTTCAAGGAATATCTGTCCATCCGTAATACTAATTACGTTTGTGGGAATATAAGCAGACACATCACTGGCCTGCGTTTCAATTACAGGAAGTGCTGTGAGTGATCCTCCTCCTTTAACTATATCCTTAATGGAAGAAGGCACATCATTCATTTGCTTAGCGATTTCATCGTTATCAATCACCTTGGCCGCTCTTTCAAGCAATCTTGAGTGAAGGTAGAAAACATCACCTGGATACGCTTCACGTCCCGGAGGCCTTCTTAACAATAGAGAAACCTCACGATAAGCAACTGCCTGTTTTGATAAGTCATCGTAGATTACCAAGGCAGGTCTTCCTGTATCTCTGAAATACTCACCAATTGCAGCACCGGTAAAAGGTGCATAGAATTGCATAGGAGCAGGGTCTGAAGCTGATGCAGATACTACAACAGTGTATTTCATGGCATCGGCTTTCTCCAACTGGGCAACAATTCCTGCCACTGTTGAGGCTTTCTGGCCAATTGCAACATATATACAATAAACGGGTTCTCCCTTGTCGTAGAATTCCTTCTGATTGATAATGGTATCAATAGCAACAGCAGTTTTACCTGTCTGCCTGTCACCAATAATCAATTCCCGCTGTCCTCGACCAATTGGGATCATAGAATCAATAGCTTTGATACCTGTTTGAAGTGGCTCATTCACCGGCTGTCTATAAATTACACCGGGAGCCTTGCGCTCCAGAGGCATATTATAAAGCTCACCTTCGATCTTACCTTTTCCATCAATAGGCATTGCCAGCGTATCTATAACTCTGCCACATAAGCCATCGCCAACATTTACCGAGGCAATTTGTTTTGTTCTTTTAACAGTGTCTCCTTCCTTAATCCCTTTTGACTGGCCTAATAATACAGCGCCAACATTATCTTCTTCAAGGTTAAGTACCAGGGCCTGCACTCCATTTTCAAACTCTAACAGCTCTCCTGCTTCTGCTTGTGAGAGACCATAGATTCGGGCTACACCGTCACCAATTTGCAATACTGTACCTATTTGTTCTAATTCAGCATCTGTTTTTACATTAGAGAGTTGTTCTCTTAATATGGCAGATACTTCATCCGGACGTACATCACTCATTATTGTATGGTTTTAATTCGTTAATTCTCTTTTAATGTTCTGAAGTTGAGTTTTAATTGACTGGTCAATCCTTTTATCACCAATATTCAATATAAATCCACCAACAATATCATCATCTATTATTTCATTAAGACTGGCTTTTTTGCCAGTTATGTCTTCAACCAGGTCTTTAAATTTCTTTTGTAAGTCTTTATCCAGAGCTATGGTTGTTTTAATTTCTGCATCCTGTAGCCCCTTGAGCACATTATATTGGACCTGATATTCTAATGCTATCTCTGCCAGAATGTTCTCCCTGTTTTTCTTGGTTATCAGATCAAAAGCCAAAAGAGTCAGCTTGTTCATTTTACTTTCAAACAAAGCATGAAGCACACTCTTCTTTTTATCATGATTAATGATTGGATTTTTAAGCATAATCGCAAAAATCCTGTTTTCAGCAACTACCTTACTAAAGAGCTGCATATCGCTATAGAGTTCATCCATAACTTTCTGCTCTTTTGCCAACCCCAGTATCGATTTGGCGTAGCGGGATGCTGCTCTATGACTACTCATAATTAGTTAAGATTTTTATCTTTTAGAAACTCCCCTACCAGGGCTTTCTGTGATTTCTCATCACCAAGTGACCTTCTTAACAGCTTTTCTGCTATTTCCACAGAAAGTTCAGCTACCTGATTTCTAACTTCTTTTAAAGCTGCTTCTTTTTCGGCATCGATACTCACTTTAGCATCTTCAACCAGCTTTGCGGCAACTTTTTTGGCATCCTCCTTAGCATCTTCCTTTAACTGGTTGGCTACATTAGTAGCATCCTTCAGCAAGACATCTCTTTCAGCCCTTGCATCTGCTAACAGCTTTTCATTATCTGCTTTTAATTGAGACATCTCATCTCTTGCTTCATCTGCTGATCGAAGTGCTTCTTCAATTGATTCCTCCCTGATTCTAAGTGAATCAAGAATTGGCCTCCATGCAAAAACTTTTAAAAGCACTACCAATAGCAAGAAAATAACTGCCTGCCAAAAGATCAATCCTAAACCGGGTGTTAATAGTTCCATTGAATACTTTTTTGCTTTAAAATGTAAAAAATAGCAACCCTGGCCTAGTGCCAGGGTTGCTATTATGTCATTATTATAACTTTAATGAAATAAGTAAGACAATTACCGCTCCAAAAAGGGCAATTACCTCTACCAGTGCAGCAATAATCAACATCGCTGTTTGAATCTTTCCGGCAGCTTCTGGCTGACGTGCCATTGCTTCCATAGCAGATCCACCAATTCGACCGATACCGATTCCAGCGCCTATTGCAACCAGACCGGCACCGATACCAGCGCCCAATACTGCTAAGCTAACGTCTAATAAAATAGATAATAACATAATTTTTATAATTATAAATTAAACAAAATACATAAAACTAGTGAGCTTCTTCTGTAGCCAGTCCAATATATACAGCTGTAAACATTGTAAACACATAGGCCTGGATAGTAGCCACAAGAATCTCAATCAAATTAATTATGACAATAATGATTGCCCCCCCAATTCCAACAGCATAACTCTGGAATATGAATGTAAGTCCAATCAAACTTAATATTACAATATGACCGGCAGTGATCGCAACGAAAAGTCGTATCATTAAGGAAATTGGCTTCGAAAAGACACCAATTAACTCAACCGGGAAAATAATAATTCTTAACGGTAGTGGGACACCAGGTGTCCAGAATATATGCTTCCAATAGTTTGCATTACCACTGAAGTTGGTGATCAGGAAAGTAAAAATTGCTAACGTAGCTGTAACTGCAATATTGCCAGTAAGGTTAGCAGCGCCCGGTGTTAATCCGAATAAGTTACCAAACCAGATAAAGAAGAACAGTGTTAATAAGTATGGCACATACTTTTCGTAACCATGCCCGATATTCGGTTTAATTACCTCATCTCTTATATAGATAACGATAGGTTCGAAAAACGATTGAATACCAGATGGTGCCTTGCCCTCATTCTTTTTAAAACCACGGGCTACAGCAGTAAATACAAGTAGCATAAAAATGGCATTCATAAACAGGGCGGCTACGTTTTTTGTAATGGATAAATCATACACGTGATCTGACCCGGCAAGCGTTATATGTTCATGCTCGAGTTTGTATCCATTGTATTCAATCGTATTATGATGTTCATCAAAGAAATTGGAGGATGAAAATACCTCTAAACCTCTTTCGCTCGAATATACAATAATTGGTAGGTGTATAGTGAATCCATCCGATATATGCCAGACATGTGAGTCCAGAATATGATGCATTATCATATCTCCAGGGTTGAATGGCTCTCCTCCCTCCGAGTTATCAGAAGATTCGCTGGCCATTGCAAAGCTATTAAAGATCAATGTGAAGGAAACAAGTAGAACTATTGCTCTGATCGACAAAATATTCTCTTTAAAAATTCTAAAAATCATAAACATTCCTCCTATTTAAGTCTGCAAATGTAGGAAGTATTTCATTCGAAATGAAATTTTTAGTTAGAGTTTCTGTGCTCTTAAACCTTTGTTTACCATCATAATTTCCAAAGCTGAAAAAACTGCATAATAAATCAGGAATATTATAACCAGTTCTTTCGCTAACCCCTGATTGAATTTAACTAAAATAATAAGCATCCCACTTGCCAGGATCAGTTTAAGTACCGTAGAAATTAGGTACGGAATTATAACACCTCTCCCTTTTCTAGCTAATGCAATAGAATTAATCTGATGAACAATAACTGTTAGAATAATTAGAAAAACAGCAATAATTAAGTAAACATTGCTCCATTCCAGCGGTATCACATATGAAGCCAGGTATGTTATTGCCAGAAGGATAAAGGCTACTGCAGAAATTATCAAGCTACTCCTCATTTCACTTTTGTATTTGCCTTATCAAATAAAGGATAACCATGGCAAGGGATATCATTGCTCCCAGTAAAGTAAAAATTGGCACCTGCCATTGAACCTGGCCATCCAGCCAATATCCAATCCAGGTGCCAATTATAATAACGGCTAATATTTGAAATGCCAAGCCACTATACCTGGCGTATGTTTTAAGCTGTTTTGACTTCTTCCTGCTTGAAACTTTGTTGTCCGTTTTCTCCAAGTTTAATTTCTTTCACAATGCTGCCCATCTTACAACCACCATTAAACTTGGCACCTGTTTCAACAACAAGTTTATTTGTAAGAAGATCACCATGAATTACAGATGAAGCTTTAAGTGTAAGAAGATCAGAAACTTCAATCTTCCCTTTAATTTCACCAAAAACCTCTGCATTCTGAGCAAGAATATTGCCATCTACCTGTGATGATTGCCCCAGCACAAGTTTTGATTTGGTAACTATATTACCAATTACCCTGCCATCTACACGAAGGTTTCCATAGGTTTCTATGTTACCCTCAACAGTAGTTCCTTTGCCAATAGTATTACTTGAGTTGCTTAACTCCTCTGCCACCTTTTTTTCCTCTTTGTTAAACATATTTTTCCTAATCTATTCCTATTAAAATGTAACGAAGTCTTCAGGGTTTACCGAGTTCCCTTTGTACCATAATTCAAAATGAAGATGAGGTCCATCGGTTAACTCTCCTGTATTACCAATTATGGCAATTACTTCGCCACCGTTCACAAAACTACCAGTTTTTTTCAATAATTCAGCATTATGCTTATATATTGAGATTAAGTTGGAGTTATGCTGAATCATAATTACATACCCCGAATCCTGTGTCCATGACGACATAATTACCGTTCCGCTTGCCACAGACATTACCGGTTCGTTCCGTTTAGAAACAATATCTACACCATAATGCCCTTCCTGCAAATTGTATTTTCTTGAGATAAGCCCAGCAATTGGTGAGAAAAAAAACACTTCCTGTAGCTCGGAAGTACCCGTTAGTCTAACTGGTGTTGCTTCCTCATATAACTCAAATTGCTGCCTGAATTCAGAATCAATAGGAGCTGTTGATAAATCGATGTTCAGATCTTCACTAATATTAATACCCTGGCGGAAACTATCCACCTTTGTGGAATCAGTATCTCCTGTTAAAAATCCTCTGAACAATGAAATAAACTGATCTTTTCTTTTCATCTCATCAGACAGCGAATCCAGTTCCATGGTAAGCTTTACCAATTGTTTGTTTGTTTGAATTTGCGCATGCCTGGGATCAAACCATTGTTCCAGGATTGTTTCTGTAAGTAACAGACTTAAGAACATAAATGTAACAACCGCTACAAACGAAATCAGAAAAAACTTGGCATACGTAAAACCCAGAAAGTGCCTCTCAGCAAAGTTTTCTTCATTTCTAAGAATCAACAGGTATCGCTCTGTTAGCCAGCTCGAGAATGTTTTTTTTGGCTTCACAATTTTGTTTAACGTCTTTTTCCGATCAAAAATATAGATTAATCCTTATTATTCATGAATAATGACGACCGGAACTTGCAAATGAATTTACAATCAATTTCATGTGTCCGGATTAACCCTGACATCAACCTTGGGTTGATCGTCAGCCCAAAGGGTGTAAAATTCCGATGAATTTTACAGATTAACCAAGTATTATTGTATTAATTAGTGGAATTTTACGTTCCAAAGTTGTAAACAGTTTTTTCTTGAATACATTCACTACTAATACCTGGGCAAAATATTTACTTATTACATTCAGTATTTACTGGATGCTAGGGTGCTCATCAGAAAGTAGTGCCCCTTTAAATAAAGCTTTTCATAATACAACGGCACATTATAATGCATATTTCATAAGCCATGAAAAACTAAGGCAGGTGGAAGATGCCATATGGAGTGCCATGAAACCTGACTATAACCATACACTTCTTGTCTATCCCCCTCTAGATTCAACTATGGCCACCACCTATAAAAGTGAGCTTGAAGATTGTATTAAAAAGGCTTCAATTGTAATTCAGTACCATAAGAACAGTAAATGGGTAGACGATAGCTATAATTTAATAGGGCAGGCACGGATGTATGGCTATGATTTCCCTAATGCCGTTACAACTTTTAAGTACGTAAATACTAAGGGTGAGGATGTAGATGCCAGACATTGGGCTATTGTTAACCTAATGCGCACTTTTATTGAAAATGGTGAATATGCAAACGCTGAAGAAGCTTCTGCATATCTTGAGTCTGAAATTCTAAATAAAAAAAATCTTAAAAGCCTCTATTTAACAAGAGCTTACTATTACCAGGTTATCGATGATAAGGATAAGATGGTTCGCAACCTTGTGATGGCCGATCCAATATTAAACAAAGATGAACGGTCAAGGTACTATTTTATTATTGGTCAGATTTACCAGGAAATTGGTTTTAATTCGGCAGCCTACGAATATTATAAAAAATGTATCGCCAGTAATCCTAAATATGAACTAGCCTTCTATGCAAAGCTGAATATCGCCCAGGTTACAGAACTAGGTGATAGTAAGGACCTGAAAAAGGTGAGAAAGTATTTCAAGAAACTGGTTAGTGATGAGAAAAACATTGAATTTCAGGATCGAATCTATTATGAATGGGGGAAATTTGAGCTTAAGCATAATTACCTCGATGAAGCAATTGCTAAATTCAATTTATCTATTCGTAACAGCGTTCAAGATCCTAGACAAAAAGGTGTCTCTTACATCAGTCTGGGAGAAATCTACTACGATACACTCGCTGACTATTCAACGGCACAGGCATATTACGATAGTGCTGTAAACGTTCTGCCAAAAACCTATGAACATTATGCCACTGTTAAACATCGGGCAGAAGTGCTGAATGATTTTATCACCCAAATCAATACTATTACTTTACAGGATAGCCTTCTGCGTCTTGCTGACATGGATTCTGCAACCGTAATGAATCTATTTGTAGAACAAGCTACAAAGAATAAGGAGCAGGAAGAAGAGGCTGCAAAAGAAGCAGAAGAACAAGAAAGGTATAATACTGCAGATTTTTCGGGTTTTGACCAACCTACTGGTGTTGGTGGGTCAAGTTGGTATTTTTCAAATCGCGGAGCAGTAAGCTCAGGAAGAATGGGATTTCAACAGGTCTGGGGTACACGGGTTTTAGAAGATCATTGGAGGCGATCCGTAAAGGAAACAATTTCTGCTAACACTATAGATGAAAAAAGTGTTGAAGAAGTAGACCCTGTAGAGGAAAACGATATAGGGCTATCCCGTGAAGAGCTCATTATGAATGATGCTATTGGGATGTACAAACAGATTCCATTAACAGAAGAGGCCAAAGCTGAAGCGAACAAAAAACTTGAACTGGCCTACTATGAGCTTGGTAAGATTTACTATTTCGATTTGAACGAGAAGGCCAATGCAGTAAACACTTTTACATCCTTTACAGATAATTACGCTGATTCTGAGCACTCTCCTGAAGTACATTATCTGCTTTACCTTATTTACCGGGATATTGAAGATGAAGCCAAAGCAAAAGAGATTTCAGATTTCATGCACCTTGAAAACCCCAACTCGATCTACACAAAACTTATCGATAATCCTGATTATGAAGAACTAAGTAACCAGGCTAATGAAATTCTTTCTAAAAGGTACAAAGGTATTTATGCCTTATACCTCAACAACGAACTGGATTCAGCTAACCAGATTATTGAAAATCTTCTGGCTGCCTATCCGGATGTAAAATTTTCTGCTAATCTGAAGATTTTGAGGATACTTATTATTGGTAAAACTCAACCCCTGGCCGATTATCAATTAGCTTTAAATTCATTCCTTGAGGAATATCCCGACCATGAACTCAATGCCTATGCAAAAGAGCTGCTCGATGCGTCCTATAATTATAAAGGCAACCTGGCCAAGCTCAAAGCGGCTGAATATTTCCATAGCACCACTGACAAATACTTTTTTGTTGTACAAACTCGGAATCCTGATGATGCTGAAGAAGTAAATTCTAAGCTGCAGGAGTTAGTTGCTGATAATTTTGGAGATCAGAGGTTAGAAATTGGCAGCCTGGTACTTAGTGACTCTACCGAACTAATATTGGTTCAAACATTTGAGGCTATTGATAATGCCTTATTATTCATTGATATAGTAAAAGCAAAACAGTTTTTAGATGACTCAATTAATCCTAATTTTGTAATTACTGAAACTAATTTTGATATACTGTATAAATCAAAAGAAATTGATGCATACCTGGAGTTTTACAAGGAGCATTTTTAATAATACTGATTAATTAAATGAGTGTAAAGAAGAAAATAATAATTACTGTTTGGCTTTTATTCTTAGGTATATTTATAGGACTACCTCTATATATTCACGCTGTAAATAGTGATTTCCTTGGCCTTTTTGGTGGAATGCCAAGTCTTGCTCAGCTAGAGAATCCTGAAAACGACCTTTCTTCAACTTTATATTATGCCAATGGCGAGCAAATGGGCAAATATTTTAGTACTAACCGTAGTCAAGTAAACTACGAAGATATGTCTGAAGAGTTGCTCACTACTTTAATTATCTCTGAAGACCACCGATATTACGGTCATGCAGGGCTTGATTTTATAGCCTATTTAAGAGTTATCAAAGGGATATTAACATTTAACCGTGCCGGTGGGGGTAGTACCATAACACAACAATTAGCAAAAAAGCTTTACGAGACCAGAGGTAAAGATATGGAAGGAAAAATTGCCAGGTTGGGCTCAATTCCCAGATTAATTGTAGCTAAGACTAAAGAGTGGATTATTGCAGTACAGCTGGAAGAAACATTTACCAAGGAAGAAGTTGTTGCGCTATATCTGAATACTGTTGATTTTGGAAGTAATGCGTTTGGTATCAAAGCAGCGGCCGAAACTTTTTTTGGAAAAGAAGCCAACGAGCTTAATTACCAGGAATCTGCCACCTTAATAGGGTTATTACAGGCAACTACTAGATTTAATCCTGTTCTTAATTACGACAACTCATTCAGCAAGAGAAATGAGGTGCTTAATAAACTCTCCTACCACGAGGTATTGAGCAAAGAAGTTGTGGATTCCCTTAAAGAGCTTCCGATTGATCTCAGCAATTATAATGTAGAAAGTCAGAATACCGGTTTAGCAACTTATTTCAGAGAGGTAATTAAAAGAGACCTACTTCAATTTTGCAAAGAGCGAGATATTGATCTTTATGAATCAGGTTTAAAAATCTATACTACCATTGATAAGGATCTTCAGGAATATGCTGAGGGAGCCATGAGTTGGTGGATGGATTCTCTTCAAAACACTTTCCTTTCAGCATGGGGAGACAGAAATCCCTGGGTTGATGAAAATGGTAAAGAGATTAAGGGATTTCTTGATATCGTTATCAAACGAACAGATCATTATAGAAAGCTTGTGAAGAAATTCGGGAAAGATGGAGACTCTGTTAAAATCATTTTAAACACCCCAAAACCCATGCGGATTTTTTCATGGGGTGGAGAGATTGATACCGTAATGAGTCCCATGGACTCACTGAAGTATTATAAAAAATATTTACAAGCCGGATTTATGGCTATGGATCCTCATACAGGGCATATAAAGGCCTGGGTTGGAGGAATAAATCACAAATACTTTAAATACGATCATGTAAGACAGGGTAAAAATCAGCCGGGATCAACATTTAAACCAATTGTATATGCCACTGCGATAGAAAATGGATATTACCCATGCTACGAAGTGGTAGATGAGCGAAGAACCTATCAGACTGGTGGAAACCCGCCAACCTGGTCGCCAGAAAATTCTAACATGAAATTTTCCGGTGAAAATGTAACGATCAGACAGGGATTAGCCCGATCGTTGAATTCAGTTACTGCTCGCGTGATGAGCCTGATTGGTCCTGAGAATGTGGTTGATAAAGCTCGTTCTCTTGGAATTGAAAGTGAACTGGCACCTGTACTTGCGCTTGCACTTGGCGTAAGTGATGTTTCAGTATATGAATTAGTTGGAGCCTATAGTGGCTTCGCTAATGGTGGTACCTGGACTAAACCCTTTTATATTTCCCGTATTGAAAATAAAAATGGAGAGATAATCCAGAACTTTATTCCACAGCAGAAGCAAGCATTGAGTGAACAAGATGCCTACCTAATGCTTCATATGTTAAAGGGTACTATTGAAGAATCAGGGGGAACTGCCCGATCACTTGATTATTACTGGCAACTTACCAAAGGCGGGAATGAAATAGGAGCTAAAACAGGAACAACTCAAAACTACTCTGATGGGTGGTTTATGGGCATAACAAGAGACCTTGTAGCCGGTGTATGGGTTGGAGGTGATGATAGAGCCATCCATTTCCCAAGTATAAGATATGGGCAGGGAGCCTACATGGGTCTGCCTATCTGGGCTAAGTTTATGACTGAGGTATATGATGATGATTCACTGGGTTATGAACGTGGCCCGTTCAGGAAACCACGCAGACCACTTAATGTAACGCTCGACTGCTCGAAATACGGTCTCTTAAACCCTGCCGACTCATTGCTAAAACATAAGCTTGATTCACTGAACGTAGAGCTTAATGAAGACGATATCATGTAAACGATGACTGTCCTTCCTCCCGAAACAGGTAAGCTCCCCAATCAACCGGGGGTGTATAAATACCTTAATAAAGGTGGTAATTTAATTTATGTTGGGAAGGCTAAAAATCTGCGCAAGAGAGTAAAAAGCTATTTTACTGCAAAGAGTAATCAGAATCAAAAAACACGAAAGCTGGTAAGTGAAATTGATAGAATTGAGGTTGTAATTACATCTTCCGAAATTGATGCCATTCTACTGGAGAACAACCTGATCAAAACCAACCAACCTAAATACAACATCTTGCTTAAAGATGACAAGTCGTTCCCTTTTATCTGTGTTTCCAATGACCGGTTCCCCAGAATTTACTCCACAAGGCAACATCATCTAAAAAAAGGCAACTATTACGGGCCATATACCAGCGTAGTAGCCATGAATAATGTGCTTGAGCTTATCCAAAAACTCTACACTATTCGTAATTGCAAATACAATCTTTCTGAAAAGAATGTTAAAAACAAAAAGTATAAAATATGCCTCGAATATCATGTTGGTAATTGTAAGGGACCCTGTGAAGGACATCAAACTGAAGGGAATTACCTGAATGATGTTAAACAGGCTGAACATATACTTAAAGGGAATCTGTCTGTAGTAAAACAACATTTCTCAGAAGCAATGAACAGAGCTTCGGAAGAATTAAAATTCGAAGAAGCCCAAATGATTAAAGAGAAGCTGGGTCTTCTGGAAAAATTCAGGAGTAAAACCATTGTGGTTAATCCCAAGCTGGGCGATTTGCACGTAATTACAGCTGTTGTTGACAGTAATGCCGTTCTGGTTAATCATATGTTTGTAAACAATGGTGCTATTATTCAAAGTAAGACAAGGGCAATAAAGAATATATTTGAAAGAGAAGCATCTCATGTACTTGGTTCCATTCTAAGTCAACTAATCGATTTTAGTGATAAGGATAAAAATATAACCATATTATCGAATGTTGCTATTTCGGAAGTAGCTGAGAATATAAAAGTAATTGTACCTAAGATTGGTGATAAACGAAAACTGGTTGAACTATCTCTCAGGAATGCTTATAGTCTAAAAAAAGAAAGACAAGTTGCCAATGAAGCCAAACCCAAAGGGTCATTTGCGGTACACCAGCTTAAAGAAGATTTATCGTTGACTAAAATTCCCAATCATATTGAATGTTTCGACAACTCAAACTTGCAAGGATCTAATCCCGTGGCTTCTATGGTGTGTTTTAAGGCAGGCAAACCCAGTAAGAAGGATTATCGAAAGTTCAATATAAAAACTGTGGTCGGCCCTGATGATTTCACTTCTATGTACGAAATCGTTAAAAGGCGGTATACGCGCGTTTTAAAGGAAGAACAATCCTTACCAGACCTGATACTGGTTGATGGCGGAAAAGGCCAGCTAAGTGCAGCTGTAAAGGCCATGGAGGAGCTTGATGTCTATGGCAAGGTAGCCATTGCAGGGATTGCCAAACGACTTGAGGAGATTTATGTGCCACATGATTCGGTGCCATTGCATATTTCTAAAAAATCTGCCTCTCTAAAATTAATTCAAAGGCTTAGGGATGAAGCACACCGATTCGCTATAACATTTCACAGGGATAAGCGCAGCAAAGCTATCAATACAGAATTGGAAAGTATTCCCGGAATTGGGAAAAGTACAGCTGATAAGCTGCTCAAGAAGTTTAAATCGGTGAAGAAGGTAAAACAAGCCAGCTTTGAAGAACTGGAAGAGCTTATAGGTAATGCTAAAGCTGGTATCTTAGTTAATGCAATTACGGACAGTTTTATTTGAAATAGGCTCTCTTTCAAATAAAAAAGGCTGCCATAAATGGCAGCCTTTAATTTTTGATAAACTAAACTTCCTTAGTACGACCAGAGATTGTGTTCTTTCTCCAGCATTTGCATTCTTAGGTATTCGGCTCCGATCAATCCTGCTTTAGTAGATGGTTCTCCTGTTTCCATGTTCTTACCATAAATATCCATTACAGTAAGATCATCAGGATTATCCACCTTATAAAGTTCCCCATGGAATAATCTCAACAAGAAAGCATCGGCCAGATTACGGTTTTCTGCACTGTTGTATTGATTAAACCATATAGCTTTTTCAGGATGTTCCCTGAAAAATTTCTCAAGGTCCTTAAAAGCAAAGGTAGCTACATAATAATTGGAACCATCAGGTGTATAATCACCTGAAACGATCAATTTTACTGATTGAATATCCCTATACTCACGTGCTCTTCTCTTATCGAAAATCACATCTTCCATAACTTCAATCATTGTGATTTCTGATGCCATATAGGCTTCAGCTTGTTCACCACCATATATCTGCCATAAACCATCACCAGGAGATGGTGGTATGCCCAGATTATCATCTTTCAAACTAATATAATTCTGACCATTATATTCCATAGTCTCTCCCTCCAGGTAAGGCCATTCAGAGTCATACAATGGTTCCGGCTCTGCCGGTCCTTCCTCCTCTTCAGTTTTTAACAGTCTCTTTTCAAACTCCTCTTTATTAATTACAGAGTCTAATTCTCCTAATCCTGGTTCTGCATCATAAATGGTTTGAATTTCATCATTCCTTACTGCATCAATCAGAATTTTGGTAAATTCCCTGCTTTTGTGGAAAAATCCTTTATTCTGCTTTTGTTTTAAATCCACCCGTGTCCAGATCCTCTGTTTATACAATTGCTCATAGTTTGGAATTGGATGAACCGAGTTTTCATTGGCGTATGGCAGCTTTTCCTGGGCATTAGCTGTTACCATTATTCCAATGGCCATACTCAGTATTAATAAAGAAACTTTCAAGTTTTTCATAATCTATATTAGTTATTGCGATACCAGTACCTTATAGATTTCATTCTTAGTAGGTACTCTTTCAGACTTATTCT
Organism: Bacteroidota bacterium; assembly: GCA_039714715.1. Classification (GTDB taxonomy): domain Bacteria; phylum Bacteroidota; class Bacteroidia; order Cytophagales; family Cyclobacteriaceae; genus S012-113. Next base: position 27,166 of record JBDLIU010000016.1, read on the forward strand.
GGAAGTTAACCCTTACAGCCTGCTTAATGGTGAATACATATAAGTCTCCTTTTCTGGCCTCTGCCGCAAATGATGACAAGCTAATCTTACCAGACTTAAATACCTGGCGCTTTCTTGGGTCACCATTACGGATCAGCTTCACTTCTACTTCACGAACTCTGTAACGAGCATCTTTAGGCACATCCTGGGCAAAGCTTGGTTCCGCTACTGCTACAATATTGATAGAACGGAAAGCTTTCGCCTTAACACCATCAACAATATTTCCGGCAGAACTAGGAATCTTAAGATCATATGAAGGTTTAGGAATATTCTTGACCGTAAACGTCTTAGTTCCAATCAGAGTTCCACTACTTCTTACTGTCATAACTACTTTCCCTCTTGTTTTAGGAATTATTGTTACTTCTCCTTTACCACCACCTCTAACTACAGAAGCATTAGTTGTAGTAATATTAGGGTTGTATGCATTACCTAACGAAGGAACCTGTACATTTAGTGCATTACCACAGTTTTTCCAAAGTGCAGACAATGCTGCCGATGCCACCATGATAGTAGGTTTAGCTACGAAATACTCTATTGGTGACTCATATGGTTTTCCTTCCAGATCAATCTTAGCATTAAATGTTCTCCTGGACAATTGAGTCTTAGGATCATAATTTCCACCTTTTGCCGTAAATTCAACTTTACCTTTTTTGATTTTCACACCATCTCCAAGATCAAGTTCTTCTACTGGGAGCTCGTTGCCATCCATATAGAACTTAGGCGTTAATGCGGGAGAAGAAGCTGCAATAAACATTTCTGCAACATACTTACCTCCTGCTGCTACAATTTTAGATTCAGGTCTGATCAGTGGAAAGATAGAAGAGAAAGCAACTTCTGCAGCATGAATACTATCTGCCAGCTCTTTCAAAGCCATTCTTTCATAATCCATTACCTCTGTTTCCATGTAACTGATAGTAGCCATTCCCGCTGCTGTAGGTGTATTCTCAAAATACAATTCAACAAAACGCTTTTCTTTATTGTTAGGATTATTAGCAAATACAGGAATATCCTTAGCATCCCGGGCTAATGGGGCAAACTTTTCAGGTTCTTTAGTTCCTGTTTTTTGTATTAGAAATTTAGCGTAATCATTCAACATCTTCTCCAATTCCTTTCCTCGTTCCTGCTGAATCATCATAGTACTAACTTTATCGTAATCTTTAGCACCTACCAGTTCTCCGGTTTCTTCAACACGACCACCTGTGATTTCAATCATCGTTTCTTTTAGCTCACGAAGATTCTCCATTACTTCTCCGGTCCTTTTCTTCACCTCTTTGGCTACATCAAGTACAGCCACTTCTTCAGGAAGATTGTTTCTTTTGGCTACTTCACTCTCCATACCCGCTACAGTTGCATTATTTTTCTCTTCATAATCTGCTGCCATTGTTTCCAGGGCATCATTCATGAAGATGAACTTTTCGAGTACAGCATTACTTACCTGCAAGGCAAGGAGTGCCGTAAGCACCAGGTACATCATCCCGATCATTTTTTGTCTGGGGGTTTCTTTACCTCCTGCCATATTTTTATGGGTTTAAATTCAACATTAATTAAAACTTGCTGTTACCCTTGGGCACCAGCTCCTCCACCAGTACTACCTCTCATGGCAGTAAGCATACTACCATAAATACCATTAAGAGAGGTAAGGTTTCCAGTGAGTTTTAGTAATTCCTGAGAGAATTTTTCAGACCCTTGTCCGGCCTTTTCCATACTCTCCATCACTCCTGCCACATTAGCATAGAATTTATTCATTGCTTTAAGGTGGCTATTAGCATCCTGAAGTTCTAATTCGTAAACTGAATTTAAAGCGCCTAAGTTCTTTGTGATATTCTGAACTTGTGTATGGTATTGTTTAGCATCTGTCGAAGCATTTGCCATTTCACTCATAGCACTTGCAGTTTGCGCATAAGATTTATTCATGTCTAGTAAGCTTTTAGAAGCAACACCAACATTCTTGGCATATTCTTCTGTTGCTACAGCAGCACTAGATAAACCGCCCATTTGTTTGGCATTAGTTGCCAGGCTACTCATGCCTTTACCAAGGCTATCTATTAACTCTGGTCCGACCTTCGCTTTTTCAAGCATATGATCGAGCTTTTGCGAAACGCTATCTTCTGGTCCAGCACCAGCAGCTCTTACAGGCACCTTCTTGGTTGGGCCAGCATAGTCATCTCCCAACTCGGGATACACTTTAGACCAGTCAGGCTCAGCATGAGGTGGTTCAAATGCACTTAGGAAAAAGATAGCGGCTTCAACGCCAAGTCCAATTCCAAGCATCACACCTGCACCAGGTAAGTGCTGAATCTTGAACAAAGCACCAACGATAACTACTGCTGCACCAATACCATAAACCTTTGGCATTATGGTTTTAAATAGTAGCTCAACAAATCCTCCCTTTTTTTGTTTACTCATTTTTTTGGAATTTTAGTTCATCAAAGAATGTACGAATGTATAATTAACTGAAGTTAGTTACAAGATATAAAATATTTTCAAACTTTAAAATTCTTGTCCGCTAGAACGACCTAAATGCGTCATAGCACACCTGAATCCGATATAAGCCCTGGTTGAATCCTGATACTCATATGCTCTTGTACCTGTTTCCAGAAAGAATGCAACATCTTTCCATGAACCTCCACGTATTACCTTTCTCATTTCATTAGCATCTTTGTATTCAGGGTTAAGGTCCCAAACAAGTGGTACCGAGGCCGGGTTGAAAGCATCCTGTGTCCATTCCGACACATTGCCCGCCATATCCCATAAATTATAATCATTAGGGAAATATTCACCCACAGGAGCTGTATAAGCAAAACCATCATCGTAATAATTACCACGACCTGGTTTGAAGTTAGCAAGCATACAACCCTTACTATTTCTTATATATGGATTACCCCATGGATATTTGGCCATATCTCTTCCTCCACGTGCTGCATATTCCCATTCAGCTTCTGAAGGCAACCTGAAATTTGGCATTGGCCAACCATGTTCTCTCACCCAATAATCATTCAAGTAGGCTGTTCTCCAATCACTGAAATACTGTGCGGCCACCCAATTTACACCAACAACAGGATACTGGTCATACGCTGGATGCGCATAATAGTACTCCTGCAACGGGTCTCCCATATGGTGAGAGAAATCTTTTACAAATGCAGTGGTATCCGGATAATAAGCGCCTAAAGAATCAACAGGCCATGTACCGGTTCCTGCAATGGTCTGCCCATTCCAGGTTCCTGATCCTAATGAATCTGTCTTCAGCGATTCAATAAATTGCCTGTACTCATTGTTAGTAATTTCAGTATCATCCATATAGAAACTACCTATCGTTACCTGCTTGTTATAGTTAATCTGGGTTTGTCCCACATCTTCATCCGCCTGACCCATATGGAAAGTACCGGCTGGTATTGGAACCATCCCGTAAGGAGTTGGCATTATCCAACCCTCAGGGCGATCGAGGACTCCGGTCAGGTCACCTGTTGACTGACCTCCTCCTCCGCCTCCGAATAAACTACAGCTCGTAATAAACGTTGCACTAACTAGTACTAAAATTAGCGATTTAGGATTATAAAATTTTGTTCTTGCCATTTTGTTAGGTTTAATCCGTATTTAGATTAACAAACACAAATTAAATATATTGTCCAATAATAAGCTTTTTCGACAATATTTTCATTTTTTTTTCTAAAAACAGTTCATAGTTATAAATCAAAGCACAAATTCAGCAAAATATCGGAGAAACCAAAATTTTTCTTGCTTTAATGCCTAAATCTTGGCGTTCTTATTACCTTTTTTCCTCCAAATGCACTTACCGGCAATGTATAACCTATTCTAATTTCATGTGAAGTAGGTTGTTTTGCCTCCTGATCATGGACAATATAATCGAATCCATATCCTACATCTAACGCTTTAGACTTAAGTAAGTTCATGCCCAGAATGATAGAAGCAGCTTCCTGATATTTATAGGTAATACCTCCCCAAAGCTTGTTATCATAACGCGCAATCCCTCCAAAGTTTATAAGTGCTTTACTAAAATCAGATTGTATTAAAATAGAAGGGATTATTACCAGGTTATATGACACATCATAGTAATAACCTCCCATTACATATAAGGTTGGTTGGAGGGCATTTCTCATATTGTCTATCCCGAAATTAAAACTCGGACTTGTAATATGATTGACACTTAACGAAACATAGAATTTCTCTGACTGGTAAAATGAACCAAATCCCATATCGAATTTTAACTCTGTGTCTTTCCCCTCCTTGATCAGCGGATCATTTATATCACTGGGTCTGTATTTTGTAAAATCGATAGATTGAGAGAAAAATCCCAGATTAACTCCAAAGCTTAGTTTCCCTCCTTTTATTGGCAGGTGATAAGCATAAGCTCCCTGTAAACTCAAATTATTCAGGCTTCCAAGGTTGTCGTTCATTAAATAAACGCCAAAACCACTTTCCAGTTTGTAGACAGGAGAATTCATAGTAAAAACCTGTGTATTAGGTGCGCCTCCAGGGCCATCAAATGTGGATGCGTATCCTGTCCATTTTGACCTTACCAACAAATTAAATTCCGTAACTCCCTGAACTCCTGCATATGCCGGGTTGTAATACATCTTATTAAACATGTATTGCGTAAACTCCGTATCCTGCTGAGCAAAGGCCGTGCTGCCCATAAAAATTAAGACTAGTAGCTTGTATACACGACTATAAACCATGAATCTAGCATTTATTAAGGCATAAATATAAGTCAATTATTATTTTTGAACACATTTACACCTTGTTTATACCCGAAAGAACGCAAAAGGTAATAGAGAGGTTCTACTGTTCCTGCACTTTTTTGATGTAAACTTCAATGGCACCAGTCATAGATGGTGCTTGTGGCAATGGTGCTTCTATGTCAACATAAAGGTCAGCATTTTTAGCTGCATTGCTTGTTGTTGGCCCAAAAGTGGCAATTCTTGTACTGTTCTGCTTGAACTCCGGGAAATTAACAAATAGTGAGTTAATACCCGATGGGCTAAAGAAGGCGATAACATCATACTTTATATCTGCAAGATCTGACAAATCGCTGGCTACAGTTTTGTAAAGAACAGCCTCGGTATAATCAAATTCATTTTCTGCAAGATAATTTGGTATATCATCCTTTCTGATATTAGAGCAAGGGAAAAGAAATTTTTCTTCTGTATGCTTACTTAATACCTCAGTAAGTTCTGCAGGCGTTCTTACACCGGTAAATATCTTACGCTTTCTGATTACAATATACTTCTGCAAATAGTTAGCTGTTTGTTCAGAAATACAGAAGTATTTCATGTCGGCAGGAACATCAATTTTCAACTCCTTACAGATATTAAAAAAGTGATCTACCGCATTTCTGCTAGTGAAAATAATAGCAGAATGATCAAGTATGTTTATTTTCTGCTGCCTGAACTCTTTTAGATCAACAGGTTCAACCTCAATAAATGGCCTGAAATCTATTTTAATATTGTATTTATCAGCCAATGTATAATAAGGAGAGTTTTCACTTTTTGGTTTTGGTTGTGAAACTAATATGCTTTTTACGTCCTTTAGCCTTTCCTTAATTTCTTCTTTCATTACTTCCTCGTTATCCAATTCTAATTTATCCTATGTTGTAAAAAACTTATACAAAAATACCGTTGGTATTAATTCTGTGGCGCAAAGGTAAACAAATATATAAAGAAGCGTATGGGTGCTAACCAAACTTAATTTAAAATATAATATGAATATCGTTACTGCAATACCGGCCAGCATGAAACCCCAAAATATTGCAAGCGTAAAACCTCCAACATTAAAAAATTGAATAGATGTGAGTAAAAACAATAAAATTGTGAATATCAAAATCAGTCTTAACGATGAGGCATAGTGAACATTTGTAACCTTCAGGTCGAAGACTGACGACAAGAATCTTATGAACAGATATTTTATAACCAATAAGATAAAAACAATAGCCGAAAGCTGTACCCAGCTAATCAACAACCCGGTAAGTGAGATAACAGCCGGTTTAATTCCTAAAATTGATAATTCCCCCGGGAAAAAGTACATGAA
>JBDLIU010000017.1:0-32339 GCA_039714715.1 Bacteroidota bacterium
GTACAACCGACAGATAGTTTAGAGTTTGACCTCTGGCGGGCCGGTAGTGTAACACTTTATGAATCATCCTATATCCATGTATATATCAGAAATGGCCGATTTGTCCCTGAAGCTATGCTGAATGGTGAGATGAGTATTAATGCCGGAGGTATTGGTGGAGAAGATGTTAAAATCCAGGAGATCGGATTCGAAAATCTCAAGCTTAGTAGTTATGCACCCTATATCTCAGAAGGTATATTTTCAACCGGATCTGGAGATAGTTTGCCAGAATTATCAGGATTCAAAATAGATATAGACAGGATAGGACTTAAAACACTACCGGATAGTTCGGTGGCCCTGGATGTAGAGGCTGGAATAATGTTATCCGGTGAAAAAGGTGGCGCCTTTTCTGCCAAGGGAGGCTTGCAGTTGGTGGGTGAGATGAATAATGTTGGGAATAGGAAGAAATGGAAATATAAAAAGACAATTGTTAAAAAAATTGAGCTTGCTGCTGACAATGAAGCATTGGGTTTTAAAGGGATCCTGGAATATTACAATAACGACCGAACATATGGTAACGGATATTTTGGATTGGTTGATGCAGATTTCAAAAAAGTAGAAATTAAAGTCAAGGCTTCAGCTCGATTTGGAACAGTTAATAAGCTAAAATACTGGTATGCAGATGCACTTGCCAGTTTTAATAAAGGGATTAAAATAGCACCTGGATTAGGGATTTATGGTTTTGGAGGAGGCGCCTATTATCAAATGAAGATGAAGCCTCCTGAGGAATTAAGTGGTGATCTTATGTCTGGAATTTCTTATGTTCCTGATCCTGAGGCAGGCTTGGGTATTAGAGCAGCAGTTAGTCTGAAATCATTGGACGGTGAAGCATTTGAGGGTGATGCAGCTTTCGAAATATCTTTTTATAAAGGTGGTGGGATAAGGAATATCAACTTTAAAGGGGAAGGCGAATTCATGAGTCTGCCAATGAGTGATGGACTGGGAGAATTAAAAGCCAACACTGAAATAATTTCTCAATTTTCATCCAACAGTGAACAACCAGATGATGCTTTAAAGAAAAAGAATTCTAATGAAAATGAAGCTGAAGTCTCTGGCCACCTAAATATCAATTATGACTTTTCAAACAAGATTCTCCACGGGAACATGGAGGTGTTTGTAGATGCAGCTGAAGGGATGGTAAAAGGTATAGGCACCAGTAACCGTGCCGGTTGGGCAGTGATGCATTTTGCGCCTGAAGACTGGTATATACATATTGGCACACCCTCTGACAGGCTGGGATTAAAAATGGGTGTTGGAGACATCAATGCCAGGGCAGATGGCTATTTCATGGCTGGGACTAACATCCCGGCAAGCCCACCCCCTGATGCCAATGTAAGTAGAATCCTGGGAGGGATTAACCTTGATTATATGCGAGACGAGAATGCTCTTGGTTTGGGTTCAGGTTTCGCAATGGGGGCATCGCTTAACTTTAATACAGGGGATCTTGAATACTGGAAGTTCTATGCCAAATTTATGGCAGGAGCCGGCTTCGATTTAATGTTAAAAAATTATGGCTCAGATGTTAGTTGTGTTGGGAGAACCGGGCCAATAGGGATTAATGGCTGGTACGCCAACGGACAGGCTTATGCCTATTTTGATGGCAATATAGGGATTAGGGTTGACGTGTTTGGTGACAAACGTAATATCGACATTATAAACCTGTCATCTGCAGCTGTATTGCAGGCTAAACTCCCCAATCCTTTTTGGATGCGGGGTGTTGTAGGGGGTTATTTTAGCACTTTAGGTGGGTTGGTAAAGGGGGAATGCAGGTTTGAGGCCACCATTGGAGAAGAATGTGAGATTCAACAGGGCTCGGCTGTTTCTGGCCTGGAGGTTATTGCTGATATAACTCCTGCTGAGGGAGAAGGAGATGTAAGTGTATTTAATAATCCGCAGGTTGTATTCAATATGCCAGTTAATGAAGTCTTTGAACTGGTTGATATCAATAATATAAAGAAGTCATTTAGAATAAAGCTTGACTACTTCAGAGTAAGGACAGAATCAGGAAATCTGACAGGAACAATTGAATGGAACTCAACCAATGATGTGGCCGTATTTAATGCATTTGAAATATTGCCACCAGAATCAACACTAAAGGTAGAAGCACAAATCAGTTTTGAAGATCGGGAAGGAGGGAATTGGATTCCGGTGACCAGCAAGGGGAACAAAATAATAGAAAAGAAAGAATCATCATTTGTTACAGGCACTGCACCGGATTTTATACCCTATGAAAATGTTGCTTATTCATACCCTGTTATTGAAATGGTTAATTTTTATCCAAAAGAAACTTCCAATGGTTACATTCAATTAATTGATGGACAGGCTTACTTATTTGAAAAAGATGAAGCCTGGATTCAGAAAGGCAAAATGATATCATCTGCAGGTGATAAGGAATTTGATTTTACCTACAATACTTCCGCGAAAAGAGTTGAGTTTACAATTCCTGATCTTCAGAACAATGAGATATATGAATGGATTTTAATTAAAATGCCTATAAAAGAATTGGCCGCTATTGATGAAAATGTGGTGGCATCAACTAAATCAATTGGAGGAGAGGATAGTAAATCAGGCATTAGTATTACTAAGAAACAGGCAGAAGGATCAATCGAGCAATTACAGGAGTCTATTTTATTTACCAGTCAATACCGAACAAGCCAGTTCAGTACATTTTTTGAAAAGATGCAAGCCATCACATTAAATAACACGCTAAGGGACATGGTAATAGCGTGGGATGTTCATCGGTTAACAACAAAGTTGTCAACCAGTGAGCATTTCGATCAGTTGGAGCTGGCAGGTAACAAATTCACTGAGTATAAATCATTAGTGAAACTCGAGGCTGATTTAAGCAATAATGATTATTATCAAAATATAATATTACCAACCATTTATGCCAACTACCCTATTGGTGGAGTTGCCTCAATAGGAGAAAGAGATGTTGATGATTTAGGCCTCCCTCCAGTAAGATCTGTTAATCTCAGTTACTGGGGGAATACTGGAGAATTTGGTTTCCAGGAGAATGTGGGATTGATATCTACTGGAAACAGTTACCTGAAATATGATTTACCAATGGTCTATCGCCAGGATTTCCACGACATAAGAAAAAAAGTAGTGCCGTTATATATCAATGAACCAAATCCGTTACCAGAACAGGTAACTGCTCTTATGTTTTACTCTTTTCCAATAGTTCGGGAAGGAGATTATAAGGTAAAGCTGAATTATTATTTGCCGGGACAAAGGGCGCCTAACTCGAGCTTTACTGTTACTCAAACGCTGGATTTTAACTAAGTAAATATTGTTTAAACCAAATATAGAATTATGAAAAAGTTAATTATAGTAACATTCTTGGTAGCAAGTATTGTTACTGCTGCCGAAGCACAGTTTGAAGAAAAAATGAAGAAAGAAAATGTTGTTGAAGGGATTGTTTATCAAGACGGAAAAGAATTACACGGTTATATTAAGAATATTTATTATGTTAAAGCCGATGGCCTTAGCTATTTTGCTCCGTGGAAATTTCAAGAATATGTAGTCTTTTACCCTAAAGATGTTTTTGAAAATACTGAGAAACTGAAGAGAAAACATTTTGAACTTCTTAAAGCAAAAGATTGTGATGGCTATAAAATTGACACCTTGATTTACGAATCAGTTAAATATGCGCATTTAGAAGGTGTAGGAGTTGCCATGCCTAAAAAGATGTTTTTACGTAAAGTGCTTGATGACAAAATATCTCTATTTCTTTTCTTTAAGTCTCCTCCACCGGCAATGACTTCATATGATGGTCAAGCTAATGTATTGAAAGAGGCGGCAAAACCTTATAACATATATAGAGTAAAAATAGAGGGAAAGCTTAAGCAAGTTGCGGATATGAACATAAAGAAAGAGCTGGCGGATTGTTCTTTCGTTACTGAAAAAGAAGCGAAAGGAGAATATAAAGCAAGTCAAGGGGATCAAGAGAGTTCAAAGCTTTTGAAATTAATGAAAGATGCCGGGAATAGAGAAGAAAGCAGGTTTAAGGCCATTGCCGATTATAATACTAATTGCAGTAATTAATCGAAATAAACTTTATAGATATTTTAATAACAAATAAATACACATATATGAAGAATCTAACAATTTAATCATATATAAATCAAATCATGAAAAGAACAATTATTCTTGGCATCTTATTAAGTGCCATCCTTTACGCTTGCGATGAAGTAGAGCCAAAGGTACTAGTGGCAGACTTTGAAACCACTATAACTGGAGAAGCGCCGAATGCACAGGTTTCGATAACTAATAATTCAGAGAATGCATCATCCTTTAGTTGGACATTCACAGAAGGTGCAGATGTAGAATCCTCAACAGAAGAGACACCATCAATCTTGTCGATAGACAAAGCTGATGATTTTACAATCACGTTGGTTGTCAGTGATGGTTCGGCTGAAAAGGAAATCTCCAAAACGGTTTCAATAATAGGGAATAGCGCTATTGTTGAACATTCTGATTTAGAGTTTTCACTGAATGCAGGAGATGCAACTTATGGTCGTTTGTATTCATTTGAAACTAGTACTATGTATTTAGACAGCGAGGTTACTGCTGACAATGGTTCTAAAATTCATCTTGCTTTTGGTAGTATGGGGCAAACAATGTACTACTTCGATAGTCCTGATGTTGCTGGCTATAATGTTCCAAATGCAACTACTACAAAAGTAACTAACTATGAAAGTACACCAACTGTTTCTGATACTGATTTTGCAGCTATGGCAGACGACAGGTTGCTGGCAGATTTAACCATAGTAAATGATGATGAAAGTTTTGGCAACTCAATGATTCCTGGAAATACCGTTCTGTTTGAAACATCTACCGGAAGGAAAGGAGTTGTTATTACAAAGGAGGTTAATAGTGATAGATTGTTAGTTGATATAAAAATTCAGAAGTATTAGCACCTGTATACAACTCAATTTATAGTGCATTGAGGAGGTAAGCAAAGTGTCTGAATCACAGATTAATAGGATTCAAGGATTTCACAGATCAAAAAATATGACAGAATTTAAGTATAAAGAAATTACAGAGAAAATAATTGGAGCCTCATTTGAAGTACATAGCTTTTTAGGAAATGGATTTCAAGAAGTTATTTACCAACGAGCACTTGCCTGGTAAATGAAAATTAAGGATTTAGATTTTCATAGAGAAATAGAACAGCATATTTATTATAAAGACTTGGAAGATCCTATTGGAACCAGAAGAGCAGATTTTGTTGTCGAGAACAAGGTGTTAGTTGAAATAAAAGCCATCATTCAATTAAATGATGTTCACTTAGCACAGGCATTAAATTATCTCAAAGCTTATAAGCTGGAGGTAGGTCTTTTAATCAACTTTGGAAGCAAATCTCTTACTTTTAAAAGGTTGGTAATGTAAAATAATAGAATAGATCTGTGGCATCTGCTAATCTGCGGTAATCTGTGATTCAGACAGAAGGGATGTTGAATGATTTATACTTTTAAACTACACTGGATTTTAGCAAGTAGCATTGCCTCCAATGCATTTGCCCTACATTTCGCGAACTTAATTTAACGGGAAGTACGTATATTTATTAGGCTTATTACAAGTTGGCAATCATTTATATTTAAAGAAGATCAACAAAACAGAAACCCATATTGTCCCCAGGATATCAGACTCAACTCGACTTCAGGAATACGGTGTCGGGATTTTTGTTGCAGCTTTAACAAAATCATCATTAAAGAAGGCTTTAAAGAATGGGTATATAACGGTAAATGGGAATGTTGCTACTTCAGCTACATTAATAAATGGAGGTGAAACAATAAGATTGAATATTCCAACAGAAATCAAAACTGACAAAAAGTTTAACTTCCCACTTAAAGTGTTATATGAAGACGAATATATGGCATTGATACATAAACCAGCCGGGATATTGGTTAGTGGGAATAGTTTCAGAACAATCGCTAATGCTTTGCCACAGTGTATTCAAAAAAGTAACTTACCAGATGCAACGACTTTTCAACCAATTCACCGATTAGATTATGGGACAACAGGTATTTTATTGGTTGGAAAAACAAGTAGTAGTATTCGATCTCTGAATAAAAAATTTGAGGACAAAGAGATTATAAAAACATACTATGCAGTTGCTATAGGGAGAATGAATCTACAAGGAAGGATAACAAAAAAAATAGAATTGAAGGAATCACGAACAGATTATCGAGTGAGTGAATCAGTATTATCTGAAAAATATGGAATACTAAACTTGGTGAAATTAAATCCACAAACAGGTAGGAGACATCAAATAAGAAAACATCTTTCAAGTATAGGGAATCCAATATTAGGTGATCAGGATTACGGACTTGAGGGATTAATTCTAAAGGGGAAAGGTATGTACTTACATGCTTACTCATTAGCGTTTATTCATCCGTTTAGAGATGAACGCTTGTATTTTACAGATCCGTTCCCAGAAAAGTTTATAAGAATATTTACAAAACTAAAAGATTAGAATGTTGCCTATTAGTCGCCATCCACCATTAGAGGCAGTATGGTCTGCCGTGCTTACCCTCCATAGGTGGATAAACTGGCTACAATTCATCAAAAGGTACTAACTTTATCTGTCCGCGGAAAGAGTTGCTGGTGATTATTCAGTACGCTACTTGGCCGGAGCTGTTGGCAAAAGAAAAAGACCATTTAATATGAAATTCAAAGTTCCACATACACTCATTCTACTTTTCGGTATGATCATCCTTGCTCAGTTGCTGACCTATGTTATTCCGCATGGTAAGTTTGAAATAAAAGAGGACCACGGTCATACCACGGTAGTCCCAGGCACCTTTAAACAACTAGAGGATTCCGGGAATCTTGCCCCGTTCCATATGTTCATGGTGATCCCGAGAGGCTTCCAGGAATCACAGGGGATCATCTTTTTTGTGTTTATTATTGGAGGGGCTCTTGCAGTAATCCGGAGGACGGGGACTATCGATGCCTTTCTTGGAAAGTCACTGGAAATATTCGGCTCCCGGCAACAAGGGTTGATCGTGGCAGGAATGCTGATCTTTGCAATTGGGTCGAGCACGTTAGGTATGGCTGAGGAATACCTGCCTTTTATCGCCATACTTATTTCGCTCTGTATCGCACTGAAACTGGATGCCATTACTGCTGTGGGTATCATGGTGGTGGGCTATGGAGTTGGGTACGGGGTGGCAGCGGTTAATCCTTTTACGCTTGTCATAGCCCAGGAAGTGTCCGGGCTTAAGCCTACATCGGGAATCGGATATCGACTGATACTTTTTGTTCCCATGTTTCTCATTGGGTGGCACCATGTGAGCCGGTATGGCAGAAAGATTCTCAAGAATCCGGAGAACAGCTTGCTTCACGGGATTGATACCGGTCACAAAGCCAGGGTTGAAAAATATCCAAAAATGAATAAACGGCATCTTATTGTCCTTCTCTTGTTGATATTTGCTGTTGGGTTGATCGTCTATGGTATTTCCGGATTGTCCGGTTGGGGCTGGTACTTGACTGAAATGGGAGCCGTTTTCCTCGTACTTGCCTTTATCATTCCGTTTATCGGTGGGATAAAAGCCGATGAGGCTGCTAAAGCATTTACAGTGGGGGCAGCAGAACTGACTGGTACGGCTCTTCTTATCGGTTTTGCCAAATCCATTGCTCTTGTAATGGAAGACGGGGAGATACTGCATAGTGTGGTTTATGGTTTATCAATTCCCCTGGAAAAGATGGGAGCTGAACTTGCCTCCGCTGGAATGTTCTTTGTCCAAAGTATCCTGAATTTCTTTATCCCTTCAGGTAGTGGTCAGGCTTATGTCTCCATGCCCATCATGGCTCCCCTTGCAGATCTGAGCGGAATCAGCAGGCAGGTGGCCGTGCTTGCCTTCCAGTTCGGTGACGGATTTACAAACATGCTGGTCCCTACCAACGCAGTGCTGATGGGTATCCTGGGGATTGCCGGTATTCCATACAATAAGTGGTTCTGGTTTATTATCCCGCTAATGGTTAAGTTATGGATTGCCGGGTCGGTGGCATTAGTGATTGCAGTGTTGATCGGGTATTCTTAATGGATAATACCCATAATCCTTCTGTTATGTGTCCGGAAGAGGGATATAACAGCAATTAAATGATGCCATATGTTAAAATTATTTAAGGGAAATAACACTTTTTTATAAACGAAATTGGTTTAGCCACCCCTTTTGGAGGTTACAATATATTTCTATGCAGTAAAAACGTATGAAACAATGTATTCATGTACTGTGGAAAGCATAGGCTCAACAGTAGCAGATGACATTAGAATTGCAATAACACGTTGTCTTTCTGGTTAAATACTAAACCTAATGATTTACAAGCTTAAGTTGGCCATTCACCATAGGGGTCCCGGCTTGTCGGGATATGCTGACATATTCGTAAAGCTTAGTACATTTATATATCCATTGTCAGAATCATAGACTACTCCAAATAGCAATCGGAACTACCACATTGCTTGACCGGTGTCGTTATCTCAATCAATATGTGTAAATTATATAATTAATTCAGCGAGAAATAGAACAGCATATTTACTATAAAAATCTGTGGGGTCTCTTAATCCGTGGTAATCTGTGATCCAGACAAAAGGGATGTTGAAAGATTTATACTTTTAAACTACACAGGGTTTCAGCAAGTAGTATTATGTCCGATGCATTTACCCTACATTTCGCGAACTTAAATTAAATGGAATTGTGTATATATTAAGCTTTTTATAAGTTGGCATACATTCACTATATCTCACCAAAAAGTAAGATTAATGTCTTAGACTCGTGTAAATAGAGAGAGAATTGTTAATTTTGGAGTTTAATTAGAAACTAAGAATGGCAAAATCGCAACAGACATTTAACAAGAAAGAAAAAGAGAAAAAGCGTCTAAAGAAACGGCAGGATAAGATAGAAAGGCAAAAAGAGCGCAAGGCCAATGCCAAAAGCTCTAGTCTTGATGATATGATTGCCTATGTTGATGAAGATGGAAATATCACCGATACCCCACCAGATCCGACAAAAAAGAAGAAAATCAAAGCAAATACTATTGAAGTAAGTGTGCCCAAAAGCATAAAAGAGGAGATTGACCCAATACGAAAAGGACGAGTTGATTTTTTCGATCATTCTAAAGGCTTTGGTTTTATCCGAGAGCAGGACACTCAGGAAAAATACTTTGTTCATGTAAATGGTTTGACGGAAGAGGTAGAGGAAAGCGATATGGTTAGTTTTGAATTAGAGCAAGGCATGAAAGGCTTGAATGCCGTCCGCGTGAAGAAGATCTAATTGCCGAAAATTGTTTTAGGAGGTTTGTGCCCCACTCAAAGTTTCTAAAAAAAGATAAATATCCCGGAATTCACAGCCTCTCATAACGGAGATGGCGTGTATTTGATCAGGCATACCAGGAGACTTATAAATCAATTTATATGATTACTGCATTACTGAATTTCAAGAGGTAATGATTAAAATAGGTATGGAATGAGTATATTTAATAAGTGCATAGAAATGAACTTTAAATGTGCAATCACTTCATCCGCTCAGAAAATAATCCAATCTTAAAACCCAATCCGAATAACTACTGGGAAGCTCAAAAACTGTATAACCCGGGAGTTATATTTCGTAATGGTGAATATCATATGTTTTACCGGGCAATGGGTGGAGGAACTGGCTGGAAATCATCTATTGGCTATGCGGTTTCAAAGGATGGGGAAAACTTTATACGGTTTACTGAGCCACTACTAACTGGAATTGGAGGTTTAGAAAAACGTGGCCTGGAAGATCCAAGAATTAGCAAAATAGAGGGAACTTATTATATGGTTTATGCTGCCTATGATGGCATCACTCCCAGGCTTAGCATGGCAAGATCCATAAACCTGAAAACCTGGGAAAGGCAAGGTCCTATCTTCTCAGATTGGAAATTCGAAAAAGCGGGAGGCATCTTTACAGAGTGGAATGAAAATGGGAAGTTAATTACCAAGCCTCAAACAGAAGAATGGTCAAAGTCAGGAGCAATGTTCCCTGAGAAAATTGATGGTAAATATTGGATCATGTTTGGGGAGTATAGGATTTGGTTTGCTACCTCCACAGATGGGATTAGCTGGACAGGAGATCAAACACCTTTCCTGGGACCTCGCAAAGGAGATTATTTCGATAACACCTTTGTTGAAATGGGTCCTCCCCCTATTAAAACAGAAAAAGGCTGGCTTGTGCTTTATCATGGTATTAATAATAAACAATGGTATCAGGTTGGATTCCTGCTGCTTGACCTCAAAAATCCAGGGAAAGTGCTTTTCAGGTCTGAAGAGCCCATTTTTAAACCTGAAATGGATTACGAAATGAGTGGAATGGTAGATGTGCTGCCGGGCGGATTGGCGACCATGCAAAAGATGTCGAAAGAAGAATTAAACTCGTTTCTGGCTGAACATGATGCAAAGGGTACAATGCCACGGGTAACTTTTTGCTGCGGAGCAACTGTAGTGAATGATACTTTAAGGATATTTTATGGAGCTGGTGATTCTGTAATTTGTACAGCTACTGCGGATATGAGTGAGGTGTTGAATTTGGCTATTTAACTATTTAACAAGAACCACTTTCCTGGTCTGATAAATATCTTTCGATTGAAGTACACAAACGTAGACTCCCGAAGGGTACCTGGCGACATTAAATGACATTGGAGAAGAATTGTCAGGTACATTTCCATGATACAATTGCTCTTTGTAGATACCCTGGTTGTTGTAAAAATAGATTTCTACAGGATTCGGTAGAGATTTGTTGAAAAATAGATTAAGTACACCTTTTGAGGGCATAGGAGCTATGGAGAAAATTTCATTGCTTGTTTTACTTTCTATTGCAAGAGGTGGGGGAGGGGGCTCATAATTGAAATAATCTACGATTGCCTGAAATAATTCATTTCTCTCTTCATCAGGGTAAACTGTCTCCAATGGAAAGCCAAGATTAACCAGCTTTCCCTCTTTAACTCCTTTCGGAAAAAGTCCTGTAAAAGCGATGCCTGCAACGGCCCCCGGACTACTGCCAACATATTCCATAATAGGGTTGCTGCCACCAGAAGCAGTAAGTTGGTCTGCATATTTTACGTTAAACGTGCCATGGGTTCCATTATCAAATTGAAAATCAACAATACTCCCAAAAAGGGTTTCTTCGATCCCTTTTACAGTATACCATATCCCAGATGTGTTAAAAGGTGCATCATATTGATATGAAGCTTTAAGGTAATTATGATAAAAATTTCTGTCGGTAGCGCTTCCTTTCCAATCCAAATCCCAGGCTATTTCAGCCCCAGAAACCAGCAAATTGCCCCCATTATTTAAATATTGTTTTACTATTTCCTGTTCAAGTGAGTTAAAGGTTTCATCTACGGTGCTTTCCTCTCCAAGAACATAATCCACGTATGTATAATCTACCAAATTGAAAAGACCATCAATTACTGCATCATTGGTTGCTGCATCAAACCCAATACCTGCATTCAACGCAGAAGAAGCATGATATTTCATAAAATCAAAAGTGTTACCAGTAGATTTTCGATCAAATCCCTGAACGATGAGTAACTCCGAGGTAATGGAACCCGGAACAACTGTCAAAACTTCTGAATAGAGCGATTCACCGGAAGAGTTCTTGGATTTCAATTTAATTTCCACCTTTTCTGTTCCCGATAAACCATTAATATTGAGTGTATAGTCACTTATAGCAATTGTTCGAGTGTTCGGTGTTCCATCTATATAGGAAGTTACATGAACTACATATTCCGATGCATTATCAACAGGAGAAAAGGATAATTGGATTTCTTGTTCATTTAGTGTTTTAATTCCAAATGACTTCGGGGTATCTGGCAAGGGTTCTATACCTTCATATAGATAGTAAGGCTGTATCATTATGCCTGTTTCGTTGCTGAAGAGGGAGTACAGCGTATCAGTTTTTAATACTTCTCTTAAATTCAAGGAATCATCTTCAACAGTAACCAGGTTGTTGATCAGCCTAACACCATGACTGTAGTCCATGTAGGTGTCGATGTGTCCTGTGTACAAGGGTTGCCAGAAACTCCCATCCAGTTTATACCACCCATAAATGGCAACCTTACCCGGATTACTGATTATCTTATTGGTGATCACGATATCTTTTTTAAGTCCATCAACCAAAGTGGTATTACGGTCCCAGGCACCACCGATAGCTTCAAGGGCGCTTTCTATCTCCTGGTTATGTAGCACAAACATCCAAACCTGCTCATTATCATTGCCATTGGGAGTATGTGTAATGGGTTGGATTTTTCTATTAGCATTTTGCCAGTTTTCGTCTACCATCTTTGTGGTAGGTAATGTGCATCCAAAATAATCTGCAATTTTTTGTGCTAAACCGGGGCTTATTGGAACTCGACAAAAATCATTGTCTGATCCTACTGCCAAATAATCAAGGGTAGTTTGGTATGTATATGATTTCCCATTTTTTTCACCAGAGATTGTTTTGAACTCCTTGCAAAAGGAGGGCATATTTCCTGTACTGATTTCTTCGAAGATAAGCCCTTCACGATCTTTTAAACTCATATCTTTAATGCTTTCCATAAAGGCACTACCTTCTATGGCATCTGCAGGTCTTGAAGGAAATTGTGCACCCGTCTGTGCAATTATCGTGGAGGATGTTACAGTTGAAATCAGTGCCAGGAGAAGTAATTTCAATAATTTCATAGGATGAATTTACAAGAAAGATAAACCTGATGAAATAGGTACACAATAAAAATTTGGAATTTGCACAGAAGAATTGTTTGAAAGTATATTTGGTGGGTTTAATTGTTTTCTTCAAGACTGGGAATTAACTTGTGTTCAATTAAAAATAGAATGAAAAACGTACCTCTAACTCGAAATATTTTGTTCCTGATCTTTACTGCATTGATATTTAAGGCTCATGCACAGGTCCACTTAATCCCTCAACCGAAAAAGCTGGAACTTAATAACTCAGATTATCAGTTTAATAGTCCGACTTCAATCTATGCTCCTGACATTAAAAGATTTCATTTGGAGGATTTTGATCAAATCCTGTATGAGGAGCTGAAGATTAAAGTCAATGCTATCAAAAAATCGAAAAAGGCAGATATTGTTTTTCTCAAATTTGATTCAAAAAATGAGTTGAACAAAACTTTGAAAAAATCAGGGTTGAGTATATTATTTGATCCTTCAGATGAAGGATATATAATAAAAATCGATTCAAAAAAAATACAGTTATTCTCTCTTACCGATGCCGGGATTTTCTATGGGATTCAAACCCTGAAGCAACTTATAAAAGCTAATCGAACCGGGAACAAGATACCTGGATTAGTTATTTATGATAAGCCTTCAATCTTTATTCGTGCCTGGCAAGATGATATAAGCCGTGGCCCGATCCCAACCATGGATATGCTTAAGCAGGAGATCAGAACAATGGCTTCTTTTAAGCTTAATTATTTTACCCTTTATACGGAACATGTATTCAAACTGGAGGAACACCCTGAAATTGCCCCTGCAGACGGCATCAGTAAACAAGAACTTATCGAGTTAGGTGAATTTGCTAAAAAGTATCATGTAAAGCTTATTGGTAATTACCAGTCTTTTGGACATATGGCTAAAACTTTGTCGCATCCGGATTATCAACACCTGGCAGAGAATGGCCATATTATTTCACCGGTACTGGAAGAATCCTATGAGTTTTTAAGCGATGTGTACGAGGAAATAGTACCACTAAACGATGGCGAGTATTTTAATATTAATTGTGATGAGACCTTTGGGTTGGGAGAAGGAAAATCGAAAGGAATGGTTGATTCAATTGGTGTTGCCGGTGTTTATGTGAAGCATATCAACAGGCTGAATGATTTACTCAAAGAATACAATAAAAAGATATTGATGTGGGGAGATATCGTCACTTCTTACCCGGAAGCAATACCGCAATTACCCGGCGATATGACAGTTATGGCATGGGGATACCACCCTGCTAAAAGTTTCGATTATGCTATTACACCTATTTCGAGTCAGGGTCTTAATTTTTGGGTTGCCCCCGGGGTAAATTGTTGGTCTAATATTTATCCAAACCTGGGTGCAACTGAAATCAATGTCAATAATTTTATAAGAGATGGTTTTAAACTTAATGCCACCGGTGTACTCAATACAAGTTGGGATGATGACGGGCTTAACTTTTTTAATAACAACTGGCATGGATTTGCATGGGGAGCAGAGAATAGTTGGAATCCTGCTCCTTCAGGGAATACAATACGGGAGTCAGAGCAAGAGAGAAAAGTAAGATATAGTCAATTTAACAGTGCTTTTGATGCCCTTTATTACGGGATCGAAGGTGGCATGATTACGGATATTATGCATAACCTTTCTTCATTGCATAATGCTGATGTGCGTGATGTCTTGAAGAATAGCCGGTTCTTTGAACCAATATTCCCTATTCATATGGAATATGTTCAAGAAGGAAAAAAGGAAGTTAATCAGCTGGTTCTGTTGCAACTTAATTCTTTGTCCGAAGATATTAAAAAGTATTTACCCCAAATTAAATACAACAAGCATACTGTTGATTACATAAGCTATGCAATTAAGCAGGTAGAGTTCATGGTTAAAAAGAATTTATTCAGGATTGCACTTAATGACTATCTTGAGGGGGAAACGGATGATAAGGAAGCTTTAAAAACGGAATCAGGCTCGTTGATTGCAATGCTAACCGTACTAAAAGATGAGTATGCGCGATTATGGCGAAGGGAGAACAGGGAATGGTGGTTAGACCAGAATTTGAAAAAATTTGATAATCTGTTAAATCATCTTAAGAGCATTGATAGCTATTGTATTATCACAGCTCATAATGAAGTAAATGAGCAAGGAAGAAAGATTACTATGCGCTCTGTATTTAATGATTTGCCGGTGCATTATGTTATAAATGATAGCACCTTTGGAGGACATTCATTGATCTATAAAGAACCAATTTACCTGAATCGTGATGCCACTATACAGGCTCGTAGTTATAAGATGGGGAAACCAGGACAGGTGATGACCAAAGATGTTATTTTTCACAAAGGTATCGGTCATTTGTATCAATTGAATTCTTCCTATAGTCGGTATCACCCCAGCTATGATGGAGGTGGAGAATATGCATTATTAGACGGGGTACAGGGAGACGTCAGTGATTTGAGAAGTGGTAAATGGCAGGGCTTTTCCGGTCAGGATATTAACATTGAAATTGATTTTCAAAAGGCTGAGGAAATTAATTCATTGTCCATGAGCTTCTATCAAAACACATTCAGCTGGGTGATTTTTCCCAAACAGGTTAAGATTTATGTAAAAGATAAGCTTGAAGATGACTATCAACTTCAAGCTGTAATTGAGGGAACTATACCCCCTGAAGAGGAGGGGAGCATAATACAGGATTACAAGACGGAATTTGATCAACTGAAAACAAGGTACCTTAAGGTTGTTGCCAAATATTATGGTAAACTGCCTGAATGGCACCATGCGGGGTCTCAGTATGAATCCATGGTATTTGCGGATGAAATAATAATTAGATAAAAAGGTCAAATGGGTATACTAAATGTAGGTGTTTACAATGATATAGTGCATTTAAAATATAGACTGGTAATAGTGGAAATTGGCAGTTGAAACTAGCCTAATTATAAATACCTATTGTTAAAAGAAAGAATGGATAACTAACTGAATAGTCTAAATTTTAAAAAACATACAGCTTTACCTTACTTTTGCCATAATTAAATATTAATAAACATGACAAACAAAAGAGAAATACCATGTTTCATTGGTTGTGAAGAATATAAGGAATTTTTCTTCAAATGTATTCAAACGGAAGAAAAGGGAAGCTATAAATATGAAGGAGCATCTCACGGTAGGGTGGCAAGGCTGCACTTTTATTTTATCGACTCAAACAATATGCCTTGTGAATTAGAAAATGCAGTCTATGTAGAATTGAAGGAGTTCGATGAAAAAAACCAGCTAATTCATATTGAACATGGCAAGAGGGATTATTATAGAAAATGGACGGAAAACGAGTAGAACTATTTAGTGATTAATCTTCAAATTTTTTATTATGGATAAAGTATATGACGTAACAATAGTTGGAGCAGGCCCTGTAGGTTTGTTTGCATCCTTTTATGCAGGGATGAGAGGGCTTGACACTTTAGTATTGGAAACAAGAAGTGAAGTTGGAGGTGCTTTAACAGCCATTTATCCGGAAAAATATATTTATGATATGGTAGGTTTTCCGAAAATTCTTGCCAAGGACCTGATTCATAACTTATATGTACAAAGTTCTCATTTTAATAATAAAATAAGATATAACTCACAGGTTATTGATATCAAAAAGAATGAAGATGATGTTTTTGAATTGACTACTGTTGAAAATGATGTGATTTATTCAAAAACAGTGCTAATATCAACAGGAATGGGGTCTTTTACGCCAAGGAAACTTCCTGCTTTAAAGGCTTTTGAGCATTTTGAAAACCAGGAAAACAGGGGCATTAAATATGTAATTAAAGACAAAGAAAAGTATTACGGGCAAAAGGTTATTGTTGCCGGTGGAGGTAATTCAGCATTGGACTGGGCTCATGATTTTGATGGAAATTCTAAAAAAGTTACATTGGTTCACAGGTTAACAGACTGGCAGGCACATGAAGAAAGTATTACCAAATTGCCTGATAGTGGTATCGATGTATACCAGCCATGGCAATTTGTTAGTGCCAATAAAGGTGAAAAGCTGGAGCATGTGGTAATTGAACACATGGAGACCAAGGAACAAAAAACACTCGAAGCAGACCTTTTACTTGTTAACATTGGGTTCTTACCCAGTAAAACAACTTTTAAAAGCTTACCTATACAAGTTAAAGGTGGTGCTGTTGTTGTTGAACCAAGCTCACTGGAAAGTCCTGATGTGCCGGGAATATTTGCAGCTGGAGACAGTGCGACCTTTAAAGGGAAGTTGAAGTTAATCTGTGTAGGATCAGCAGAAGCAGCAATTGCAATTAACCATGCAGCTATAATAATTGACAGTTCAGCTTCCCTTAAACCTCAGTTCAGCTCCAATTTCTTTAGCGAAGATTTTAATAAAAAGAAAGATTAATAAACTAAGAATTACCAATAGAGTTTTGTGATGAAAGTCTAATTGCCATTTAGGAATAAATGACATTTAATTCCTAATTAACCTATCAGAATAGAAAAAGTATTATGAAGGCTAATATATTCAAAAGGTTTTCCCAAACACTATTCACCTTGGTAATTCAAGGGGTATTTCTATTTCTTTCCGCATGGACATTAGACTGGTTCTGGGGTTGGATTTATATGATAACTGGGGTTGTGCTTTTAATATTCAACCTGTTTGTCTTGCCTGGTGAAGTGATTGAAGAAAGAGGCCGCAAGAAAACCAATGTTAAAAAATGGGATAAATTGTTATCAGCCATAAATGCGTTCCCGATTATGGGGATTTATATCGTGTCAGGATTAGATTATCGGTTGGGATGGAGTGCTGAACTGGCAAATTATATCCACATCATAGGATTGATCCTGTATATTTCAGGTTCATTACTCTTTACCTGGTCGATGATAGCCAATAAATTCTTTTCTACAATGGTTAGAATTCAAACAGATCGCAACCATCAGGTGGTAACAAAAGGACCTTATCAATTTGTACGTCATCCAGGTTATGTTGGCTTTATTCTGATGTTCATAGTTACATCGATTGTTCTAGGTTCGCTTTATGCCTTGATTTTGTCAGGAATTGTTACACTAATACTCATAATCAGAACTGCTCTTGAGGACCAGACCTTAAAGGCTGAACTTGAAGGATATACAGAATATGCCGGAAAAGTAAAGTACAGGTTATTACCGTTTATTTGGTAATAAACATAAAGCAGGATATCTGACTCAATTACAATTCTGTCTATAAAACTATCTTAATTTTCTTTGTGGATTTTTTGTTTGCCTTAATACCTGAAATAATTTTTTTATTGTCCCCCTCACCAACAATAATCGTATAAAATCCTTCTTCAAAAACCTTGGGGATAAACACATTACCTTTAATTCTTAGGGTATAAACAATGTTTTTGGTTTGCTCGCTTATTACCTGCACAACCTGGTCAGTTTTGTTAATCACCAACTTTGGCAGAAATCCTTTAGCTTCTCTGCTATAATTATCGGTTTGCTTGAAGGTAACAGGCCAACCGTCATACTGTTTTGAGTCAGGTACACTAATGTCTGTTTCTCTTGGCCAGCATTCCAGGGTTATCTCTCTTGTAGTCTTATTGAACTTAACCACTCCAAATCCTTCTCCCCGGTTATAAGGAGCATCCTTCATATCAGGATTGGCTACTGCATGAAGGGTGATCTTATTATTAAACCCATCAAGAAAACCACCCAGGTAATCGGGTTTACCCTTTGGTCTGTTCTTACCGGGTTCCAGTGGTTTCCACCAACGTAGATAATAGTTGCTTATAGAAGGAACACAGAAAGAATAACCGGCATCATTCCATTCATCAATACCATGATGAAAAACAGTTGCCAGGTGCTGGTCTCCAGCTACCATTAAAGAGAATGATTTTCGGATTGCCCCAAGAGCTTTATTCCTGCCTGTTTGGGGCCAGCCATTGGCATCAAGGTCAGCGTGTACTCTGTCATTTATTTTGCCATGAATATGAGCACCCCCGGCAAAAATGGTTTGTGACAGAACAGCCTTCATCTCTG
Organism: Bacteroidota bacterium; assembly: GCA_039714715.1. GTDB lineage: Bacteria > Bacteroidota > Bacteroidia > Cytophagales > Cyclobacteriaceae > S012-113. The sequence goes on from JBDLIU010000017.1 coordinate 18,749, forward strand.
TGTCATTCCAGTCTTGCCCCCATTCATCTAAAAACTTTAGTTGTCTTTCGCCTAATAATTTTGCTCCGTCAACATCTAACTCCTCCGGTATATAATCAGCATTAGTATAATGATCAGGACGAGGCCCTTTTTGGGGTACTATTCCGGCAGGGCCTGTTTTAAATTTTCTGTCTTCAATAATGGCAAAACCAATTCCTCCCCACGTAAGGTTTGTGTAATAAACGCCAAGACCTCTTTCAACAGGTGTTGGGTCATAAGGATCCGGTAAATGACTCGTTTGAGCCCGTTCTACCTCTTTTACGTATTCAACCGGCATAAAATAACCGCCATCATTACCATGTATGGCCATCGACTTTTTACCTTCAGCACCCCAAAGGTTATATTGACCAACATCATGGTCATCCGGTAAGCAAATGGTTGGTGTGTTTGAAATTACTTCACCATAATCACGACCAAATTTCAGCCACGCTTCGTAATGCCGCTTATGATCATATACCTGATCTCCGGAGAAAAACAATAAGTCAGGCTCAGCCTTTTTAATGTTCTTAACAATATCACTCTTATCATCATCAACATATTTGTCAGCTAGTTTTCTCCATGTTGAATTACCTGTAAATGCAAACACAGTTATTACATCTTTATCGACAGGATTTTTCTTAATAATGCCCTCAAAATATGAGGTATTCTGATGGTTAATCCTGTATTGGTGCTGTTGATCATCATTCCAGTTTTCAACTTTAAATGTTGAAGTCAATCCGGGGTATATGATTTCACTTTCAGCCACCTTAATCCAGGAAGTATCTTTTTTAATCTCAAGGCTAGCTTTTACAGCATCGCTTTCTCTCAGCGGATAAAATTGAGCAGTAAGTTTTAGTGTTTTTTCATGCACGGTATAGAGCGCGAAGCATATTTTTTCATTATCTGCAATTTCTGGTATTGCAAGAATATCCTGGGCTACACCTCGTATTGGGGAGATAATTACTAATAAATAGGTGAACCAGTTAAACCACATCTGTTCTTTTAAGATTCTTTTGCAAATAAATTTTATCATGATTTTTTTATTTATAAACAGGGCTTCTATCCAAGTGGGTCGAGTTGTATGAATCCTTCTATATCCAACAACCTTGACCTGTAGGCATTCATGGCATACCGCCCCAGTTTTTGTGTATGCGTGTGGTTTACAATACCACCCACTATAGCACCAAATCCCGGGATCATCTGGAATAACTTGGCAATGTCTAGGTAATCACGGTATTCAATCTGAAAAGTGCGCCAGTCGAAATCATTGATATTATTGGGTAGTTTATTTTGATGTTGATTCCAGTTTTTAATTATCGGCAATGTTTTATTTCGTTGCTGCTGACTGCAGAAGGCTATCTGGAAAATATAAAGGATAAACAGCCGTTCCCGATACTTACTGGTATCATATCCGTATAGGGCAGCCAGTTCAAACAACATCTTCATTTTCAGTGTAAGCCATAAGGGTAAATCAGCAAACGTTAGCAAAATACCACCATAACCTGTGGCTATCCCTTCAGCAGCAGCTGATGTTGAGTAGAACTTTACTCTTTCCTTAACTTTTTCTTCCATTACAGCCCAGTTCGAATAATTTTCTGGTGACCTGTTGGTGAAATCGGCACCCTCAATAACCGCTTTTACCATGTTTTTGATGGCAGCAGTGATTACCTGGTGCACTTTCTCCGGGTAGAGCCTGTTGATCCTTACCTGGGCAGCTTTGGTAAGCTGGTCTCTTACACCCGGTGGACGTGCCATCTCCATCTGCCAAATCTTGCATTCTTTTAAGGCATGGTTGTCATAATGGTCCATAAAATGTTAATACCGGCTTAATTCTTTTATAATATTTTTAATCAGATACATTTTCCAGTATCCTGTGGCCCCAGTCTCTGGCTCTTCTTATTTCAGCTTCCAGCAATGGTCCCTCTGTGTCTTTAACGTAAAATCCTTCTGGATCGATAATGGTAGTGCCTCCCTTTTTTACCATCTTTTTATCAATTTTTTTTGCTGCATAGCCACCTAATTTCACCATGAAACGCAGAAACCTATTTTTAAGGTGCTGCAGGGAGATACGTGTATCAAAAGCAGCTACTTTCTTGTTTTCGAATACCATGTCAGGTAATTCATTTAAAAATTTAATCGTGGTTTCTTTGGCATTAAACTTTTGAGTGGGTGCTCCAAGAATCACCAAATTAGGCATTTCAAATGTTTTGGGATTAGCAGTTGTAAGATTAACAAGTTCAGATGGCATCTTACTATTGATAGTTTCATGAATAGCTTCAGCTATCATTTTAGTATTACCAAATTGAGAATCGTAAAGAACTATAGCATTCATGGGTATCGTTTTTTAGTACCTCCAGCTGGTTAAATCTGCTCCTTCAGGAGCACTTTCTTCTATTCGTTTCAGGATTTTCCCCATATACATGGTATTGTATCGGAGTCTGCTTATCGCATTGGGGTTATCGTGGTCACCATTCCAGCAGTGCTCATCCCTTGCTCCATAATCTACCTCACCATTGTAATATGGATCTTTTGTATTCTCCAGGAACTCTTCCATCAGGTAAACTGCGTTGTTCAGGTAGTAATTATCCATTTCACCGCAATAAATATTGATCTTGCCTTCCAAATAAGGACCGAGTTTTGCCCAATCCCTTTCCATTATGTACCTGAGATCATAGTTCTCAAGCCAGTATTGTGCTACTTCATGGTTGATTTCTCCTGTCTTTTTATCCCAAAGTCTTACAGGGTAACCATCTTCTCCCTGGGGTGAATATACGGCTTCCCAGATATCCCATTGCTGCCCTGATCGGCTCTTTGTGCCTAATGCCAGCTCACGGTGATTCATGTCTCGGAGGTAGGTTTTAATATGTCCAAGGTAATCACGTGTACCGGGCCTTAATATTTCACGATGATCACTATCAAGGTAATAGGCATTTTTATCTTTATAAATATCTACCACCGTATATGCCCTGAAATCAATCGGGTCAGGGCAGGCAGCAAAGCATCCATTATACTCTTTTGGATACATCACCTGTACCGCAAGAGCTTCCCATCCACCGGTAGAGCCACCATAAGTAAAACGGCTCCATCCTTCACCGATTCCTCTGAATTTCTCTTCTACAAATGGCACAAGCTCATAGGTGATAGCATCACCCCAGGGACCCTGACTGGCAGAGTTTACAGCATAGGAATCGTCATAATAAGGTGTTGGATGTTGTACTTCAATGATAATCACCCTGGGGAAGTCTTCAGAAATCCATTTCTGATAGAAATCATAGGCTTCCTGCTGTTGAATTTTATTATAGCCTGCTAACTTAAACCTTTCACTATAACCTGGTTCCAGGTTTTCATCAGGAAGCTCCATTCGGAATCCCCTGAATGTGTTGGGGAAATGCCCATGAAAAATTATTAATGGGTATTTTGCCTCAGGATGTTCATCAAATCCTTTCGGGAGCAGTACATTGGCACCCAGATACATGTCCCTTCCCCAGAATTTACTGAGAAGCTCACTCTTCATTTTCACATGTTTAATGTACCTGGTGTCTTTGGGTTGATCAATTGGAGGAATTTCTTCTGTTATCTCAATCTCAATGGTTGCTCCCTTAGTTACAGTAACTTTTCTAGGGACACTGTAATAATTCCCGGGGCTCCTGTTCCATTGTTGTCCTTCACCGTTGTCCATAGGTAATTTAACCGTATGTCCGGTTGACAAATTAAAGGTTTCGTACACATGGAATAATGCTTGTACATAGTATTCACCATCAGGGAGATTGTTCAAACTCTCAACAGGATAGCCAAACTCATCTCCATCAAACAGAACAGATCCATTACTGGCAAGACCTTCAACATCTATTCCAAATACCATCTGGGTGTTGGGTCCATCAGATATCTGAAAGCGTGGTTCGGCTTTATCATTCGAAGAGATTAGTAGAAATAACCTTCCATCAATTGCTTCATCAATTAAATCTCCCGACATTTTAATTTTGAATATTGGAGATTTTTCACCTTCCTGGCAGGAGGGGATGAGTAAGAATAAGGTGAAGGATAGAATAATTAAAGCAGTTCTCATGGTAATTGAATTTACGTTTTGGTGAAATAAATTTACGACAATTTAAGACGGCAGATTTTACCGATTATCAAGTATTATCTGCTTTAATGGAAATAGCAAGTAGTGGTTTATTTCAATAACTGTATATTTAGCATTTAAACCTTTACTAATATGAATTTTAAGAACATCTTTTTAGTAGTGCTTGTCTTTGCGCTAACAGCATTTACAAATCAACCACCAAAGAAGTCAAAGCTTCAACTTAAAGTTGAAGATCTCTCTGAAAAAGTAATCTCTGATGTAATTGAATGGCGTCATCATTTACATCAATATCCTGAACTCTCAAACCGAGAGTATAAAACCGCCGAGTATATTGCTGCTCACCTAAAAAAGTTAGGACTTGAAGTTCAGACTGGTATAGCTCATACAGGTGTAGTTGGTATATTGAAGGGCGGTAAACCTGGACCTGTTGTTGGCTTACGTGCCGATATTGATGCCCTGCCTGTTCCGGAGCGAGTTGATTTGCCATGGGCATCAAAAGCTAAGGGTGAGTACAATGGGGTAGAAGTACCGGTTATGCATGCTTGTGGTCATGATGTGCATACCGCTATTTTAATGGGTACAGCTGAAGTGCTTGTAAAGGTGAAATCAGAATTACGAGGTACTGTGAAATTCATATTCCAACCGGCAGAAGAAGGAGCCCCCAAAGGTGAAGAAGGTGGTGCTAAACTTATGGTCGAGGAAGGTGTACTTAAAAACCCTGATGTGGAAGCTATATTCGGATTGCATATCAGTGCGGGCACTCATATTGGTAAAATAGGTTACAGGCCGGGTGGCACTTTAGCTAGTGTAAATACATTTGAGGTTACTATTAATGGCAAACAAACACATGGTTCTCAACCTTGGGCTGGTGTAGATCCTATTGTTACGGCAGCACAGATCGTAAACAATGTACAAACCATAGTAAGTAGAAATCTTCCATTGATAAATGGAGCGGCAGTAATAAGTTTTGGTTCTATTCATGGAGGTGTTCGTAGCAATATCATTCCCGAAGAAGTAAAAATGGTGGGAACAATTCGATTGCTAGATGAAAATATGAGGCCATTACTTTTCAGAAGGTTGAAAGAGATTGTAGAAAATACTGCTGCCAGTAATGGCGCTACGGCCGATCTGGAAATATTGGATGGATATCCTGTAACTTATAATGATGAAGCATTAACTGCTAAAATGGTGCCTACACTTAAAAGTGTAATGGGAGATGATAAGGTACAGCTAATTCCAGCTATTACTGGGGCAGAAGATTTCTCGTTCTATCAAAAAGAAATTCCTGGCTTTTTCTTTTTCCTTGGTGGCACACCTCTGGATACTCCGGAACACGAAGCAGCTCCTCATCATACACCAGACTTCTATGTAGACGACAGCTCAATGGTTTATGGAATCAAAGCTATGAGCCGCCTGGTTGTGGATTATATGAATATGAAGTAACCAATAACTGGTCGTAAGATACCTGCCAGTACTGCGACTAGCGGGCTGGTCCTACGACCAGGAGTTATTGTTCTTCCTTTTCCTCAAGTATCTCAGCAGCCCTGAAAGTTAGATCAGATGCCTGTAGAATCTTGTTTTTGAGATTTCCCGGATAGTGATTGTTCCTGTAAAGAAACTGGCGTACATCATTAACAGCCTCTGGCGACTGATGCCCCCGGAAAGTGTTATCCAGTACTCTTTTAGGGAAAAAGATATCACCTGTCTGCTGAATTTCCTCCAGCATTTCCAATGTAGGTGTAATATACTTTCTCGATTGCTCAGCGCGCAGTGGATGATGCAAGAACCCTATGGCTTCCTGTACCCATGATTCCTGTTCCCTGTTGTTAACATCCTTGAGTGACTCAAAAAAGACATCCCGGGTTTCCTGATTGGCAGATAAAGCAGGCAGAATAAATAACATCCTGACTTTACGATCGGGGTTGGCAATTTGCTCTATTTGCTGATTAAGAATTGTTTCATAATCTTCATATTCTCTTAGCGCAAGCTGGTGTGCCAGTTGAGTAAAATCGTTTTCAGATAGACTAAGCCCTTCAACAGACAAGGATTTGTTCCATAAAGCATAAAGCCGACTAACTCCTTCATCAGTAAGAGCAACAGATCGATAGGTAGAAAAATAGGCAGATTTTAATCTCGAATCATCCATCGATTCAATTTGATCCCAAAGTGTGGATTCAATCTTATTGGATACTTTCAGCCTATCTTCAGGAGAAAGAAACTTCCAAAACAGTGAAGACAGTTGAGACAATAAATGCTGTTGAAGCAATGGGTCTGGTTCTGTTTTAAGGTTTGCAAGAATTGCTGCAAGGAGTTCTTTTGGCTCTACACTCCCAACAAGCAGGTTTTCCCAGAGGTTGAGCCATCCAACTCCTCTTAAAACAGGATCTTCAAATTCCTGCATATGTTCCATTAATCGTTTCTTAGTAAGATTACCTAACCTGAAATAACCGTATCCATATCCTTTCGAATTACATAGTATAAATGTTGTCTTCCTTAGACCTTCAGCCTCATCGATGTTTATCATATTTCCCTCCACGTCCACATCAAAGTAATACATGCTATCCTCAGCTTCGAGCATAACTGATAGGGATTGAGACCAATATTTGTCCCCTTCCTGTTTACTTCTTTGAAAAACACCTAGTTGTTTAATGGTTGAATCCTTTTTTGTTTTCAGATAAGGGAATATCTGTGGCATACCAGCGGTTTTCACCCACTGGTTACTCCAGTCAGTGATTGATTTATCAGATGCACTATCCAGGATAGCAATAAGGTCATCCCATGTTGCATTACCATATTCAAACTCCGACAAATATTGTTTAAGTCCTTTCTGCATTTCCTCCTTCCCGATTTTCCTTTCCAGCATTCGCATCACAATGGGAGCTTTTTGATAGATAATAGAGCCATATAATGAGCCCGCATCTTTCAGGTTGTCTAATGGTTGCTGAATAGGGTGTGTACCCAGGGTGCGGTCAACTGAATAAGAAGCCGGGTAATGGGCCAGAAGAAACCGTAGATCATGATTGATCTCAGGGAAGCTGGGGTGTACAATTTTAGCTGCCATAAAATTGGCAAATACTTCTTTCATCCAGACATCACTAAACCAATCCATAGTAACCAGGTCACCGAACCACATATGAGCTGTTTCATGAGCAATAAGGCTTGCTCTTCTCAGGAGTTGATTTTGGGTAGCAGATTCATCAAGAAATAAGCTGGCACCTTTATAAGTGATGGCCCCCGGATGTTCCATCCCTCCATATTGAAAAGAGGGTATAATGGCAAATCCAAACTTTTGAAAAGGATATTCAATACCTGTGTAATCTTCAAGCCAGTCAAGAGCTGTGCCATGCAGTTCAAAGATGGCATCTACATTATTCTCTACTTTAAGGCTATCAGTTTCGCGGTGAAGCATAGTCATCATTCTGCCATTTACATCACGAGAAATTACCTGGAAATCTCCTGCCACAAAATCAAACAGGTAGGTGCTGATAGGTTTTGTCTCAGCAAACGTTATAGTCTTTTGATTATTCTCAATTTTCTCTTGCCTTGCTGCACCATTGGCAATAGCTTGCCATTGAGCAGGAATTGTTAATGTTAGATTGTACTTTGCTTTTATATTGGGCTGATCAAAGCATGGGAAAGCCGTTCGGGCCCTATCGGGCACAAAAAGTGTGTAAAGGTATTCCTGGTTTCTGTTGAGGGAAGTTTCACCTGTTCTAAACTCAAACTTTACGGTGTTTGTACCAATTTCTAATGCTTCTTTGTCAATGATAATATGCTCATTCTCAAATTTATATTCAGATGACTGTTCGTTTACCCAAACATCTTTCAAATATTCTTTCGGTACTTTGAAATCGAAAACCAATGGTTGCGTCAGGTCGGTTAGTTTAAAAGACACTGTTTCAACTCCGTATATAGCAGAATCGTATGCTTCTGGAATTGAAATATCTAGCGTATATATCACATCTTTTATGCTGGCAACGCGATGCTCGGCCAGTTGTAAAGAAACACCCGGTTCAGTTAGATTTTCGGAATCTGTACCACAGGAAAGAAGTAGTGTCGTAATTAGTAGCGCAAGAAAAATGGGTTTAGGCTTCATCGATCCGTGTTTATTGTAAACTTAATGATTAATAATGATAGCTAATCATAATAAAAGTGAATCTGGAAGCATGTATTTATATACGGTAAGCTAAGATTATTATGAAAGAATAAAAACCATCCCCCAAAGTGGGGTATTGTGCTGCCTATTAATAAAAATTCATTTTTTAGGTGGTTGATTCTATGTATTTTCGGGGTGTAACAAAAACACAAATTATTATATATATGAAAAAGTTATTTTACCTGATACTAATTGCCGGATTGGCGTGTACACCAGTACAGGAAGAGCAGGCAATTCATGGCATTGATCCTGCTAATATGGATACCACCGCGGATCCCAAACAAGATTTTTATCGCTTTGCCAATGGGGCCTGGCTTGATAAGACTGAAATTCCGGCAGATGAAGGCCGTTGGGGCGGATTCGGTAAACTGCGTGAAGAAACAAATTACGAAATGTTAGCCATTCTTGATGAGGCCATTAAAAGTGGAGCCTATGTTGAAGGTACAGATCAACGTAAAGCTTCAGATTTCTTTTCTATTGGGATGGACTCACTTTTAGCTGAGAAAGCAGGGGTTACTCCTGTGAAGGAACTATTTGAAAAAATTGATGGCGTGTCATCTATTGCTGAATTACAGGTAGTTTTAGCCGAGCTTCATGTTTATAGTATAAGCCCTTTCTACAACATAACCGTTTTTGGTGATCTAATGAACTCTGACATGAATGCTTTTTATGTGGTATCTGCAGGACTTGGATTACCAAATAGAGATTATTATACCAAGGAAGATAGTAAATCTGTTGAATTGCGGGAAAAGTATGTAGCCCATATTGTGAAGATGATGGCATTGGCGAATGAGTCAGAAGATACTGCACTCTATAAAGAGACTGCAGATAAAATCATGGCCATAGAGAATCAACTGGCACTTGCATCATTAACGCCTATTGAGCAAAGAGACATTTCAAGGTTATATAATAAAATGAGTACCACAGATCTGGCGGCACTTACTAGTTCTATAAACTGGGAGAAGTATTTTGAAGATATCTATGTTAAGGGAGTTGATACACTTATCATCATGGAACCAAATTTCATGAAAGAAGTAAATGTCGTACTAAAAGAAACCCCACTGGACGATATAAAAGATTATACAAAGTGGAATGTAATTAATGCTGCGGCAGGTTATCTGAATAATGAAATAGTACAGACAAATTTTGATTTTTATAGTAAAGAGTTAAGTGGAGTCAGTGAAATGCGTCCTAGATGGGAACGTGTTTTAGGAAACACCAATGGTGTTATGGGCGAAGCACTTGGAAAACTTTATGTAGATGTGGCCTTCCCCCCAGAAGCTAAAGCAGCGGCTGAAGAGATGGTAACTAATGTACTAACTGCTATGAAGGTGCGAATAGAAGACCTTGAATGGATGTCTGATAGTACTAAGAAAGAAGCGTTTAAAAAATTGGCAAGAACAACAGTTAAAATAGGATATCCAAATAAATGGAAAGACTATTCAGACCTGGAGGTAGAAGCATCAGGTGAGACCTATTCATACTATGGTAATATTCTTAATGCGAACAAGCACCAGCATATGGAAGCAGTGAATAAGATAGGCAAACCAGTTGACAAAACAGAATGGGGGATGAGTCCACAAACAGTAAATGCGTATTATAATCCCTTGAATAATGAAATTGTATTCCCTGCGGCCATCCTTCAGCCTCCGTTCTATGATTACCTGGCAGATGCTGCTGTGAATTATGGAGGAATGGGAGCTGTTATCGGACATGAAATATCACATGGCTTTGATGATCAGGGAAGTCGTTTTGATGCAGAGGGTAATATGGTGAATTGGTGGACAGATTCTGATAAATCAGAATTTAAAGAGAGATCACAGGTTTTGGTTGATCAATTTGATGCTTATGAAGTTTTGGATAGTTTATACGTACAGGGCAAATTAACATTAGGAGAAAACATAGGAGATATTGCAGGCTTAAGTGTAGCCTATGACGCCTTGCAACTTCACTACCAAAATAATGAGAGACCAGCTCAGATTGATGGATTTACACAGGAGCAACGGTTTTATCTTTCATGGGCTACTATCTGGCGTACCAAATACAGGGATGAATTCTTAAGAACTCAGGTTTTAACGGATCCACATAGCCCTGGAATGTACAGAGCTGTTGGCCCTTTGGTTAATTTGGAGACTTTCTATGAAGCTTTTGATATTAAGGAAGGTGACAAAATGTGGAAACCAGATAGCCTGAGGGTGAAGATCTGGTAATATCAACTACAACTGGCCACAGATTTTGTGGCCAGTTTTTTTTGTCTTAAATAATTATATAATTAAATGCATAATTATATATATAATAAATTATATAATTTATCTAATGCGGATCTCCAGCTATTTTTTGTCAGTAATGCATAAAACTGCATTTTAGAAATAGGTATTTACTGCAAATTCAAACTGTTGGATAAAAATCTCTTTAAAAGCAGACAAATTATTTTGTTCATAAAATAGTAGCATAGCTTTCTTATACGTTACGGAGTCAATGGTTCTGAAACTAATGGGGCAATAACCATTATTTATTAGAATAGCATTGCTAACTATCCTGGCCGTTCTTTTATTACCATCGAAAAATGGTTGTATATAAGATAATAGCACTAGTGATAGTAATGCTTTACCAAATACACATTGTTTATTATTGACAAGAATACACATTTGTTGAAGTGCCTCTCGTATCTGAAATTCATTATCCAATGGTCGGTAGTTAGTAGCTGAAATTCCTACACGCCTTGTCCTAATGTTTCTATCTACCCCTAAATCTTTGATTAGGATACTGTGAATATCTTCGATTCTTGAAACAGAGATTGGATCCAGATAATTAGGATCATTAATAATAAAGTCTAGTGCATCTTTATGGTTTAAGAGCATTAATGCTTCATTCTTGGTCTTCCCAGCAGCAGTTTCTTTGTCTTTTAGTAACCTTTCAGTTTCAAGTAGAGAATAAGTGTTCCCTTCTATCTGAGATGATTTCCAGCTAAGATCTATGGCAAGTCTTTCAAGTTCTTTATTGTATTGTGCCTTGGATAGGCTCCTGACATTTTGTTCATAGTCGGATTGATGTTTGTAAAGAGTTGCTTTTTCTTCATCTGTAAAGAGTTTTGTTACAGAAAGGACCTCAGTAATAAGCTGAAAATTAAAACGATCAATAATTTGGCGGGCATCAATCTCTGTCTTGAAATAATCTTCAATATCAACAGGTCTAAATAAACCATAGGAAACACTGATCCTATATTTTGAACCTCGCCCTTTTCCTTCCACTAGGATAAAGTCTGCTCCAATTAAGGATGCTAACACCCTTTTTACCGTTGCATAACTTATCTGAATATTGATACCTTCATGAATTTCTTTCGAAGAACATGATGGATTCTGTTGGAGGAATTCCAGAATTTCCTGTTGATTTCTGTTCGTTTTGTAGCTCATTATTATTTGTTAAAAAGCTTATAAGCGGCATAAAATGAGCTTTAAATTACATAAAACTGAGCCATAAAGCAAATAAAGCTCAAATTAGTTAGTGTTATAGCTCATGCTTCTCCGTGTTTGAGCTATTCTAATCCATGCTGAAATAGTCAACTAACAACTAATTGCCATTGACTAATAACAATTAACTTTAATGCGCCTCTAACCAATTCTTGCCAAATCCAACACCTACCTCCATAGGTACATTCAGGTGCATGGCATCTTTCATCAGTCTTTCAACTTGCATCTTCATTAAATCTAACTCTGAGCCCGGTACTTCAAAGACAAGTTCATCATGTACCTGCATGATCATTTTGCTGTCCACATTGTTCTCCGCCATCCACGCGTGAATATTGATCATTGCTTTCTTTATAATATCGGCAGCTGTACCCTGAATTGGAGCGTTGATAGCATTTCTTTCTGCCATGCCTCTCATGGTAGCATTCCTTGAGTTAATGTCACGCAAGTAACGTTTACGACCTAATATTGTAGTTACATAGCCATCCTCACGGGCCTGGTTAATCACACCATCCATGTATTTTTTTACTGCGGGGAATTCCCTGAAATAGCCATCAATAAATTCTGCAGCTTCTTTTCTGGGGATATTTAAATTTTGGGAGAGTCCATAAGCAGAAATGCCGTAAATAATCCCAAAATTTGCCGATTTAGCCATGCCACGCATTTCTGGAGTAACCCTGTCTAAAGGCACTTTGTTAATGGTGGCTGCAGTGGTGGCATGGATATCCCGCCCCTGTCTGAAAGCTTCGATCATCTGCTTGTCTTCAGCAAAAGAGGCCATGATACGAAGTTCAATTTGCGAGTAATCAGCTGCCATGATTACATGATCATCGTCTTTTGGCACAAAGGCTTTTCGTATCTCCCTGCCTTTTTCAGTTCTGATAGGAATGTTCTGCAGGTTTGGATTCAAAGAACTTAGCCTTCCGGTTGCTGCAACAGTCTGACTGTAATTAGTGTGAATCCTGCCATCAAACCTGCTTACCATTCCGGGCAAAGCATCAACATAGGTTGATTTGAGCTTTTGTAGTTCTCTGAACTCCAGAATCTTGCTGGCAATCTCGTGATCTTTGGCCATTCTGGACAAGATTTCCTCTCCGGTAGCATACTGACCGGTCTTGGTCTTTTTGGGATTTTCAACCAATTTTAGTTTGTCGAATAAAATCACACCAAGTTGCTTGGGTGATGCAATATTAAACTCTTCACCTGCCAGTCGATAGATTTGATCCTGGGCTTCCCTGGCAGCTTCTCTGAGTTCTCCCGACATGCTTCTAAGGGTATCCTGGTCAATTTTAACACCATTATACTCCATCGTGGCAAGCACATTTAGAAGCGGTAATTCCAAATCGTAAAACAGGCTTCCTAACTCAAGCTGATCAACCTCTTTACTTAATATATTTTTTAATTGCAGTGTGATATCTGCATCTTCCCCTGCATATTCTACTACCTTATCAATATCCACATCACGCATGGTGTCAGGCAATCCCCTGCCTCCGATCAGTTCTTTAATTGAGATGGGCACATAGTTAAGGTATTGTTCAGCAAGTATATCCATCCCATGGCGGCTATCCGGGTCTATCAGGTAATGTGCCAGCATGGTATCGAAGAGTGGGCCTCGTACTTCTATGCCATATTTTTTCAGTACAAGAATGTCATATTTAATGTTTTGCCCCACTTTCCTGATTTTTTCGCTTTCGAAGAAAGGTTTGAAAGGTTCTAATATTTTTTTTGTGAGTTCCTGGCTAGATGGTACCGGCACATAATAGGCTTCTCCCTTCTGGTAGCTAAAAGATACCCCCACCAGTTCGGCATCTACTGCATTAATACTGGTTGTTTCTGTGTCGAAACACACTTCATCCTGTATTAAAA
>JBDLIU010000018.1:0-32229 GCA_039714715.1 Bacteroidota bacterium
AACTTGATGAGCTATGTAATATATGAAGGAAAGTCTGAGCTAGTTCCATTATCAGATGAAATTAAACATATACAAGATTATCTTGATTTAGAAAAATTGAGGTATGGAGATCGTCTTCAATCTTCTATTGAAGTTTCTGGAGTTATTGATAACAGATATATTCCTCCACTGATTTTATTACCTTTTATTGAAAACAGTTTTAAGCACGGCAACACTTATTCAGATCCCTTCCCTATCAATATCGAGATAGCTGTAAATAATAAATCTTTAAAATATATTGTCAGAAACGAACTTTGTTTAAACGAGGAGAATCTTAAAAACAAAGAAGTTCAGGAAGGGATAGGGTTAAAAAATACTATCAGACAGCTTGATTTATTATTTAATAGTCAATACAATTTAGAAATAAAGGAGGATAGTACTACTTTTAATGTTATTTTAAGTATTCCTGTTTATGATAAAATGTCTGATAGTTGAGGATGAAGATTTGGCAGCCAAAGTAGTTGAAACCTATTTAGAGACTTTAACAGAATTCGAGTTGGCTGGAGTTGTTCCTAATGCTATAGAAGCATATAACTACTTAAATGATAATAAAATTGATCTCATTTTTCTGGATATAAATATGCCTTCTTTAAGCGGTTTAGACTTTTTAAGAAGCTTAAAAGACCCCCCATTGGTAATTATAACTACTGCATATCGAGAATATGCTGTAGAAGGGTATGAGCTGGATGTTTTAGATTATCTTGTTAAACCTATTTCGCTACCCAGGTTTTTAATGGCCATTGACAAAGTACATAATCGCTTGCATGCAACTGAGGGAATAGATATTCATGATGATAATCACATATTACTTAAAGTTGACAAGAAACATATACGAGTTGCTCTCATGGACATATATTATATTGAAAGCATGAAAGACTACATTCGAGTTAATACAACCAAGGGAAACTATATTACGCATCAAACGCTAACTACAATCACTGATGTGCTACCCCACGATAAGTTCATAAGGATACATCGCTCTTACACTGTTTCCCTTGATATGGTTAGTGCTTTAAATGGAAATGCCCTTGAGATTAATAATCGACTATTACCAATTGGTAGAAACTACCTGCAAGAGGTTAAATCAATAGTCCTGAATTCCGGAATACATGGAAGTTGAAATTGTCCTAATACCATAAATTATAATAAATAGATACAACAATTTGCAAATCATTTTTTCTTTAGAAAGGATGGCAATGTAAATCTGAAAAAATATTAGAAATACATGTAAATATTTATGGCAGAGTTTTGCGAATGGACGTTCAATAATACTATATTTGCACTCCGAAATGGCAAATGAGCTATTTTCACCATTTCAGGAGAGGTGGGTGAGTGCCTGCCTGTCGGCAGACAGGGCTGAAATCAGCCACGATTAGTGGTAGTTAAAGTTTAAGCATTCATACTTCTCAATTAGAAATGTGAAATTATTGGAGAGGTGGGTGAGTGGCTGAAACCAGCAGTTTGCTAAACTGTCGTACTTGGAAACGGGTACCGGGGGTTCGAATCCCCCTCTCTCCGCAAGTGCTTTTCAGCATCTGAAAGAGATTTTGAAAAGTGAAAGATGAGAAGCTTGCTTCATCATCTTGCGGTTGAAAAATCTTGCGAGTGAAGCGAGTTGCTGAAAAGTGATTGCAGGTAACTCTAAAAGGGATCACGAAGTAATCCCATTGAAATATTGAAATTACACCACTCGGGGTGTAGCCCTGACGCAAGCACAGCTTGGTCAGGATGAACTCCGACCGGTTATCGCGCAAAGGCGCGAACTCTTATCTAATGAGGTAAGAATTAAACATATTGAAATTACACCACTCGGGGTGTAGCGTAGCCCGGTTATCGCGCCTGCTTTGGGAGCAGGAGGTCGCAGGTTCGAATCCTGCCACCCCGACAAAGACTAAAATCAGCACAAAGTGCTGGTTTTCGAGGTGAAACAAATGCCAAGCTTGCTTGAGGATTTGTGAAACGAGGAAACAAACGAAGTTATTTTAGTCTTTGTTAGTTCCAAATACAGGATCACCGAACGAAGTGAGGTAATCTGTATTAAAGCAAAAGTGATGCTTGCATTAATTTTTGCATAAGAGAAAACAAGCGAAGCTATTTTAAGCTTTTGTCTTAACCTCTCAGGATCATTAGCCAGTGGCGAATAATCCAATAATATTAATCCAACATAAAGTGTTGGAAAGAAAATGTGAAATTTGAAACAAGAAATTAATTAAAGAAATTTCGAATTTCGGGTTTCACATTTTATTTAATGCCCGTGTAGCTCAACTGGATAGAGCATCGCCCTTCTAAGGCGAGGGTTCGGGGTTCGAGTCCCTGCGCGGGTACAATGCTCTTTATTTTTACAATAAAGAGCTTTTTTTTGCATTATACTCTAGTAGAGCGTTCATAAAATAGTGTTGCAAGTATTTTGCTTTTAGTTTTTTCTTTATGCAAGGCAAAATATGCAAGCATAGCCATAGCTACGTTTAAATATTTTAACGTAGCAGCAAGGAAAAAGAGAAGTAAAATATGTAATAGTATTTTATGAACACTCTACTAGTAAATTAAGCTAACATTGTACTGCAAACCTGCCCCAAATGACAAAACAAAAAAGGACTCAATCTCAAACTGAAGAATGGTTTAACTCCATCTCCCACGGCATAACTGCCCTTAGTGCTATTGGTGGTTTTTTTGTCCTTGTTGTTTATGGCGCAACAAGCGAAAAAGAGTGGAGTTTATTTAGTGCTTTCTTTTATGGTAGTAGTTTAGTTGCATTATACACATTCTCTACTTTATATCATGGTCTGAAACATGAAAAGGCTAAGAAATTTTTTAAAATCCTTGATCACTGCGGCATATTTCTACTTATTGCAGGCACCTACACCCCTGCCCTACTCATTGTAATTGGAGGTACTACAGGATGGATATTTTTTGCTATCCAATGGGGTATGGCCCTGAGTGGTATAGTCTTGAAAATATTTTATACAGGAAGGTTTAAACTCCTATCTACACTCATCTATGCTGTAATGGGCTGGATCATTGTATTTAAGGTTGAGTTGCTTGCTGAATTGCTCCCAACACCCGCCTTCTGGTTGCTTGCCTCTGGTGGCTTAGCCTATACTTTTGGCATAATTTTCTATATCCTTGATTCACGTATTAAATATGGACACTTCATATGGCACCTATTCGTAATGGCAGGTAGCATCCTACATTACCTTATGATGGTAATGTATATATTCAACTAAATTTAAATACTACTTAGCTTAAGCAGTCCTTTTCAGTATTTCCAGTAGATAATCCCAGAATTTCTGAATGGAACTTATTTGTGCTTTTTCATCAGGTGAGTGGGCTCCTCTTATATTCGGGCCAAAAGAAATCATCTCTATTTCCGGGTAGTTAGTTCCCAAAATTCCACATTCAAGACCCGCATGAATAGCACTTACATGGGCATCTTTTTGATGCAATTCTTTGTATAGGTTCTGCATGATTTTAACAATTGCAGCTTCTGGTTTGGGTTTCCATCCCGGATATGTACCACCTTCTTCTACAGTTGCACCAATCAGTTCAAATGTACTACGGATGGATCTAACCTCATCGAATTTTTCAGTATCCAATGAACTCCTTGTGAGACATAATATTTCATAACTACCATCTTTTATCAATACCCTGGCCAAATTATTTGAAGTTTGCACAAGGCCTTCTATATCAGGACTCATCCTGTAGATACCATTTGGACATGCATAGATCCCTCTTAAAATATTTTTCTGAAATTCCCTATTTAACGCTTGCCCACTATTGTTTGTAAGCTCTACGGTAATATTGGCATCGGGATCCGTAGTGCCATATTCAGCAGATAGAATTTGATTAAAGCGATCTGCGTAATTCTCCAGTTTATCAACTTCATTTGCCAGGACAGCTACTTTAGAAACTGATTCACGGGGTATCGCGTTTCTTAACCCTCCACCATCAATATTTTGAATTCGTAATTCAGTCACGGCAGATAAACCGGTTAAAAACCTGTTCATCAACTTATTGGCATTCCCTCGCCCAAGGTGTATCTCCGTCCCGGAATGTCCCCCTGTTAATCCGGAAACCTTTACGGTATAAGATAGGTAATCACCATTTAAGTTTTCTTGCTCATATTTGCCAAGAGCTGAAACATCAATTCCTCCAGCACATCCAATAGTAAGCTCATCATCCTCCTCGGTATCAAGATTGAGTAGCACTTTAGAATCCAGCAATCCTCCCTTCAATCCCATTGCTCCCGTCATTCCAGTTTCCTCATCAATGGTAAACAAAGCTTCCAGCGGTGGATGTGGAATATCATCAGAAGCCAGTAATGTCATTATTGCTGCCACTCCAATACCATTATCAGCACCAAGAGTAGTGCCTTTGGCCTTTACCCAATCTCCATCAATATACATTTGAATCCCCTGCGTATCGAAATCAAAATCAGTATCTGCATTCTTTTGATGCACCATATCTATATGGCTTTGAAGTGCTACAATATCACGGTCTTCCATTCCGGAAGAAGCCGGTTTTTTTATTATTATATTGCCTACTTCATCAACAATGGTTTCCAGACCTAATCCCTCACCAAAACTCTTCATGAATTCAATTACCTTCTCTTCTTTTTTAGATCCCCTTGGAACTTCATTGAGATCTGCAAAATAGTTCCATAATGCTCGTGGCTCGAGTGCTCTTACTTCTGCTGACATAATAAGTTATTTATTGTTTAATGATAGACAAATATAAGTTGTATGCAGGAATGAAATGTGTTTGGCAGACACATTATATTTAAATTCATTACAAACGGTTTACGAGGTCGTTCTGGAAGTTTTTCTTCGCTGCATATTAGGCAATCGCATATGTAGTGTTGTACCCTTATTTACCTCAGACTCAAGTGATATCTGACCCTTTAGTTTATCAACGGTTTCCTTGACAATGTATAATCCCAGACCAGAGCCTGCATTCTGATCTGTAGCACGGAAGAACATGTTAAATACATCTTCATGATATTTCTTTTCAATTCCCTTACCATTATCTCTGATATCGATTTTTGCATGCCCATTTAGAACCTCAACATTAATCTCTATCTCCGTTTTTCTGGGGTTACTATATTTTATTGAATTACTGATAACATTGTTAAAAATTACTTTTAACCTGCTATTATCTGAGTAAAATACCTTCTTCTGGTTTATGTTTAGTTTCGGTTTGGGTGGCTTTGATCTCGTAGAGTATTTCAGGTAATCGAAAGTCTCATCAACTAATTTTTCGAAATCTATTTTTTGACGTTTGGGTTTAACCCTGGCATTTTTTGTGAGTTCAATAATATCCCTAATAAAACTATCCTGTGTTTTTGCACTCTTTTCAATCTCTGTAACACATTCCATCATATTAGCTTCCTTTTTATCCATCTTGGCAAGGTTTACCAGCCCCAGGATAGATGAAATAGGTGCTCTTAAATCATGAGAGACCTTATATACAAAATTATCAAGCTCTTCATTGGTCTTCTTTAGCTCTGCATTTGATGTTCTGATCTTCTTTTCAGTTCGAGCACGGGTCTTAATCTCGTCATCCAACTCTTTAGTTCTTTCTACAACAGCCGTTTCCAGGGTTTCGTTAAACTTTTCCAGCTTATTTCTCGCTTCAATCCTTTCATACACAGCTGCTGATAATATTACTGTAGTTACTGCAATCATTATCACAAACAATTGCAGCAGAAGCAATGAACTACCGGGATCAGATAGAACAAAAGGCCCAGATCCCTGAATGGTTATATAAACTGAATAGAAAGAAATTACTAATACCGCTGTAGAAGCTGCCTGTATACTTGATCTAAACGCTACCCATAGTAAAAATGGAATGATTAAAAATGGGAATGATCGTTCCAGTGCAATTGACAAAGTTTGACTATTCATCAAAAGTAGAATGAGCACTATCGCTGTTGTAAAGAATACTGCCTCAAGCGCTGTTAGCCAATTTGCTTTCCAATGTGTTTTTCCTTTCGCCCATGACAGAATTAAGTTAGTAAATAGCCACAAACCACTTACTTCTGCCAGGTAATTAAATAGAAAAGTATCACTTAAGAATAAATCGCCTGACAATAGCATACCATTAATACTAATAGTATATACTGATGATCCTACCAGTGCAGCAATTAGGGTTATAAATAAAAACTTAAAGGTGTTGGATGTCCTCTCATAGGGAGTTGATCCATTGGTCATAAATAGCTGATAAAGCTTATATCCTAATAAAGTCTCAAGAACGTTGGCTATTCCAATCGCAGAGATTGCCAGTACTGCTGAAATATTCATTTCAATACCCTGAAGAATAAATACAATCGTATAGGATATCAAAGAACCTATTAAAACTCCGGGCCATACACGATAGCCTAATAATATCATCAGGGCCAGTGCTAAACCAGCCTGTGGTAAAACAGGATAGTTGGTTGTGCCAGGAAAAGCTAACCACATTCCTAATTGTGCTGCCACCAGATAAAGCCCTGCTACAACTACTATTCTTAAATCATTATTGCCAACCAGTTTCGAAAAGGACCATCGAAACTCCATGTAATCTTCACAAATAAGGTTTTGGTTATGTTACCACGTTCAAGAAAGGTAACAAATATTCATCTTCAAATTATAAGTTGATTAGTAAAAAAATCAATAAATTGAAAATTATAACGAAATAGTACAGCTAAATATTTATATCCTCTAATTTAAATTTATATTGTTATCTCTAAGAATTAAGATTTACATACATTGACATCAAGGATTGTTGTAAAAAACCGGCTTCAACAGAAACCGGTTTCACATCCCTAACCTAAACCAATGCTTACAATCAAAACTCTGAATCTAAACATTAAAAAGTATTACTTATGCTGCATGATATTTTAAATACTGAACATCCATCCAGCCTCCACCATTAAAACAATTTTCAACGCCATTCATATCTAAAAACACTTGCGCATATCCACTCCTATTACCAGAAAGACAGCATAGCACAATATTGCCTTTCATTGCCTTAAACTCCTCTATTCGGTCAGGTACTTCATCAAGAGGAATATTAATAGAACCCTCAACATTACCACTGTAGAATTCAGATGTTGTTCTTACATCTACAATAGTAGTTTCAGGATTATTAATGAGATCTCTTAAATTCATAGTATAGTATTTTTCTTAATTTTAGTGTTTACAAAACAAGACGATTAAAATATCCTTTTCGGTGAACATTGTCACATAGAAACAGAATGTTAACTTAGAATACACCACATATAACAATAAGATATAATGAATAATAAATTTGATTTCTATCCGGATACAAATCGTGAGAACTTTTCACGCTATAATCCTTTCTTTCAGAAACTTGTTTTTGGCCGAAATGACCTGCTGCCTTTTTGGGTAGCAGATACCGATTTTGTTGTAATGCCGGAATTAAGTGATGCTCTTGCCAAACGAGCTAATCTTGGATTGTTCCCATATGAAAACAAATCACCTGATCTTAAGAAATCTCTTGCTGATTGGTACAATAGCAAGTATGATATCCAGATGAATGGGAAAAAACTACTTTTTTTACCCAGCGTGAATACCAGCATTGCTACGATAATCGATGAATTTACTGATCCGGGTGATGGGGTAATAATTCAACCCCCAGTTTATCAGGCATTTGCGGAAACAATAAAAGATATTAACAGGGAGGTCGTAAATAATCCCCTTATTCTCAAGGATGATTTTTATGAAATAGATTTTGAGGATTTACAATTAAAAGCCCAACAGGAATCTTCTAAAATTATGCTTTTATGTAGTCCTCATAACCCTGTAGGCAGGGTATGGAAGAAAGATGAACTCCAAAAAATTGTTCAAATATGCATTGAAAATGACATTCTTATGATAACGGATGAAATCCATGGAGACATTGTATTTGAACCCAATCTGTATATTGGTATGCTAAACATCTACGAAGGATTATCTGATAACGTAATTATGGTCTCCTCCGCAGGCAAAACCTTTGGTATACCCGGTTTGCTAGACTCATTCATATACACCCCCAATACGGAATATCATAAGCAGATAAGAACGAGGATCAAAGCATTTCATTTAGATAAAGGAAATGCCTTCTCCAATGTTGCATGGGAAGTAATTTATAAACATGGCGATACCTGGTTAAAAGAGATGAAAAGCTATTTAGAGGGAAACATAGAATATATCCACAAGTTTTTAAAAAACCATTTACCTATGATTAAAATGACTCCACCCGAAGGCACTTATCAGGTATGGTTAGATTTTCGTCAATTAGGTTTAGATAATCAAGAACTGGCCCGGTTTCTAAGTGAAAATGCCGGAATTGCACTAAACCAGGGTAATACATATGGTCCTGGAGGTGACGGATTTGCCAGAATGAATATCGCCTCTCCGAAAACAATGATATCCCAGGCAATGAACCAGTTAAAAGAAGCTGTTTCCGGGTTAAAATAGGGCATAAAAAAAGACAGCCTCTTGACTGGGGAAAAAAATCAGTCAAGGGCTGTCTCAATCAAACAACAACCTAAATTGGTTTTTTAAGCTACTACTAGCAGTTCCTTATCAATAATTTCTTTCAGTACATTCTTTGGTAATGCACCTGCTTGCATTTTAGGTTGATCCTTTACAGGAATAAATAACATACTTGGAATACTTCTGATACCAAATACTGCAGCTAATTCCTGCTCTGCCTCTGTATCCACCTTGTAAATATGGATTTTATCACCATATTCCTCTGATAATTCTTCCAAAACAGGCGCAACCATCTTACATGGTCCACACCAATCAGCATAGAAGTCAATCAAAGCAGGAGTATCACCAGCATATTTCCATTCAGTATGTTGTGTATAATCAAATACTCTTTTCTTAAATTCTTCTGTTGTCAATTTAATTGTTGCCATTGCTTTCTCTTTTAATTTTGATGCAAAGTAAGTAAGCCTCCGGAGGGTAAATAGTGATAAAAGTCACATAATGAAAAAAAACTTTTTTTTGCGATATTTGTCGCTCATAAAATTCAACTTAAACCTACAATTAAATCATGACAAATCATAAACATCAAGTAGTAGTAATCGGAGGAGGTACGGGTGGGATAATGATTTCCGCCCAATTACTCAGAGCGAAGAAAGGTCTCGATGTTGCCATTATTGAACCTGGCGAGGAACATCATTATCAACCGGCATGGACACTGGTTGGCGCTGGTTTAATGAAAAAGAAAGACACCATCAAACCGGAGAAAAAGGTGATGCCTAAAAAAGCAACATGGATCAAAGACTACGTTGAGAATGTAGATCCTGACAGCATGGAAATCACCTTAAAAAGTGGTGATACAATAAATTATGAATATCTAATTGTTTCTCCGGGTATCCAGATAAACCTTGACGGTATTGAAGGATTAAAGGAAACTTTTGGTAAGAATGGTGTATGCTCTAATTATGTAGACCCTGAATACACCTGGGAAGTTCTTCGGAATTTCAAAGGTGGTGTGGCATTATTTACACAGCCAGCCACTCCTATTAAATGCCCTGGGGCACCTCAGAAAATAATGTACCTCGGTGCTGAATATCTACAGAAGAAAAAACTTGGAGAAAAAGGGGCTTGTAAAGTAGTATTTGCAACACCTGGTACTGTGATCTTTGGAACGGAACCTTTCAAAACAGAACTTAAGCGGTATGTTAATAATGTTTATAATGTGGCTCAGCGATACGGATATAAACTGGTAAAAGTAGACGGTGAGAAAAAAGAAGCACATTATGTTAGACTTGCTTTGCCCGATGGCAGAACAGATTACATTGTTAACGATGAACGTAATGCTGCCGGTTGTATTGGATATGTTTGGGACGATGGCCAACAACATGTTGTTGAAGAAGAAAATAATCATGTCGATGAATTAAAAGAAGGAACACACTACATTATTAAATTCGATATGCTACATCTGGCTCCACCACAATCAGCTCCTGATTGGTTCCAGAAAACTAAACTGGCCAACCAGGATGGTCCTAATAAAGGTTGGATGGCTGTTGATCAGCATACATTACAAAGTAAATTCTATGAGAATGTGTTTGGTGCTGGTGATGTTACCGATCTTCCAACAGCCAGAACCGGGGCGGCAATCAGAAAGCAGGCACCCACCATTGTTAAAAATTTACTGGATGTAATGGATGGCAAGGATGCCAATTATGAAGGATATAATGGATATTCATCGTGTCCTTTGGTTGTAGCTCATAATCGAATGCTGCTTGCAGAATTTAAATATGAGAACATTCGAGCCTCCGATCCATTGCTTTCTAAGTTCGTGGATACTGGTAAGGCCAGCTACTTTATGTGGTTGATGAAGCGTTATGGTTTACCATTCCTGTACTGGAAAGCGATGCTTAAAGGATTTAATTTCTAGTTTTCCTCTGAAAAAGACTACCTTCAATCGTCAGAGGGAACCTCAGTATAATTTTTTTCATGTAACATATATATCTATCATGAAAAAAATTATGTCGGTTTCTGCAAACAATCCATTAAATTTAGGCTTCTAATATTTTAGGAGCCTAAATTGTATATATCATGCATGATCTTATTCAACAACGATTTCCCTTTTTTAAGGAGCCTGAATTGGTAGATGCCATTGCCAATGTAGCCAAAGAAGTACGTTTATCAGAAGGTGAATCTATTATTAAAATTGGAGAGTTTATTAAGAGTACTCCTTTAATCACTAAAGGACTACTTAAAATTGTACGTCAGGATGAAGATGGTCATGAAATATTGTTATACTACCTTGATGGTGGTAATACATGTGTTATGACTGTTACCTGCTGCATGAAGCAGGAAAAAAGTAAAATAAAAGCAATTGCTGAGGTAGACTCTCATGTTTTGTTAATTCCTTTCCATTATATGGATGAATGGATGCGTAAATTCCGCTCCTGGAGGAATTTCATATTACAAACCTACTCTGCCCGTTTTGAAGAAATGCTTGCAACCCTTGACTCAGTTGCATTTGAAAGTCTGGATAACAGGCTACTTCGTTACCTCAGTGAGCGAGAAAATGCGCTGCAAACAAGTGAATTCAATATAACTCACCAACAAATAGCTCAGGAGTTGAATTCTTCCAGGGAGGCCATTAGCCGTCTACTTAAAAAACTTGAAAATAATGGTCATATTAAACTCGGTAGAAATAAAATAAAAATAATCAATGTGTAACCTGCCTCCTTATTTAAGATTTCTTACGGCAATTATTGCTATAGTATTAGTAAGCTATATTGCAGCCATACTAATTGTTCCTCCTATTGTTGATGAAGACTATAATCGCTCTACCCTGTTACCTCCCTATGAGGTTTCTGAAAATGCAAGCAAGATATATAATAGCCTGCCATTTGTAGCTGATTTACACTGTGATGCCTTATTATGGAAGCGAGACCTGATGAAACGTCATGATTATGGGCATATTGATATACCCAGAATGATAGAAGCCAATATGGCTTTACAAGCTTTCACCATAGTAAGCAAGACTCCCAAGAATATGAATTATGATAATAATACGGGAGATACCGATAACATCACTACATTGTATATGGCGCAGGGAAGGCCAGTGGGTTCCTGGTTTAGTTTGAGTAAAAGAGCCATTGTTCAATGTGAACAACTTTTTGATTATGCTAAAGATTCTGATGGTAGTTTTAGAGTTATTACAAGTACTGAACAACTTAATCAATACCTTAAAGACAGAAGTAAAAACAAGAGTATAACGGCTGGATACCTTGGTGTTGAAGGAATGCAGATTCTTGAAAGCAATCTGGCAAATGTTGATAAAATGTATGATGCTGGAATAAGAATGATGGCCCCAACCCACTTTTTTGATAATGAAATGGGTGGATCAGCACATGGTGTTAGTAAAGAAGGTCTTACTGAATTTGGAAGAGAGGTAATCAAGAAGATGGAGGAAAAGAGTATGATCGTTGATATCGCTCATGCATCCCCTAAGATGATTGACGACATACTGGCAATTTCATCAAGACCCTTAATAGTATCACATACGGGTGTTAAAGGAACCTGTAATAATGTAAGAAATCTTTCAGATACTCACCTGGCTGCCATTGCAGGTAAGGGAGGTCTTATTGGTATCGGATTGTTTGAAGCAGCCACTTGCGGAACCGATGCGAAATCTACTGCCAGAGCCATTAAATATGGCGTTGACCTTGTAGGTGTTGAACATATAACCCTTGGAAGTGACTATGATGGTGCAGTAGTAGCGCATTTCGATGTTACCGGCTTACCTCTCCTTGTGGATGCCTTATTAGATGAAGGATTTAATGAAGAAGATATCTCCAAAATAATGGGTGGTAATATCCGCAATTTTCTGTTAAAGAATTTACCTGAGAACTAAAAGTCTTTTACCCGCCTTAAAGCTTGATAATCAAGTTATAAGAATTATTCATCGTTTAAACATTATTATAATAATTCTTTCATGAGATAAATATTTTTATATACTTTTGGGCCTTATTTATAATAAGTCTAAATTAATATAATGAGCAGGCTCATCCTAACTTTACTCATACTACTTCTATTAACATTTAACATTCAGGCACAAACAAGTGACAGCACTATTGCATTAAATAATTCATTCAGGAATACACTTTATACAGCAAAGTTTGGCGTTGGGCAAATTGGTGGTTATGCACAAATAGATTTCAATCAGCCCTTTGGAGACAACCTAAAATATAATGGAACATTTGATGTACATAGATTAGTACTTTTTGTAGGACACAAATTCAATGATAAACTAAGTTTCTTTTCCGAGATTGAACTGGAACATGTGAAAGAAGTATACATTGAACAAGCTTTCCTTGAGTATAAAATAACACCCTGGATGAACCTTAGAAGTGGTTTAGTATTAATACCTATGGGGATTGTAAACGAATACCATG
Organism: Bacteroidota bacterium; assembly: GCA_039714715.1. Classification (GTDB taxonomy): domain Bacteria; phylum Bacteroidota; class Bacteroidia; order Cytophagales; family Cyclobacteriaceae; genus S012-113. The sequence goes on from JBDLIU010000018.1 coordinate 12,947, forward strand.
AGCCTCCAACCTTTAATGGTGTTGAGCGCCCAAATCTGGACAAATATATAGTACCTACTACCTGGCGAGAAATAGGAATCGGTTTGGCAGGTAACCTGACTTCGAGTAGCATGAATTACCAATTATATCTGGTAAACGGACCTCTCGGTTATAATGATGGTAATGCCTTATTCAATGGGGCTAATGGCATTCGTGGTGGACGACAGAAGGGGGCAAAATCAAAATTTAGTGGAAACATCAACCTGGCAACTAAGATAAATTATTACGGTTTACCTGGTTTAACCATTGGTGTTTCCGGGTATTTCGGAAAATCGCAATCAAGTTTATATGACCAACTGGATTTAAATAATCCTGATATGCTTGCCTCAGCAGACTCCTCAATTGTTGGAATTAAAATGATTGGATTTGATGCAAGATATGATTACCATGGATTTCAGGCCAGGAGCCAGGTAACTTATACAAAATTTAACAATACAACTGCCTATAATATATATAGTGATTCTGATCTGGGTGATAAAATGTTCGGTTATTTTATTGAGATGGGATATGATGTTTTCTCTCTATCAAAATCCATTAATGAACAATTAATAGTATTTGGAAGATTTGAAAGTTATAATACCCATCAATCAACTTCCTCTGAGATTTCAATTAATGATGAATACAATCGAACCGACATAACGGTTGGATTACACTTTAAGCCATGGAGCAGCACATCTTTTAAGGCTGATTATCAACTTTTAAAAAACAGGGCTACGTTAACGGGTATCAACCAACTTAATTTAGGTGTAGGGGTATGGTTTTAAAATTATTTACTTTGTTAATCTTAAGTTCATTACTAATTAATGACCATTCTCCGTCATTATATGAGAGTAATAAAAAGCGAGTTAATAAGATTTTAAATAATCACTGGGAAGATCATAAGTTCTCCTTAACACATCTTCATCTGGATACTAATGAGCTCCCTGAACTTTATAGAGTGTCAGCAAATGACTCTGATACATTGGCCTATGTCTGGTTTGATGAAGCCCCGGGAAAAATTGACAATTTTAACTATATGGTCATTTTTGATTCAACTGGAAAAATTGAAAAAGTGTCTATTCTGGTTTATAGAGAAAACTATGGAGGAGAAATAAGTAGTAAACGGTTTCTTAAACAGTTCATTGGTAAGGAGAATGGCGAAGACATGGAATATCCATCTGATATTGACGGTATTTCAGGAGCAACAATATCTGTGCAGTCGATTACCATGGCTTTAAAAAAGAATAGCATAGAATTCCAGGAAATTATTGGTTTAATAAAATGATTCAAAACGTAAAATTGTATCAACTCCCCAGTCAATTGAAGTATCTTTTCAGACTCTTCATTCTTGCTATGCTCTTTGCATATACCACAAGTTTCTTACTCTTAAATAATAGAGATAGCCTCACCCCTACAGGAATTGAAGAGAATTATATTGGCAATGAAGAGAATACTGAAGCCAGTATTCTAAAGTTTAAAAAAAGCAGTTTCGAAGTCCTTGGCACCATACATACTCATGTTTTTACATTGAGTTTAATTTTCATAGTAACAGGAATACTAACTTATTTTACAAACCTGCCCACAAAACTTAAACTATACCTCATTGCAGAACCTTTTGTCTCCATGTTTATAACCTTCAGTAGCCTCATCCTGGTTTGGAGAGGGTTAGGCATATTTAAGTATTTGGCATTTATCTCAGGAGCTATCATGCACATGACATTTATTGCAACAATTTTGATACTGTTATGGCATTTGTATAAAAAGCCTTCCACGACAACAAGCAGCTAACTCTAATTCACTTGACTATTCTTTAGAAGATGGTTTGCCTGGTTTCTCCTCAATTTCACAAGAATTACTAAAAGGCCCACATCCGGAATTTGTAACACCCATAATTGCTATAATTGATCCGAAGATTATCAGTGCCCAATCCAATTCCATATAACCATAACCTAAAATTCCTAATCCGGCCACAAGCCTGAATATTCTACTGAAGCCCCAATCCTTAAAAATTGTCTGCATTTATCTAACCAGTTTAACAAATCAACCTCAATTATCAAGATATTACCTGTTGAAACATGTGATCTTTATCACAAAATTCATTGCTAACTTCTGATATATTTGTAGATTACCGATATACCAAGAAACTGTTTTGAAGCGATTTTTCCCTATTCTTAACTGGCTTCCTAATTATAAAAAAGCCTTTTTCAAACACGATCTGGCAGCCGGCCTAACGGTTGGTATAATGCTCATTCCACAAGGTATGGCGTATGCTATGATTGCCGGCCTCCCTCCTGTTTATGGACTCTATGCAGGAATGTTACCACAGGTAATTTATGCTATTTTCGGCACATCACGTCAGTTAGGTGTTGGTGCTGTTGCAATGGATTCACTCCTTGTTGCTGCTGCGGTAACCACACTTGCCGAAGTGGGTACAGAACATTACATCACATTAGCCCTGCTTCTGGCCTTCATGATGGGGGCTATACAATTGATAATGGGTTTATTCAGAATGGGATTCCTGGTAAACTTTTTATCAAAACCGGTAATAAGCGGATTCACCTCTGCAGCAGCGTTAATCATTGGTCTTAACCAGCTTAAATATTTATTAGGTATTGATATTGAAAGAAGCAGATATATTTATTCCATTATTCATGAGGCATTTGTTAAGTTTTCATCGATAAGTATTGGCACATTTCTGATTGGGATTGGCGGCATATTGGTCTTAATCTTTGTAAAGAAAATCAACAAGGCTATTCCCGCAGCATTGGTTGCTGTTATTCTGAGTATTCTTATTGTTCAGTTTTTCGAACTCGATAGTATGGGAATATCTATTGTTGGAGAGGTGCCAAAAGGTCTTCCAGGTTTTGCAATACCTGCCCTAACTGCTCCCGAATTTATTAAATTAATACCTGCTGCTGCCACAATAGCATTAATTGCTTTTATGGAAGCTGTTTCGGTAGCTAAAGCAATTCAGGCAAAGCATAGGGATGAATATGAAATTGATTCCAATCAGGAATTAATAGGACTGGGAATGGCCAACGTAGTGGGATCATTTTTCGGTAGCTTCCCTGTTACAGGTGGATTCAGCCGATCAGCAGTAAATGAACAAATTGGAGCCAAAACAAATGTAGCTTCTCTGATAAGTGCTACCCTGGTAGGTTTAACACTCCTGTTTTTAACGCCACTCTTTTATTATCTCCCTAAAGCAATACTGGCTTCAGTAATTATGGTAGCAGTCTTTGGTCTTATAAATGTTAAGTACCCTAAATTCCTCTGGAAGACCAGGAAAGAAGACTTCTTTATGCTTTTAGTTTCCTTTATTGCCACACTTGGCATTGGTATTAAAGAGGGAATCGGACTTAGTGTAGGAATTTCTCTGCTGGTAATGATTTACAGGAGCACAAAACCCCACTATGCCGTGGTAGGTAAAATACCCGGGATGAGAATATATCGAAATATCAAGCGATTTGATAATGTTATAATTCGTAAAGATATCCTTATTCTTCGCTATGATTCTGATCTGTATTTTGCTAATACCCCTCACTTTGCTGATATCATCAGAAAAGAAGTAAACAAAAAAGGACCTTCCCTGAAATTAATAATTTTGCAAGCCAACAGTATTGCTGATATTGATGCTTCGGCCTACCTGGCAATTACTGAAGTTATCACAGAATATGAAAAACAGGGAATATTGTTTTATTTCAGTAACCTAATCGGACCATCTCGAGATCTTCTTAGTCGTGCCGGTATTGATGAAATTGGCGAAAAAGAAAAAAGCTTTTTCGATATCGAAACTGCTGTTGAGCACTTTGATAGACATTACAGAAATAAAGGAGCCATAGCTGACCCTTTACATCCAGGTATTTAATATTCCCGCTACCAATACTCCTAAAAAGTTTCCAACGGCATAACCGGCTATTCCTACTGCCAGGCCAGTCATAATTACATCCCGATTTTTCAAAGATGCTGCCACTACCGGTACAAACGGAGGTGAGCATATTAATGCGCTACCCGAAATAATTACAGTATCAGCATCAATATTAAAGAATTTGGCAATCAAGGCGTGTAATATATGTGATCCAAACATGGCAAACCCCACAAAATAGAACAGGTTTGGTGAGATATTGGCTAATTTGCCGGCATCTGCCATAGAAGCCACCGCAATACAGAAAATCAAGATAATATACATACCCAATTGATAGGTCATTTTTATATTGTTGATTTTAGGAACGAAAGAAAATCCCACGCCCAATGCAGTAACCAGAAGAACAATAGTTGTTGCAGAATAGTCTGCTGGCACCAACTGCCCAACTAAAAAGCTTACACCAAGAATTAATACTGCTAATCCAAATGCAGCTAATAATGGTAATATGGTCTTCTTACTGAAAAATCCTTTATAAGATTCGTATTCTTCCTGAAGACTCTTTTCATCAAAATCAGTCGATTCCGATACAGAACGCTTGTATGGCGGGAGGAAAGTAAGAAACACCTTTTGGCCAATCGAAAATATAAACACCAGATAGATACCTCCGAGTAACATCTCGTAAGTATGGGTCATAATATAGATTTCATTAGGAATTTCCAGTGCTGTCTTAATAGCTGCCATATTGGGCGTACCACCAGTATAAACACCAACCAACAATCCTCCTACATCTCCTGCACCGGGTATGCCATCCTTAAACAACCAGTATCCTATAAAAATCATAACCAGCACTGTAAAAAGACCAATTAACAAGGAGCTAAAAGCATGGTTGGCTTGTTTAAACCATTTTTTAATATCCATAGAGAACAGGATCAAAGGCAAAGCAAGCAATACAGACACACTGGCAGATGTATCCTGTATGAACGAAATTGAATTTCTTATTGCATCTGTTTTAACAATTGTTCCCTCTGCCAACAATTGTCTTATCTCCTTAAGAGGAACAAATGCTTTACCCGTAGCATTTAATAACTGATTATAAGTTTCTGTTGTATCCGGGAAAAGCCCGAAGTTACCAATGGCCGCCCCAATTAAATAGCAGATTAGCACAGCTCCTACTTTTTTAACAATTTTATATTGCTCAAGGTAGATAACAATTATCGGTATAACAATGAATGAAATTATCAGGGCATAGGGATCAAATGCATCAGTAGAAAACATAATTATGAATTAGGTTAAACAGGTTATCAACATCAATATTTACTATTGAATAGGGTAAATATAACATATATATTATAACTCAGACCTACCACTTTTCAAACTATTGGCAACCATTATTGTAACTTAAATCACAGAAAATTGCCAATATTAATAATATCATTGTAGATAGGCTTAATTTATAATCTTTCAATATTACTTAAAACTACTTACTATGATTGTTGAACAACTCTATACAGGATGTCTTGCAGAAGCTGCCTATTATATTGAATCAAATGGGGAAGCTGCTGTTATAGATCCTTTGCGTGAAACCACCCCATATGTGGTAAAAGCTGCCGATAATGGTGCAAAAATTAAATATGTATTCTTAACACATTTTCATGCTGATTTTGTTTCGGGACATGTTGATCTCGCAAAGAAAACAGGTGCTACCATTGTATTTGGCCCTGGTGCTACAGCTGAATTTGAATTACACGAAGCAACCGATGGCGAAGAATTCAAAATCGGAGATGTGACACTTACTGCAATGCACACTCCTGGTCATACCATGGAGTCAACTTCATTTCTATTAACAAATGAAAGTGGGAAGAAACACTCCATTTTTACAGGTGACGCCCTGTTTATTGGTGATGTCGGACGGCCTGACCTTGCCGTTAAGTCTGATCTTTCTCAGCAAGACCTTGCAGGTCACCTGTTTGATTCTCTTAGAAATAAGATAATGCTACTTCCAGATGATGTAATCGTTTATCCTAACCATGGGGCAGGTTCTGCCTGTGGTAAAAACATGAGTGAAGAAACATACGACACACTTGGCAACCAGAAAAAAGTTAATTATGCTCTCAGAGCTGATATGACTAAAAAAGAATTTATTGACGAGGTTTTAACCGGATTGGTACAACCACCACAATATTTTCCTAAAAATGCCATGATGAACAAAGGTATAAACACTAGTTATACAGATATTATTGCCAATGGTGTGGTTGCCCATGATGTAGATGAGTTTGAATCAATGGCAAAAACTACCGGTGCAGTAATACTTGATACACGTCATGAACAAACATTTAAAGATGGCTTCATACCAGGCAGCTATAACTTTAATATCGATGATAATTTCGCCCCCTGGGTTGGTTCACTGATTGAAGATATTAAAAGTCCGATTTTGTTCGTTGCTGATGATGGACGTGAAGAAGAAGTTGTTACCCGCCTTTCCCGTGTTGGATATGATAATTCCATTGGCTATTTGAAAGGAGGAATTGAAGCATGGATTGAGTCTGGAAGGACAGTTGAATCAATTGAGTCTATCTCTCCTGCTGAACTTCGGGAGCGAATGAAAAACAATATTACCATTGTAGATGTGCGTAAGAAGTCTGAATTTGATTCGGAACATCTGGATACTGATAATATCCTAAACAAACCTCTGGATTTCATCAATACAAACCTGGCTGAGTACGACACTAATGAGGAGTATTATCTGCATTGCATAGGAGGCTACCGTTCCATGATTGCTGCCTCTATCCTTCGTGCGAATGGTGTAAAGAATGTAATCGATGTTGATGGTGGATTTGATGCGATGAAAGAAGAAGGATTGAAGATGACTGAATACATCTGCCCTACTACTATGTTATAAGAATAGTTGAATCATAAATGTAAAATACCATCCGGTTTCGGGTGGTATTTTTTTATGTGTTCAATCAGTTGACTTTAATAAATCTGTTAAAGTAGGTCTTCGACACTGCTTCTACTCGCAATATATAAACCCCGGGACTTAAAAAACTGATATCAACTCTCCCGGCAGTTGAAAACTCTATGTTCTTTTGCTCCAGTCCATTTACATTGGTAATACTAATATCAACAACCTGATCCGAAGCATAATCAATATTCAAATAATCCTGGGCAGGATTAGGGTAAATGTTGATCTTTTCAGGACAAACCTTTGGAACATCCGTAATTACAGGAGCAGGAAAAACTACAGCACTTCCTGTAGCAAGGCCCTCGTTAAGACCATAGGGAGCCCCTATGGAAATCCATGATTCATCGATATAAACTGACTCTCCAAAATTCTCTTCTTCGGATGGATCAGTAGCATAAAACTTATCAATTTGTGTCCAGGTAGTACCAGTTCTTTTAAATAAGTAGGCTTTTCCACTATTTAATCCATAATCATCATCATTATGAGCAGTCACAACCAGGTGATTTTTATACAGTGACAACCCATAACCAAAAAAATCGTCTGCCTGACCATCATCAGGTGTGATCTTTTGCTGAAATTCCCAACCTGTAGATTCTTTATGATAAATTATAACCGCACCACTTTTACTTCCATTATCATCATCCAGTACAGACCCTACTGCCGCATATTCAAGCCCTATGCCAACACTTCTTCCAAAGCGATCTTCTTCTGCACCATCAGGTTGCAGTAACTTAATTTCTTTAATCCAGGTTCCCTCTTCCTCGATATATATGTAGGCAGAACCACTATTAGTTCCTAAGTCATCATTCAACACACCACAAATAATAACCTGCTTACCATCTGTATGAACGCTTCGCCCAAATCTATCTTCCGCTGCACCATCATCAGGTAATATCTTCACCTCCTGCTGCCAAGTGCCATTTGTGAGTTTATAGATGTACGCAGCTCCGGCAAAGGGGCCATTCGTTTTATCACTGTATGCACCAACTACCAGTAGATCATTTTTCATAGAAACAGCTATTCCATATTCATCAATCCCTGAAAATGGATTTGGAAACAATTTTTGTGTTTGCACCCAACTATCTTCCACCAACTTATAGATATAAGCAGCCCCAACATTGAACCCCTTGGTATCATCACCATTGGCAGCCACCACTGCATAGTTGCCAGATATGGCAACACTTAATCCAAACCAATCACCCTCTGCTCCTATATCCGGGCCTACTTTCTGAAATTCTGACCACCCATTGATATCATGCTTGAAAAAATAGGCAGCACCTGTTTCCCCAAATCCTGTTGTGTCATTTTTAGCCCCTACAAGCAACCAATTACCATCATGTGCTATGTGATATCCAAAAGTGGCATTTTCATGTTGAGTGGATGGGAAAATACTGGTCTGCTGAGCAAAAGCACTTAGTTGAATACAATATAACAAGAGCGATAATATACCAACTGTAACCTTATGGGCTTTGACTTCCCGGTAATAGATTTGCTTCATTTTACGCTTAAAAAAATACATAATTAAATCAGGTAATCAGAATATAAAATATGGAATAGCCATCACATTAAATTATTATTTGCCATTACAAAATAATCCTGTGTCAGATAATATCCATCCTAAATTGCCTTACTCTAACAAACAGCCTATAAATATCTAAACGATTTAAGGAAAATATAGTTTATTTATTATTTAATTTTTAAGCATAAAAATTTCTTTTATCAATTAGTATGATGACTAAATAAAGGATTATATTTTTGGGAATCAAAACAAACAATACAATCTAAAGGATGGATATTCAAGCCATAATTCTACTGACCATTTTTATTTCTGCCTTTCTTGCCATTACACTTGAACACATTACCAAGGTTAATAAGAGCTGGATAGCACTTTTTGCCGGCTCATTGATGTGGGTTGTAGTGACTTTCGGTAAAGAAGCTGATGCGATGCACGATTCAATAATTCATACATCGGCAGAAATCTTTGAATTAATTATTTTCCTGATGGGCGCCATGACTGTGGTAGAAATGCTTGGTCACTTCCGGTTCTTTACATGGCTTGAGATAAAATTAAGGTCAGCCAATATTGAGAACACCACCCTGTTCTGGATTATGGGTATTATCACCTTTTTCTCTTCGGCTGTGCTGGATAACCTTACCACAACCCTGGTTATGATCCAGATAGGAAGGCATCTGCCATTTAAGAAAGAGAATTTCAATTATTTCATCGTAAATACTGTTATTGCTGCCAATGCAGGTGGTGCAATGTCGCCTGTGGGTGATGTTACTACTATTATGATCTGGCTGGCTGGCAAGTTTACAGCCTGGGAAATAGTTGCTGCCGGAATTCTTCCATCATTAGTCGGTTGGGTGATTCCGCAATATATGATCACCAAAAAATTGACAAAAACTACGCATGAAGCAGTAGAATACACAGAAATGATGCCTTTACAGTGGGGAATTATCATTCTTGGGTTCTCAACCTTTGGCCTGGCTGTGATTGTAAACGCATTCCACTTACCGCCTTTCTTCGGAATATTGTTTGGCTTGGGTATTTCTGCGATTGTCATAGACTGGAAATTGAAAAGAGGTTCACTGCATATAAAAGCAAACCGAATAGTTAATGTTATTAAGGAGATTGATATGGCCACAATCAATTTTTTCGTGGGAATCCTGCTCGCAGTCGGTGCATTGCAGTTTCATGGTACACTGGGTTTAATTGCCGGTTTTATCTTTGGAGATGATCCTGCCAATAATCCTGTGGCTGTAATAACCGGACACATCTCACTTGGTGTGCTTTCATCTATTTTTGATAATGTTCCTTTAACAGCAGCTGTTCTACAGATGATTACTGTCGAAATGGACTACATCTATTGGGTGCTTCTGGCAATAACTGCCGGTATGGGCGGTAGCCTCACTTCAATAGGGTCTGCAGCTGGAGTAGCAGCCATGGGTCAGGTTGAATCACTAACTTTTGTTGAGTACCTTAAAAAAGGTACAATCCCTGCCCTATTTGGCTATATTGGTGCAATCCTGACCTGGTTCTTACTATTTTATTAATAAAAAAGTAAGGAGTCGTGTAACTTTTCACCTGTTTTAATCATCTTATAAGAGAAACTCTTTATAAGAACAGTACAGGTCATGATCAAAAACTACATCAAGATTGCATTTCGCAATATTGCTAATCAAAAGCTATTCTCAATTATTAATATTTTAGGTCTTGCTATTGGTATTACAGCATCACTATTTGTTGCACTTTACATAACCGATGAATTAAGCTATGACAAATTTCATAGTGATATTGATGTTATATACAGAATGAACCTCAATGGGAAAATCTCAGGACAAGAAGTAACTACTTCATATACCTGCCCTCCTCTTGGAGCTGCCATGGTTAATGAAATTCCGGAAATTGAAAGTTTTGTTAGGTTTCAAACCCTTAATAATATCATTGTAAGAAATGAAACTGAGAGCTTTATTGAAGAAAAAGGTCTTATAATGGCCGATTCAAATTTCTTTGATTTCTTTGATTTTAAACTAATTGATGGAGATGTTAAAACGGTATTAAAAGAACCCAACACAGTTGTTCTTACAAAACAAGCTGTAATAAAATACTTCGGTAGCCAATCGCCAATCGGACAACAACTATCTATTTTTAACGATGGCGTAACCTATAAGGTAACCGGAATTGCTGATGATGCTCCTTCAAATTCGCACTTTAAGTTCACAATGATACTTACAACAACAAGTGTTGAGCGTTTTGAATCTCCGATATGGCTTAATAATGGTTACCAAACCTATGTGAAAAGTTTCGAACCTCTTGATCTAACGATTGTAAACAGCAAAGCAGCAGACCTGACTAAGAAGCATGTTGGTCCGCAGATAGAACAATTCATGGGAAGAACATTCGATGAGTTTCTTGAGCAAGGTAATGTTTATGGATACTATCTTTTCCCGCTAAAAGATGTTCATCTCTATACAGAGGCACAAGATGAACTAGAACCCGGCGGAGACATTAAGTATGTCTATTTGTTTGCTGCTATAGGGCTATTTATTCTTCTTATCGCCAGTATCAACTTTATGAATTTGTCAACTGCAAAATCTGCAGGAAGAGCAAAAGAAGTTGGTCTCAGAAAGACTTTTGGATCAGGGCGTGGTAACCTGGTAAATCAGTTTCTTGTTGAATCTATAATATTCAGTGTTTTAGCCAGTTTTGTAGCCATAATATTAGTGTATATCATTCTGCCGCTTTTTAACAATTTTGCCGGAAAAGGAATTGAAGTAAGTCAAATATTTAGCCTTCCAATGATTTCATTTGTGCTCGTACTTGCCATATTTGTTGGCATCTTAGCAGGTAGTTATCCTGCCTTCTATTTAACAGCTTTCCGCCCTTCTGAGGTTCTAAAAGGGATTGTTAAATCAGGTGCAAAGAGTGGAAAACTAAGGGGTGTATTAGTAGTGCTTCAGTTTACCATTTCAATAGTGTTAATCGTATGCACCATAATAGTCTATCAGCAATTAGGGTATACTCAAAATGCTAATCTTGGATTCAATCGTGAAAATGTTGTGGTGGTTCAGAACACAAACAGGTTAGAAACCAACCAAAAGGCATTTAAAAACAAGTTGATGGAAAACGCATCAATTACTGCTGCCAGTTATACGAATAGTGTTATACCTGGCACTAGTAATACAACTGTTTTCAGAACACCGGGTTCTGAAACAGACCATATACTTGCTACATACCTGGCTGATTATGAGCAAATCGAAGCTTTGGGTTACGAATTGTCTGAGGGGCGTAACTTCAGCCAGGAGTTTCCGTCTGATAGCACGGCTGCTCTTGTAAATGAAGCTGCTGTAAGGGAAATGGGATGGGATAATCCTATTGGAGAACAACTCTGGCATCTATCCGATGATGCAGAAATTTTGAATATAATAGGAGTAATAAAAGATTTTAATTTTGAGTCTTTACATTCAGATGTTCGACCTCTTGTTCTGAGGTTCACAGAAGAAGCAAACAGAATGGTAATCCGGTTTAAAAAAGGTGTTGCCCCATCAGACGCAGTAGCTACTATTGAAAGTGAGTGGAAAGAACTTGCACCCAATGAGATGTTCCAGTATGGATTTCTTGATGAAGATTTTGACGCATTATATAGATCAGAACAACGCCTCGGCAAATTATTCTATCTGTTTACAGGTATTGCTGTTTTCATCGCTTCGCTTGGACTATTTGGTCTTGCTGCCTATATCGCTGAGCAGCGTACAAAAGAGGTTGGCATTCGTAAGGCACTGGGCGCAAGTGTTTTCGGTATATCTACTCTACTATCCAGAGAATTTATAAAATATGTGGCTTTTGCTATTCTCCTGTCCATCTACCCTGCCTATTACATAATGTCCAACTGGCTGGAAGGATTTGCTTATAGAGTTAACATTAATCCACTAGTATTTATCGTAAGTGGCTTACTTGCTATTTTTATTGCAATTGTAACGGTAAGTTTCCAGGCCATTAAAGCAGCAAAAGTAAACCCGGTTGATAGCCTTAAATATGAATAGTAATCACATAAGAACAACAAACATCTATCTTTATTGATGATCAGATAAAATCAGTGTAGTTTTACTACGGATTTTATTAGATTTTATGGGGCACGATCACCATCACCATCATGTAAGCGGAAAGAGGCTGGGCATTACCATTCTCCTTAATGTAATCATCACCATTGGCGAACTCGTGGGTGGTATTATCTCCGGCAGTATGGCGTTGATAACTGATGCTGCACACAATTTCAGTGATGTTTTGTCCTTGATCATTAGCTATGTAGCTAATCGATTAGCAAAGCGTAAGCCAACAAAAAAGCAAACTTTCGGGTTTCGCAGATCTGAAATAATAGCTGCTTTTGTTAACTCTGTTTCATTAATTGTAATTGCTATCATAATATTCTATGAAGCAATTGACAGGTTCTTTAATCCTGTCATCATTAAAGGTGAATGGGTAATTATAATGGCTGGAGCAAGTATATTGCTCAATGGCCTTAGTGTATTGCTGATAAAAAGGGATTCTGATCATAATATGAATATCAGATCTGCATTCCTGCACTTGTTTTCTGATATGATGACCTCTGTTGGTGTTTTAATTGGTGGATTGATCATCCATTTTTATGACTGGTATTACGTTGACGCCATATTTTCAATCCTTATAGCGCTGTACCTTTTCTACCTTAGCTGGTCAATTTTCACTGATAGCTTAAGGATACTCATGCAATTCACACCAAAACATATTGATATTGAAAAGATATCGATAGAAATATCAGAGATGGATGGTATTAACAACATTCACCATATACATATCTGGCAATTGGATGAACACACTACGATTTTTGAAGCTCATGTAGATCTGAATGAAGACATTAGCATAAGTGAGTTTGAATCAAAACTGGAAAAGATCAAAAAGCTGTTATTGAATTATGATATTGATCATGTAAACATCCAACCCGAGATCAATGCCAAAGACAGCAAGGCCCTGGTGCACAACAGTTAAGAAATTCGTTGATAGAGTGTATAGATGTAAGGCCTCAGATCACCTGAAGGCATTGAATAAAGGTGATCAAAACTTGTAATCAGTTTAAAATCAGAACCCATCTTTAAATTAAGAGTATCCAGGCTATAACGATGTACCGGTAAGCCACTACACATATCTGCACTTTCGGCACTAAATTGGGCCAGGATAACATAACCAAACTTATGAACCATCTGCTTCATTAAAGCAAAATAGGTATCCTGATCATTCCTTTCTGTAAAAAAGTGAAGCACAGCCCGGTCTATCCAAAGATCTACAGGTTCAAGTTTATTCAACTGAGATGGGCGTGTAAGATCATCCACAATCCAATCCACCATGTTACTCTTGTCACCTATTCTCTCCTGTAAAGACATTAATGCTACCTCACTGATATCGGTTGCAATTAAATTAGTATATCCCAGAGCTAGCAAAGAGTCGACAAGCATTGTTGAGCCGGCACCAATATTCAATATTCTTGAATTTGGACCTGCGCCTGATTTTCTTACCAATCTCAAGGTTGGAGAAACATCATCTTCGTACCAACCAAGAAGTTCAGTGTCTTTGTTTGCATATACCTTGTTCCAATGATCGCTGGGATTAATATCTTTCTTCTTATTCATAATCATTTCAGGCTATTTCAAGGACTGGCTCATTTAGTCTAACAGCATTAAAACCAGCCTGCCGGAGCACCTTTACGGCCTCATCTGCATAGGTGCATAGTTCACCTCTGCAATATGCAACAATCATTTTCCCTTTATCCATTTGACGCATAGCAGTATTCAAGTTTTGGATAGGAATGTTTATTGCTCCCCGTTTGTGAGCATGATTGAACTCTGATGACGAACGTAGGTCCAATAGGATATGATCTTCTTCAGGTAGTTGATCTATAGAATGCTTATTTGATCCATAACTACTCCTGAATTGGCGGATGGTCATACCCAGCTCCGGCAGCTGGCTTTTCGCGGTTGTATGCAAATTATTAATTATATGTACAATAGACTCATTAGATAGAGAATAATAGATTGTTGTTCCTTCTTTTCTTATAGTTACTAATTTATGCTGTTTCAGCAACTGCAAATGCTGCGATGCATTCGCGACAGATAGCCTGGTTTCTTTTGCAATTGCTTCTACATTTTTTGCGCCATTGATAAGAAGCTCCAGGATTTCCAGTCGATGTGGATTACCCATTGCTTTTGCAATTCCTGCAATTAAAGTGTAAGTCGCATCTTTATAATCAGCTTTTTGCATGCACTAATATAATACTACATTTTCCTTATTCAAGTATTCTATTGAATTATATACATTAACTATGCGTCTCTCCCTCTCTTATGTTTATGAGTACTAGTAAAAAAACAGCTTTGAGATCAACATCATAGCATTTTTTACGTTTATATAGATGTTTAACCCAAAGTCATAATTATGAGGCCGCTAACTGTAATTTCGATTTTTCTATTTCTGCTGGTGGGATGTAAAGATGATCCCTATGATAATCCGGACAAAGTAGCGCTTACTTTTGAATTTACGCACTTTGTAGATGGGGCTCCTGTTGCAATGGATCAACTTATTTATCAGAATGCTCTTGAGCAGGATTTCAGCATTAAAACCATTAAGTACTTTATTTCAGATGTTAAACTCTACAAATCTGACAATACTGTAATTAGTCTTAATGATATCCATTATATAGATGGACGAGATAGTACAACAGTTTCTTATACTTTCACTAATAAAATTCATGAAGGTGATTATACTAAGATCTCATTTGTGCATGGGCTCACCCCTATAAATAATGTTACCGGAAGTCTGGGCCTTGACCTGGATCGACTGATGGAGTGGCCCATACCTATGGGAGGAGGTTATCATTATATGAAACTGGAAGGTGCTTACTTAACAGAAGGCAATTACTTCAATTTCCATGCGGGTGCATTCGAAGGTATACCTTATGAAATTGATATTAACATTGAAAAGCCTTTCAGTGTTGTTGGTGACAAATTAAATATTAAATTGGTCATGGAGATACAAAACTGGTTTACCGATCCAATAGATTGGGACTTTAATTATTTCGGACCGGCTATCATGGATAATCATGAAGCACAAGAAACCATTCAGGCTAATGGACATAATGTTTATACCTTTGAGGTCATGAACGATCTTTAGTGAAAAGAATTTTTAACATATTATTTTTAATTGTGCTCGTTGCTGGCTGCAAAAAGCCGGTTGAAGATCCTGTATATACTCCTACACCTTACGATCTGCAACTTCCGGCAGGCTTCCCCGAAATGACCCTACAGGAAGATAATCCGTTAACAGAAGAAAGTGTAGTGCTGGGTCGTATGCTATATTATGATGAGAAATTACATAAGGATGGAGACCAGGCTTGTGCCACCTGTCATGTTCAGCAACATGCCTTTACCTCCGACCCTGATGTACTACCCCATATAAATCTTGCCTGGAGCAGAATATACCTCTGGGACGGTAAGATAAGTGGTACCATGGAAGAAATTATGCTGTTTGAAGTAGAGAAGTTCTTTGAGACCAACGTAGATGTTTTCAACGCGGACGAAGATTATAAAAAGCTCTTCAAGCAAGCTTATGGAGTGGATGAAATTACATCCAAAGAAATCGCTTATGCTTTATCCCAGTTTTTCAGAATTATGATTTCCGGTAATTCAAAATTTGATAAGTTCCTTCGTGATGAGGCAGAGTTTACCAACCAGGAGTATTTAGGCTATGAACTTTTCTATACAGAAAGAGGTGATTGTTTCCATTGCCATGCCAGTGTGTTTATGACAGACAACCTGATGCATAATAATGCACTGGACAGCCTGCCCGATCCCGGTTATTTCAAAATCACAAGTGACAGCCTGGATTACGGCAGGTTTAAGTCACCAACACTTAGAAATATTGAATACACAGCACCGTATATGCATGATGGCCGATATGCTACCCTGGAAGAAGTTGTTGACTTCTATAGTCATGACTTGCAGAAATCACCTACCGTTGATCCTTTAATGAAAAATCTTAGCAAAGGGGGTGTTCAACTCAATGAAGAAGAAAAAGCTGCCTTGATTGCTTTTCTCAAAACTCTCTCCGATCCTGGCTTCCTGACCAATCCGGAACTGGCTGACCCATTTAAGTAGCGGTAAGGAATATTATTACCGTTTACAACAAATTATTAGGTTAGCTACAACTACTTGCATAGCTTTAGTAATACTTACTTTACCAATCAGATTATGAAATCTAACCTAATATTTTCTCTACTCTTAATCCTGGTAATCACCAGCTGCACCCAACCTGATTATGATGTAATCATCCGTAATGGAATGATATATGATGGTAGTGGATCTCCTGCCTTTCAGGCCGATCTCGCAATAAGAGCTGATACCATTGCCTTCATAGGAAATCTAAGTGAAAAAACAGCAAATGATGAGTATGATGCAAAAGGGATGGCAGTTTCACCAGGATTTATAAATATGTTAAGCTGGGCTGTTGAGAGTTTAATTGCAGATGGCAGATCTCAAAGTGATATCCGACAAGGCGTAACACTCGAAGTTATGGGTGAAGGGTGGTCAATGGGACCTATGAATGAGGAAATGAAAAAAGAATCACTGGAAGATATGAGTGATTTTAAATATGAGATTCAATGGACAACATTAGGTGAATATTTACAATACCTGGAGGAAAAAGGTGTTTCAACTAATGTGGCTTCTTTTGTTGGTGCCACTACACTTCGTATTCATGAAATTGGTTACGAAGACCGACCTCCCACGTCAGAAGAGATGGAAAGAATGAAAAAACTGACTGCGGAAGCCATGGAAGAGGGTGCCATGGGAATAGCTTCTTCCCTAATATATGCTCCTGCTTTTTATTCCAGTACAGAAGAACTTGTTGAGCTTTGCAAAGTAGCCTCGGAATATGATGGCATGTATATATCCCATTTACGCAGTGAAGGAGATTCATGGCTGGAGGCTATTGATGAATTGATCCTAATTGCCAAAGAAGCCAATTTACCTGCAGAAATTTATCATTTGAAGGCTGGTGGTATAGACAATTGGCATAAACTTGATGCTGCAATCGCCAAAATTGATTCAGCGCGGTCTGCAGGGCTAAAAATTACTACTGACATGTATAATTATATCGCAGGTGCTACCGGACTGGATGCTTCAATGCCACCCTGGGTACAGGAAGGTGGCTATGATGAATGGGCTAAAAGGTTACAGGATTCGGAAATCAGAGCAAAAGTGAAAGAGGAAATGATGGCTAAGGGAGATGGTTGGGAAAACCTATATTTCAATGCAGGCTCAGCCGATAAATTAATACTTGTTGGTTTTAAAAATGATAGTCTGAAATACCTGACAGGCAAAACACTTCAGGAAGTTGCCGAAATGCGAGGAACAGGAAATGAAGAAACAGCGATGGACCTGGTTTGGCAGGATGGCAGCCGGGTAGGTACTGTTTATTTCTTAATGTCGGAAGAGAATGTGAAACGTCAGATAGCTATTCCGTATATGAGTTTCGGCTCTGATGAAGGGTCAATAGCTCCTGAAGGATTATTTCTAAAACGCAATCCACACCCCCGAGCATATGGAAATTTCGCAAGGCTGTTAGGAAAATATGTGCGTGAAGAAAAAGTAATTCCACTGGAAGATGCAATTAGAAAACTTACCCATCAGCCGGCCGTGAATTTAAAAATAGAGAAAAGAGGATTGTTGGAGTCTGGTTATTATGCCGATGTAGTAGTATTTAATCCTGAAACTATTTCTGATCATTCTACATTCAACAAGCCTCACCAGTATTCTACCGGTGTAAGCAATGTCTGGGTAAATGGCACCCGGGTACTAAAAGATGGAGTACATACTGGGGCTTACGCTGGCAGGTTTGTAAAAGGCCCGGGTTATCAAAAAACCAACTAATAGTTACATATACCATATATAAATCACTAAATGAAAATGAAATCTTACCTAAGCTTATTCCTGATTATTAT
Source organism: Bacteroidota bacterium (assembly GCA_039714715.1). Classification (GTDB taxonomy): domain Bacteria; phylum Bacteroidota; class Bacteroidia; order Cytophagales; family Cyclobacteriaceae; genus S012-113. Next base: position 31,320 of record JBDLIU010000018.1, read on the forward strand.
ACTATTTCTCGCTAGCTGCACCCAACCTGATTATGATGTGATCATCCGTAATGGAATGATATATGATGGTAGCGGATCTCCTGCCTACCAGGCTGATATTGGTATTAAAAACGATACCATTGCTTTCATTGGAGATCTTCAGGAGAAAACAGCCAAAGAAGATTATGATGCCGTGGAAATGGCTGTATCTCCCGGGTTTATTAATATGCTGAGTTGGGCCAATACTTCACTAATAGAAGATGGACGTTCGCAAGGTGACATCAGGCAAGGCGTAACGCTGGAAGTATTAGGAGAAGGAACCTCCATGGGGCCATGGAATGAAGCAATGAGAAAAAGAAGAAAGGAAAATCAAACAACCATAAAATATGATGTTACATGGTCAACATTAGGCGGATACCTTGAAATGCTTGAGAAGAAAGGGGTCTCAACCAATGTTACCTCTTTTGTGGGTAATGCTACCATCCGACAGTATGTGCTGGGAAATGACAGCCGAAAACCAAATGATGAAGAGCTTCAAAAAATGAAAGACCTGGTACGAGAGGCAATGGAAGAAGGAGCTGTTGGAATATCTTCATCATTACTTTATGTACCCAGTAAGTATTCAGATACAGAAGAACTTATTGAACTGGCCAAAGTAGCTGCGGAATTCGATGGCATGTATATATCACATATTCGTAGTGAAGGCGCACACGTAATCGAATCTGTACAGGAATTGATTACCATCGCCCGTGAGGCTGGAATTGATGCTGAAATTTATCATCTAAAAACCTCCGAAAAAGGTAATTGGCAAAAGCTGGATTCTGTAGTTACAATAGTAGAAGCTGCCCAGGAAGAAGGATTACATATTACAGCCGACATATACACTTACCCTGCCAGCTCTACAGGACTTAGCGTAGTTTTACCAGATTGG
>JBDLIU010000019.1:0-31716 GCA_039714715.1 Bacteroidota bacterium
AAACCGTAATAGTTGCAACAGGGTCATTAGCATTGGTGCTAAAACTAATTGTACCAGGACCTGACTGTATAGTCCAGGTTCCAGTTCCAACTGTTGGCACTCCATTAAGTATAAAATCCAGATCACACTCATTCCCGCCTGTTCCTGGGTTGGCAATTGGAATCTGATTAAATCTAACGCTGACTGTATCTTGTGTGCTACAAACACCATTATCGATTTCCCATTGAAGCTCATACATGAATCCTATGGTGCCACTAAATACTGAATTCCTGTTATTCAGAGAAGCTATATTGCCACTGCCATCATCAGTGATCAATGTCCAGGTGCCTGTATCACCTCCGGGATCGTTACCCTCCAAAGTTGTGCTTATTCCACATGTCTCCTGATCTATTCCTGCATTGGCTGTTACAGGATTTAAATTCGTAATAATTACATCATCAGAACCAGTTCCACAACCATTTTCTATGGACCATGTTAATGTGTTTGGTCCCACAGGCAGATTACTAACGGTTGCAGCAGGGTCATTAACATCGCTAAAGGTTACTCCTACAGGACCTGTCCATGTACCTAATCCTGATACTGCCACATTAGCACTAAGTGGTCCATAGGTTGAGCTGCACACGGCATCATCTCCACCAGCATTAGGTGTTGTTGGCACAATTGATCTTGTTAATGTCATTATGTCCATATCAGTACAAATTCCATTTGTAACGGTCCATTCCAGCGTATAAACCGTACCGGCAATTAGCCCTGTAACCTCTGACTTCGGATTAGTAGGATCAACTATTATCTCTGTTGTAACTGCCGGGTTTGTTATTGTCCAGACACCACCACCAACAGGCGGAGCCACAGCATCAAGGAAGGCATTAGCCGTACAAATATCAACATCAGGACCAGCGTTGGCAGGAGGGTCGAGAAAATCCAATATAAGTACATCATCCGAGGTTGAACCACAGGTGCCACTGGTAATTGTCCATCTAAATGTAGTGATCGTACCTGGCACCAATCCAGTTATATCTGACTTCGGATCACTTGGGTCAGTGATTGTTCCTGGGTCGCCAGCATTTGGTTTTGACCAAACCCCAACACCTACTATAGGAACATTACCATCCAGGGAAGCGGTTGTTGCTACACATAAACTTATATCGCTACCTGCATCTGCAACCGTTGGCATAGGATCCCTGTTGATTTGTACCTCATCAAAATCAATACAGGGCCCGTTTGTGATAGTCCAGCGAAAAATTGTTGGTGTAGCACTGGATAAATTTTCTGCAGTGGCATTCCAGTTACCTTCCTGACCCGCTATGATATTTCCTGGTCCTGACACTACAGACCATAATCCTGTTCCAACGGCAGGATCATTTCCATCCAACGTAGCCGTTGAAGGGCAATCTGTTTGATCGGTGCCTGCATCACTGGGTGTAGGCAATTCAACAATCTCTATGATCACCTCTGTAGCAGGTCCTTCACAGTTATTTGTACCCAGTGTTTCAGTAACATAATATGTTTTATCGCCAGGAGTTGTATTATCTAATCTATCTGCTAATAATGGAGGATCATTAACAGGATCAAAAACGGCCCCATTATGCACTACATTGGTTAAAATATTATCGCTATACCAGGTTATTGCTCCCCCAGTACCAAACGCTGTCACAGTAACCGGATCAAACTGGCAAAACTGACCAGAAGGATCAGATGGTGGTGGTGGAGAATCTATAATTCTTATGATTGCGGTAGTAGTTACTGGGAGATTACCAGTAGGTATCCCACCTATTTCATATTGGTTACAGTAATTCCAGTTATTTAAAATAATATGAAATTCTTCACCCGGCAGTGCATCGGCTGCTACGGATATGTTAAATGTGATTTCTGTTGGATTCTCAATCGGATCCGGTTGTTCTACTACCTGGCTTATGAAGCTATTACCTGTAGTCAGAATCTGGTTTCCTAATCCTTCAGGATTGGTCCCAGTGTTTGTGTTAATTGTTATTCCTGTCCCTGATATGCTATTTATCGGCAAACCATATTCAAATTGAAACCACCTGGTTTTAGTATTAGGCGGGAATCCAGGGAAATTGGCAGGTATACAGTTGAATTCACTGTTATCTTCGAATCGTATGGTCCTTGTATCACCGGCACATATTTCATATACCACATCTCCTGTAGCCTGCTCAGAAAGCTCCATTTGTCCAGTGATCTCATCATCAGTATTCCAGCGTACTACTGGAGCCGAGGTTTGTGCTGTACTTGCACAAACTGTACCAGCAATCTGTAAAGAAACTGTTGGTATATATTCGCATAATACATTTCCACCGGTTACCGGAAACATATGTGTTACATACGCTTCATATGCATTCGGTCCTGTATTTTGAAGGAAATCATCTCCTGCGCCTAAAGTAACTACCTGGGTACTACCGTCACCCCAATCAATAAAGAATTCGACATTAGCTGGATTACTATTGTCATCAACATTTGTATAAGTTATATGCCAACGGTAGGGTATCACAGCAGAATTGGCACAGATATCACCAATTACGTCTTGTGTGTTTCCCGATAATGGAGGAAATATACCATCTGCACCATCGCAACTTTGCGCCAATGATGAATTACCATGGAAGATCAAAGCCGAAACTAGCATGGCCAACCAGTAAAACTTATTGTTGTTGAGCATATAAGAAATTAAGTTTTACCTAGCATTGTATTAATCAGACAGCATCGGTTTTGGTAACCTAATTAATTATTATTTTTTGTTTTTTATGAATATACAGGTAAAAGTTAAAAAACTATAATCAATCTCCGATTTTATCTCTACCTTTGTGCCCCATAGAAACTGGTAAATCATCTGTTATTCATGACATACAGCTTTCAGCAGCAAGATCATTTAAATTACCACTATGGGCACTCAATCATCTACTAAATATATATTCGTAACAGGAGGTGTTACCTCATCCCTTGGAAAAGGCATAATTGCTGCCTCCCTGGGTAAATTACTACAGGCAAGAGGTTTTTCTGTAACCATTCAAAAATTTGATCCGTACATTAATATAGATCCCGGCACCCTCAATCCTTATGAGCATGGTGAGTGTTATGTAACAGACGATGGTGCCGAAACTGACCTCGACCTTGGTCACTATGAGCGTTTTCTGAATATCACAACCTCACAAGCCAACAATGTAACTACCGGTCGAATTTATAATAATGTAATTACCAAAGAACGTAGAGGTGATTACCTGGGAAAGACTGTGCAGGTTGTTCCTCATATAACAGATGAAATCAAACGTAATTTCTTCAAATTAGGTCAAAATGGTGATTATGATATCATCATCACCGAAATTGGCGGTTGTGTGGGTGATATTGAGTCTTTACCATTTATTGAAGCAGTACGACAGGCAAAACTCGAATTGGGGCCGCATAATTTTGTGTCAATTCATCTAACACTTATTCCCTACCTGGAAGCAGCAGGTGAATTAAAAACCAAACCAACCCAGCATTCGGTTAAGCAACTTCAGGAAGATGGTATCCAGACGGACATCTTGGTTTGTCGGTCATCTCATCCCCTGCCTATTGATATCCGAAAAAAATTAGCCCTATTCTGCAACGTACAGCTTAATAGTGTAATTGAAGCCCTCGATGCAAAAACGATATACGATGTACCAATCCTTATGAGTAAGGAAAAACTTGCAGAAAGAGTTCTAACAATTCTTAAACTGCCTAAGTCCAAACCGGATCTTGATGATTGGAAAGACTTCCTTGGCAGGCTAAAGAATCCTACGGAAGAGGTAAATATTGCTGTAGTAGGTAAATATGTAGAACTTCAAGACGCCTATAAATCTATTGCTGAATCTTTTATTCACGCAGGAGCTTCAAATGAATGTAAAGTACATGTGAAATGGATATCTTCAGAAAAGATAGATAGTAGCAATGCAGAAGAAACATTAAAAGGTTATGATGGCGTACTGGTAGCTCCTGGCTTTGGCAAACGAGGCATTGAAGGTAAAGTATCTGCTATTAAATTCGTAAGGGAAAATAATATTCCATTCTTTGGTATTTGCCTGGGAATGCAATGTGCTGTAATAGAATTTAGCAGGAATGTGCTGGGACTCAAAGGTGCCGGTTCAACTGAATTCGATCAAAAAGCAGCTCATCCTGTGATCGACCTGATGGAAGATCAGAAAACTGTTGTCAATAAAGGTGGCACCATGCGATTAGGCGCCTACGATTGCAGCATCAAGAAAGGAACCAGGGTACATCATGCTTATGGTCATCTGAAAATTAAGGAAAGACACAGGCACCGTTATGAATTTAACAACGCCTATAAAAAGGATATTGAGAAGGCTGGGATGATTTCGAGTGGTATAAATCCTAAATCAAAACTGGTTGAAATTATTGAATTAGAAGACCATCCATGGTTTGTTGGAACACAATTTCATCCAGAATTAAGGAGTACCGTGCAGAATCCTCATCCACTTTTTGTTAACTTTGTGAAATCTGCGTTAGCATATAAGAAAACTAAAACGCAATAACGCATAATCAAAAAACTTTTAATTGATTTAAATGGATAGAAATCAAGCTACAGGATTGATAATCATCAGCATTATGCTGCTGTTATATTTTACATTTTTTGGAGGGCAGCCGGATGTGCCCCAGGATGAAGAACAGGCAACAGAACAGGTCGAACCTACCGACCTAAGCACACAGACTACTGAACAACAAGCGGTTAGTCTGGATGCAGCGACTGAAACAAGCCTCGATGTGCCATCTGATGTGCCTTCTGAATCTGAGGATTCTCTTGTATCAGAAGCAGTGCCTGAAGAGGTGTTTGAGGTTGACAATGAAAACATTACGCTTACATTCAGTACAAAGGGTGGCAAGATCAAATCGGTACTGATCAAAGATTATCTTACATATAATAAGGATCCTCTGATCTTACTTGATGAAAAAAGCAGTAAAACAGCGCTTTATGCCAATAATGCTGGTCAGCAAATTGATTTGCTGGTTCAGAATTATGAAGTTTCGAAGTCATCAAAAACAGATACTACTGTTGTTACATTCAGTTTAAAAAACAGCAGCGGAGGTGTTTTGCAGCAAGTTTATGAAATACCAAAATCAGGATACCAGGTTAATTATTCTATCAGGCATGAAGGCATGGATCACTTGCTCGGCTCTGATCTCATACTTGACTGGCAAAATAACCTGAAGAGCTTTGAAAAAGATCCTATTACCTCAAGAATCAAAACATCGGTCAATTATTACACTGTTGGAGAGAGCTTCGAGGAACTGGGTGAAAGAAGTAGTGATCTTGAAACAGCTGAAGCAGGGGAAATTAAGTGGATGGCTTTTAAACAGCACTTTTTCACTACCGGGTTTATAGCCAAAAACAAATTCAGCAGGTTTAAAGCTACCCAGGAAGTAAGGGAGGAGTATGAGGATGTAGATAAGTTTACAACTGCACAAATAAGCATTCCGGCAGATGATATAAAATTAGGTAAGGCTGATTTTCAATTCTTCTTTGGACCCAACAGTTATCCATTACACAAAAAAATCACGAAAGACTTTGAAGAAAACATTTACCTGGGCTGGACTCCGGTAGATTATGTAAACAAATGGGTGATCATCCCAATATTCAACTGGCTAAATAAGTATATCGACAGTTATGGTATCATCATCATTTTGTTGGTGTTAATCATCAAAATTGTTCTCTCACCACTTTCTTACAAGTCATATATCTCAATGGCGAAGATGAAAGTGATGAAACCCGAGCTGGACGAACTCAAAGAAAAAGTGGGTGGTGACCAGCAAAAGATGCAGCAGGAACAAATGAAGCTTTATCAGCAGGTTGGGGTTAATCCTCTGAGTGGATGTATTCCTATGGTACTCCAGATGCCAATCCTGTTCGCTATGTTTTATTTCTTCCCGGGTTCAATCGAATTAAGGCAGGAAGGATTTTTATGGGCAGATGATCTGTCAACATACGATTCAATTATGGAACTGCCATTTACCATACCTCTTTATGGTAGTCATGTAAGTTTATTCGTGCTATTAATGACAGCCTCAACCATACTCTATACATGGTCTAATAACCAGATGACTACCGTTCAGGGGCCTATGAAGTCGATGAGCTACATGATGCCGTTAATTTTCATGTTCGTGCTTAACAGTTTCCCTGCAGCACTTAGTTTTTACTACTTTGTATCCAATATCTTCACGTTTGGGCAGCAGGCTCTTATCAGGAAGTTTGTTGATGAAGATAAGATCAAAGCAGTTCTTGACGAAAACAGAATCAAGAATAAGGGTAAGGGGAAGTCTAAATTCCAGCAACGCCTCGAACAGGCTATGAAAGCAGGAGAAGATGCTAAGAAGAAGAAAAAATAGCACTTCGACTGCGCTCAGTGTAAGTTAATAGTTATCGGTTAATGGTTATTGGTTATTGGTTATTGGTTGATGGTGATGACTACTCACTGAGCTTTGCCAACCCACACCTTTGGGCAATCTCCTGTCTCCATAAGGATTCCATTCCACCTTGATAAGTTTTTGAGGTTTGGGTGTTGTAATTTGGAATTTATTTGAGTTTTGAGATTTGTTATTTGACATTTACTTCAAACATCTCCTCTGCCTTTGCAATGCTCTCATTAATTTTCCTGGCCACCTCATCTACTTTAACCTGCTCTTCTTTTAAATATTCAAGTGCCTCCTCCTCTGATTTATCATCCAAATAAGAATCAAACTGGCGCATCCACACCCACATACTTTCATCTGCATCATCCAGTTCTCCTATTAATTGCTGCCATTCAGCAATCTCAGTACTGTCATTTAGTATAGCTATATGTTTTGTGATTTGTTCTTTGAGATTTGAGATTTGACTCAGTTTGGGCATTACCTCATCATGGACCGCAATTACCTTATCGTATGCTTTTTGTTTTTCATCATTAGAATCAGAATTAGAACAACTAACCAGCCCTGCAAAGGCTGCAATAAGAAGTGAAATAAATAGTAAGGATGTTTTTCTCATATTAAGGATGATTTATTTTTCTAAAATACAAAACTTATGATACTCTTATTTCTTCTTAAGAAGATACGATATCAAGCGGTTACTTCTGTCATACTTTTAGTATAAATAATATTAGATTTTCTATAATAGAACTTAGATGGTCTTAACTTATGAATTTTCATCTTCTAACCGCCAAAATTCATACAGATGCTCTTCATGGGAGCATATATTTCTTATATTTACTTGTTCATAAAAAATCGACTTGCTACAAATAATATTAATATGAAAAAATATTTACTTTCATTTATTCTGCTTACCCTACCCTTCCTCTCAAGTTGGGCGCAGCAGATACAAAATGTACAGGCACATGCAGAGAAGAATAAGGTGATAATTACCTATGACCTTATCACTTCAAACCAGGAACAAAAGTTTAATGTTGAGCTTCGAAGTTCCATCAATAACTTCACAACTGCCTTAAAAGAGGTAGAAGGCGAAGTTGGTCCCGATCAGTCAGCAGGTATTGGTAAAACCATTACATGGCATGCGCTGAGAGAGCAAGGAAATTTCTCTGGCAGCGTATCTTTTGAGGTTACCGCAGAAATAACTTATAGCCCACTGCTGGTAACCAATCCAACTAAAGGCTCAAAGGCAAAAATCGGAAAGTCACTTGATGTACAATGGCAGGGTGGTGATCGTGGCCGTAACCTTAAAATGGCAATTTTACAGGGTACCACCACTATTAATGAAGTTCAAAATGTAGGGAGTTCCGGTAGTTATATCTGGCCAGTGCCAAAAACCCTGGCTAAAGGAGACAACTACCAGGTAAAACTGTTTGATCCCACTAAACCCAAGGATGCGGCCATGAGTGCCCAGTTTCAGCTTAAGAAAACATCAGTAATAGTGTATATAATACCGGGTGTTCTGGCAGCCGGTGCTGCAGCCTACTTCCTGATGAGTGGCGATGGCGGTGGTGAAGGCCCCGTGGATTGCACCACTAATCCTACCCACCCGGATTGTGTAACAGTTATTGATGATCTGGCAACCCCTCCTCCACCACCATCCGGAGGTAATTAATTTTTATACTGTGAAGATTAATATTCAATCAGAAAATATTATGAAGAAATTATACATATACATCCTCTTGATTTTAACCGCTTCTCAAGCTATTGCAAATAACAATAGTAAGAATGATGAGATGTTTACTCTCCTTACTATTGGCACAATACCTTCAAGTATCTGTGCAAACGAGAGTTTTCAGGTTCCCTATACTGCGTCTGGATTTGTCCTGCCTACTAATATTTTTAAGGTAGAAATGTCTAATGCAGCTGGTTCATTTTTAGTTCCAACCGTAATAGGAGCAACTGTTTCTAATACAAGTGGTTTTATTGAAGTTACTATTCCGGATGGCACATCAGGCACTGGGCATCTCATAAGAATACATTCTTCTGAAACTGGGGGATACAGCAATAATACACCCAATCTTAATGTCACCTGTACAACCCGTGATTATTACTGGATTGGTGGAACAGGGAGTTGGTCTCAAACCTCGCATTGGAAATATACAACTAATAGTGGTGCTACCTGGACTGAACCCGCAACTGAGCCTCCAACAACGTATGACAATGTAATCTTTGATACACAGTCATTCCCGACTGGCGGAACGCTTAGTTTTGACCAGTGGATTGATATTAATGATTTCATCTGGGAAACAGGCAGTGGTGCTAATAATCCGGTAATTCAAGCAAACTGGAATGGTATGAACATTGGTGGTGATTTTATACTGGATGCCGGTGTATTAATCAGTTTAAGTGATATTGACTTTTCCTCTTCTAAAGAGAATATTACTGTGAATTTTGGCGACAATACACGAATTTCCGAAGACAAAGGTTCAATTAACTTTTATTATGGTGGAAGTTGGCAGATTTTCAGTGAAATTACTGCCTACTCTATACAAATTAGAGATGGTAGTACGGTTAACACTAATAGCAACCAAATTAACCTGGATGGGTACATCTGGGCTGATGGTAACTGGAACACCTTAAATACAGGCACCTCTCAAATATATCTTGGTGATCTTACCTCCAATGATATGACCATAACCGGTAATGCCACCTGGCATTTTACTAATGAAAATACTTATACCCAAACTATAGGCCGTAACCTGACTTTAGGTAATGTAATTATTGAAAAAGGTAGTTATAGATTAAATGGTAATAACTATTTTGAAAATCTGGAAATTAAACCTAGCGGAGGTATAGTGTTAGAGGATTACTCCTCCACACAAATTGGATCATCATTTACCGCAATTGGTACAAGAAATGAACTTGTTACTATTGAATCTCAAAATACTGACATACAAGCTACACTTACCATTTTGACCGGAGCATCTGTAACTGTTGAGTTTGCCTCTATCCAGGACAATAATATTGTGGGACCTGCTACTCCTTACCTGGCAGATAATAGTGTTAATAATGGTAATAATGCCGGTTGGACCTTTATTGAACTCTCTCCGCTTGATTATTACTGGGTCGGAGGTACAGGTAACTGGTCAGATAATGCAGCCCACTGGGCCAAGCAGGATGGTGGTGGTGGATTTAGGGAAAGTCCTCCCGGTGCCATTGATAATGTTTACTTTACTACAGCCTCATTCCCTTCCGGGGGTGCATTAATCATCGATGGACAGGTAACCTGTAATATTATGGAATGGCAACCCGGATCAGGTGCCAATAATCCTTCTATCCAGGCTGAATGGGGGAATTCACTTACTGTTAATGGGGATTTCTGGCTTGATGATGGTGTACAAAGAAATTTAAGTGAGATCTTTTTTGTTACTAAACCAGGACAGACCCAGGTGGTTTATTTTGGCGATAACCTTTTTAACAGAAATGATCTTGTTTTCCAGGGTGGCGGAACTTGGAGCCTCATGAGCAATATGAAAGCAGATCGCATAGAACTGCGAGACGGTACCTTTAATACTTCTGGACACCAGGTAGATGCAGAACGCATCTATTTTTATGAAAATAATTCCTCGAATTGGACTAACTCAATTGTTAATATTTCTTCCGGTATATACGATTATACTTATGGTGGGAAAACATTTAATGCTGGATCTTCAACCTTTAATTTTGTGCCTCCCTATCCTAATTGGTCAGTTTCTTTATTGGGTCCATTTGTATTAAACAATGCTGTTTTTTCAGGACAGGTTAATATGACTGGAGACAACTCGTTCAATGGCGATTTAACCTTTCATTCTGGTTCAGTTGTAAGTTTAAAAGCAGGGTCAACTCAAACAGTTGTCGGTAGTTTTATTGCTACAGGTTTAAGAGACCAACCCATTAACATTATGGGTGATGGAGGTCTGGCAACTATTTCACAGGTTTTTGGTACATCAAATACCGAATACCTTGCAATCCAGGATGTACAAGCAACTGGTGGAGCAACTTTCAACACCAACTATTCAACTTATAATGGAGTAGCTTATTCCGGAGGTACCACTGTAAGCGGATGGAAATTTAACACTGCGCTTGAATCTTACGACCTCTATTGGGTTAATGGATCAGGTAACTGGTCTGACTTTGCTAATAACTGGTCGCTAAGTGACGGTAACTCCAGTGGTGTTATGGCTACATTTGCTCCGGGCCCAATAGATAATGTATTCTTTACCAGCAACTCATTCGGTGCCGCAGGACAAGTGGTAACTCTCGATAACCCTATTGAAATTAAGAATATGACCTGGGAGACCGGTAGCGGAACGCAAGAGCCTGCTATTGCAGGAGATTGGTCAAACTCACTTACTGTTCATGGTAGTTTAACAATGGATAATGGTGTAAAAAGAAACTTACAGAAAATTATATTCGACTCACCGGATGCTTCTATACCAATTAATTTTGCAGATAATGCGGGTGGAACTGATTATACATCTATTGACTTTCGAGGAGGAGGTGCTTGGGAGTTACAAAGCACCCTTAAAACATGGTATCTTAATATTGAAGATGGCATGTTGCATACATCGAGCCAGGAACTTCACACCCATGAAATAACACTTCATAGCCCTACCAGTGGCATTAACCTGTATGGATCCAATGTTTATATGACAGGTTTAAGAGATTATTCCGGTGGGACAGCCGCTTTTCTGCCTGGTTCTTCAACCATTTTTGTCACAGATGATGGCACCAGTTTCACCACAGAACATTCTCTTAATGATGTAGTAGTCACTGAGCAGGGGAGTTTCTATGTAGAAGGTAACTTTAGTGTAAACAACCTTACATTAGAACCCGGAGCAGACCTTACTATTGGTCCTGACATTACCCTAACCACAAAAAGTATTAATGCTATAGGTACTTCCGGTAAACCTATTCGTATCCAATCCAGTGAGTCAGGAATGCAGGGTAACATAGTTCAAGCATCTGGCTCAGTAAATGGGCAATTCTTATTGATTTCAGATAACAATGCCAGTGGTGGAGCCTTATTTAATGCAAATAACTCATTTGACGCTGGTAATGTAAGCGGATGGATTCTTACGGTTCCAATACCAGCTGAATATTACTGGATTGGTGGAACAGGTAGCTGGAGCGAAGTTAACCATTGGTCAACAACCAGTGGAGGTAGTCCCGATCACACTTCCCCTCCCGGAGTTACCGATAATGTATATTTTACACCGCAGTCATTTACCGGGTCAGGACAAACTGTTAGCCTTGATCAACCGGCATTCTGCAATAATATGACCTGGTCAACCACAGCAGACCAGGCACCTATTCTCTCTGGTCCTTTTGATACACCATTAAAAGTTTATGGGCATTTTATCCTGGCCAATGGTGTACAACGAAATGTAGCCGAGCTATTATTTGAGTCATTTGGTACTGACAACAATATCAATATGGCTGATAACCTGCATGGTTCATTCGCCAGAACAGTATTTAATGGTACCGGAAGCTTTACATTATTAAATGACCTTAAAGCAGAATCCATTAGACTTAGAGGAGGTGCCTTTAATACAAATGATTTTGATCTGCATGTAGGTCAGATAAGGTTTAGCCCTGAGAGCGAATTAACTTTTAATGCCGGTTCTTCAAATATCTATACTTCTGATCTCAGCAATAATAGTTGGGGTGGTGGATTCACCTTTAATAAAGGAACTTCTACTGTCCATATGATTAAAACAACAGGAAGTGTAGATGGTGGAGAAGAAGGATATATCAACGGTCCATTCAATTTCAACAATTTAATTATAGATTTTAGTACAAGAATTTGGGGATCAAATTCCTATAGCTCACTAACTGTTTCACCTGGAATTACCCTGGAATTAAGTTCGAATGATATTCAACTTGTAAGCAACCTTATGCTGGAGGGAGAAGCTGGGAATCCAGTTATGTTACAATCAACTTATGATGGTATCCAGGGAACATTTTCAGTACCCAGTACAGGTAGTGTATATGCAAATTATGTGATTATCAAAGACAATGCAGCAACCGGTGGTGCAGACTTTACTGCAACCAATTCTTCTGATGTAGGTAACGTTACAGGATGGAATGGCCTGAAAACAGGACAAACTATTTCATTCCCTGCACTGGATGATGTTAATAATGATCCGGGTACGATAGCGTTAAATGCAACCTCTACTTCAGGATTGGAAGTAACTTACACAGTTACACCAATAACCGGTACTGGTACAGTGAGCTCTAATTCCTTTACTGCATCATCTGTTGGCCTGGTAGCAATTACAGCACACCAGAATGGTGATGCCACCTATGGCGCTGCTCAATCAATCACTCAGTATGTACATATCAACGAAGGCACATTCCCAAATGAACTGGGGCAGATGAAACAGGCATCCTATGTGGTGGGTGCCCCTAATGGAGCTGTTGCCGGTGATAGAGAGTCATTTACTGACAGAACCGTATCTTATGGGTTCCATGGCATTGTGTCACCAGATGGTAAATTAATTATAGGTGGAATGGGTAGAGTAATGATATGGAATTCATTACCTGATGCTTTTGATATACCAGCCGATGTGGTGGTTGGTCAACTTGATTTTACTTCCTTAAGTCAAACTGCATCAAGAAACACCTTAGGATTCCCTACCAGTGATATGATAACCGGTGATGTAGCGGTTAGTCCTGATGGAAAACTGATTGTATCAGATGGTCGTGGTGTTCTGATCTGGAATACAATACCAACAGAAAATGGTGTACCTGCTGATGTAATTATTGGGCAAACCAATTTTACATCGACAGATATGGCTGCAACACAGGACAAGTTTATGACTCCTTTTGGTGTAGCTGTTTCCAACGATAATAAGTTGATAGTAAGTGATATTCTTGGCAACAGGGTCTTGATTTATAATTCAATCCCTACTACTAATGGAGCATTGGCAGATGTTGTTATTGGGCAACCTGATTTTACATCTTCTTCATCGGGCATCTCTGACAAAAGTATGTCATTACCAGCTTTAGTATCAGTTACTCCAGACAATAAACTATTAATTGCAGAACTGGCTAATAACCGGGTTTTGGTATATAATTCAATCCCTACTACTGATCATGCAGCAGCTGATATGGTTATAGGACAACCTGATTTCAATTCAAACTCAGCCGGAACATCTGCCACAAGTTTAAGCTTCCCTGCTTCTGCAGCTGTATCAAAATCGGGGAAACTGGCTATTGGAGACTGGCTGAATAGAAGGGTACTCATTTATGATGAATTGCCTGCAAACAGTACCACACCTGCTGATATGGTGCTGGGTCAGCCTGATTTTGAGAGTAATGACCTTGATCTTGATAACATAAACCTTCGAGTAATGGGGGCACCATTTGGCGTGGCATGGGATAATACAGAAAACCTGATCATTACAGATGGTATTTGGGGCTTAAGCAGGGTAATGGTTTATGGAGCAAAAGACCTGGAGCCTCCTGTAATCACAAACACAACTTTACTGTCGCCACATTACACAAAAGGAGGTGCCTCACAGGTATCCCAGATTACTCTAACTGATCGATCAGGTATTAAAATCGGCAGGGTACATTTCCAGGAAATTTCTGCTTATGATCCAATAGGTCCAAGTTATGAAGTAGCTGAATTAACACAGGTATATAGTGATGGCAGCATTTATAATTATGAATTTGATCTCAGCATTATTGAAACAATCAATTCAAATCCTGTTGGTATTCAATATTATGTTGATTTTGAAGATAATGCCGGTAATATATTAACAACTGAAGACAGACATGTTCTTCCTGTTAATTATCCTGATGGAATTCCTATTAATACTTATGGTGTAGGTTCAACAACAGAAGATTACAGGTTAATGGCTATTCCATTAGATCTGAGTAATAGTGCAGTAGATCAAGTATTCAGCGATATATATGGAGGCGCTTTTCATAAAGGTAAGATGCGAATTTTCTCTTATGCCGGAGGAACAACAACAGACTATATTGAAGCAAGTGGAAGCACCAACCTGGAAGTAGGAAAAGGATACTTTGCCTTAGCCGTTACTGGTTCACCTACAAGTATTACAACTCCATCTGGTACTACATATTTTGAAACTACTAATGGTCTTGATGGAATTGAAAAGATCCATGAATTTAAGATTGATCTGGTAAATGGCTGGAACCTGATCGGTAATCCATTTATCTACGATATACCATGGTCAAATATTGAATTATTGTCTGAGATCACTTCTAATGAGGTTGATAACCTTCAAAAATATGATGGAACAGGTTATACGAGTATAACAAGTATTCCAGCAGGAGAAGGAGCATTTGTTCTTAATAATACAGGTTCAGTATTCACATTACGTATTCCTGCTTATAAAAACTATCATGGTGGAAGAATAAACGAAAAACAGGAGAACAAAAACCCTTTAAGTGAGCTTTCCTGGGAAGTATTGCTCAAGGCAAAACATGGTAATCAGGAAGTTACTTTAGGTGGATTTGGAATGGAAGAAGATGCTGAATTCAGTAAAGATCAGTATGATTTAGTCAACCCACCTGCTTTTGGCAGTATGAAACAAATCAGTTTTAATCATCCTGAGTTTATTGCCTCTTCTTTTAAAAAGGATATTCGTGAATCAAATTTTGAGGAAACCTGGAAATTCTATTACAAAGTTGAGGATTCAGACAATAGCAAACACGAGTTGATCTGGGATAACAATTATTTCGGTGATATTTCCCCTGATTTATATCTGGTAGATAAAACACATTTCCAGGTTATTAATATGAAGGAGATGAGCAGTTATGAGTTTAACCATGGTGGTCTAACACAGTTTGAAATATACTTTGGAGATAACGCACTGGAAGCATTAATGCCTGATCAAATTGAGGTACAAACTCCTTACCCCAACCCATTTACTGATAAGATAAACATTAATGTTGGGTTACCTGATGCTAAAAAAGAACATAAAGTAGTAGTAGGAATATATAATACTTTGGGTAAGCAGGTAGCAATATTAGATAGCAATTTAAATGAAAGTGGTTACTATGTCTTCAGCTGGCCAGGAACAAATGATGCCGGCCAGGAAGTACCTGATGGTATGTATGCTTACAGGGTGATAATCTCCGGAAATGCCGAAGAAATTGTTTCCGGTAAGATTGTGAAAGAATAAACTACCGGTCGTAGGATATCCTACGACCAGTTAGTAATTTTGTATTAGCGAGGAAAATGTGTATTTATTAAAGAATTATTTAAACAAAAAAGAGATGAAGAAGTTATTGATTTTTGTGGCGCTTGTAATCTCTATATCTGCCTACGGGCAGCAGAAAACAAGTGGTAAGAGTAACACAATTCAATTGGACCTAAATGGAATTGTGCCAACTATTACATGGATTACACCCCAGACTTATGAAACAGCTTTGGAGGAAAAACATTTCACTGTAAAAGTTGGGGTAAAAAGCCAGGGTAAATTAAAAAGCGCAGAGCTTTACATTAATGACAAAGTCGTAGGTCAGGCGAGAGGATTTAAGCCTGCTGCAGGTACAGGCTATGACAAAATGATTGAGCGGGACATTACACTCCCTCCTGGCGATAATATTCTGAAAATAGTGGCCATAAGCATGGATGATGTGGAAGTATCGGATATCAGGGTGTTGAAAGTAGCAGGCATGACCGCTGCTGCCATGATTTCTGACAGAACAGATTATGCGCTGCTTTTTGGAATTGATGAATATGATGAGTGGAGCAATCTGTTCAATCCAATTAAAGATGCTCAAACGATCGGTGAAGAGCTAAAAAACATGTATGGCTTTCAAACTGAAGTTGTTATTAACGCATCAATTGCAGAGATAATGTCTAAACTACGTGAGTACGCAACTAAGAGCTATGGAGATAAAGACCAGCTGTTTATCTTCTTTGCAGGACATGGTCAGTTTGATGAGATCTTTACAGAAGGATACCTGGTTGGTACAGACAGTAAGCTAAATGACCCGGGTAAGACTTCATATATTTCACATTCGCAGTTAAGAACCGTTGTTAATAATATTCCTGCCGATCACATATTCTTAACACTTGATGCCTGCTTTGGTGGAACATTCGATCCATTGGTGGCAAGATCTGGTAGTCGTGGTGCTGATGATATGTATAGCGATATTACTGCCACTGAGTTTATCGAAAGAAGACTTCGATTCAAAACAAGGAAATATGTAACCTCTGGTGGTAAGCAGTACGTAGCAGATGGAAAACCAGGTGGTCATTCACCATTTGCAAGAAAATTCCTGCAAGCACTTAGAGATTACGGTGGACAAGACAGAATCCTTACCCTCCAGGAATTAAATGGATATTTATTAAACCTTAAAATGGAGCCACATGCCGGAGAGTTTGGTGATAATGAACCCGGAAGTGACTTTGTATTTGTTGCACGTTAAAATTATAAGGCATAGTTTTTGTAATATAGCATAGCGTATATTTACAATTTATTAATGCATAGATTATGAAATTACGCTTTGTACTGGTTTTAGCATCAGTTTTAATAACATACTTCGCAAGCGCACAACAAAAGTACCGTTCAGGCCTTAAATTCAGTGAATTTGAATATAGTAAGGTGCCTAAGCGGTACTTTTCTGTTAGGGGTACACGTACCATGCCCCAACAATATAGTCTTAAACAGTATTGTCCTAAACCGCTAAGTCAGCTTGATCTTCCTACCAGTGCAGGCTGGGCTGTCTCTTATTCTGCTTTCACTATTATCAAGGCCGAGCAAAACAATTGGACAGGTGATGAAATTACAAGGAATGCTGCGGCCCCCTTATATCCCTATTTTAAAGCACTTTCCGATCCTTCTAATACTGAAGAAGAAGTGACATTGCTATCGGTAATTGATGCACTCAAAAAATATGGCACACCAAGCTACATGGAATTACCTTCCAGGGGTGCCCACCCTATCTCGCATGAACTGGTAGCAAAGGCTTCAGAAAACAGGATATCAGAATATGCCAGATTATATGATAAATATGACCCGGCAAGCAAAAAGATCACAGCTATTAAAGCTACGCTTAATGAAAACCTGCCGGTAATTGTGTCTATGCACATCGCTAATTCGTTCTTTTATGCTAAAGAGTTTTGGAAACCAAGGGAGGCTTTTAGTAAAGACTTACCAGGCCATGCACTAACTGTAGTGGGTTACGATGACTCCAAATATGGTGGTGCTTTTGAGGTAATGAACAGTTGGGGCACCGGTTGGGGTAATGAAGGTTTTATGTGGATCCCCTATGAATACTTTACAGAATTTGTTACTGAAGCGTATGATATATATGTTATACCAGGAGCTTCAAGTGGTACTGAACTGGGTGGTGGCATAGACCTCACACTAGTAGAAGGAAAGAGTCCGATGGAGATCATTCAGTTAAGCCCCGGCTATTACAAAATAGCCAAATCATATCCTTCAGGTACTCAATTTACGATAAAGATAAATAATGAGAGCCCTGCTTTTATTTATGCTTTTGGCAGCGATCTTACTGAAGAAATCTGGCCATTCTTCCCTCCTACCTATACCAGCGCAGCACTATCTAAAGCAACCAGTTTTTATGTACCCGATGCCAATACCCCATTGGAGATTTATGGAGAAGCGGGCACCGACTACCTCTGTGTATTGTTCTCAAAGGAAGACTTGAATATTATTGACATTCATGAAAAGATGATGAGAACCAAGGGGGATTTCAAACATAAGATTACAACTGCTTTGGGTGATAACCTTATTGATCCAGCCGAGATCACGTTTGAATCCAACCAGGTAAAATTCAAAATGAAGAAATCGGATAAGGCGGTAGTTATGCTGGTAGTTGAACACGAGCATAAGTAGTAATTAGAGGTTCAGTTATCAGTAATCAGTAATTCAGTAATCAGATAACCGACACACCGATAACTAAAATCATATTCAATAGTACCATTTTTTTATTAATTGCACTATTCCTATATATTTGTAGAATGTAGAGTGTAAAACCCAATCCCCCCGGGTTAACACTATCTGTGATTGGGGTCATAGATAGGGAATTGTATTACCATAATTATGACCATTATGAAGACGACAATAAAATTTCTAAGCCTTGCATTCTTGCTGACGATTCTCATAGCCGGTGATTCATTTGCTCAGGAAAAAATTGAGAATATTGCGGAAGGGAAATACCTGGTTATTGGATCTTTTCATATTAAGAAGAATGCAATAGGATTTACTGATTATGTCAGAAAAATGAACCTGTATAATGTAACACTGGCCTATGATGCTGCTGATAGTTACTATCGTGTCTACATCAAAACCTACCAGGGCAATGAAGATGGATATGATGATGTATGGCGAATGAGAAAAGAGACAGAGTTTAAAGACACATGGTACATGATTGTGGATCCATATGGTAGAATAGTAAAAAAAGAAGTAGTTTCAGAAAACCCAATTGTTGAAACAAAACAAGAACAAGTAACTTATAAACCATCAGAAAAAACGGAGGAAACAATTCAAAACAAGCAGGTAGTTGTTGAAGAGGTAAAAGAACCCACTGAAAAAGAATGGGTGAAGGTTGAAGATACCAATATTGACAATGTAGTGTCTCCTACAGTTAATACACAAAATCCGGAAATAGGAGCTGCTACGGGGACGCAAAACATGGGGATGGTACTCAATCAACCTAAAGTTGCACCTAAGACCTATGTTGAAGAAGGCGAATACAAAATCTATTGTAACACATACTACACAAAGAATTTTACTGAGATAAAAGGAGTGGTTGACGTAATTAACCCTAAAACAGCCAGGCTAATCAGAACGGCCAGATCACTTGAACTTCTACATGTAAAAGACCCCAATAACGGAACTCACGCTATTCAGCTCATTGCCAATATATTTGGCTATAAAAAAGTTCAGCACGATTTTATTTTAACTGATCCTTTTGATTCAATAACCATGGAGTTTTTGTATTTCAAAGGCGATACACTCGTTGCTAATTTTCCTCTTAGAAGGTACGATCAGGGTGATATTGCTACTATGTACAATGTGTTTTTCTTTAAGGATGCTGCAATAATGAAACCCAATTCTATTTATGAGTTGAACAGCCTGTTGGAAATGCTGAGAGAGAATGATGAACTTAAAATCAAAATTCATGGTCATACCAATAGCAATGAAAGGGGAAGAATAATTACACTTCCTGAAGAAGAAACTAACTTCTTTTCATTAAATCCAGATCAGATTGAAGAATACGGTACTGCCAAAGAGCTTTCTTTAAGAAGATCAGAAGTGATAAGGAGTTTTCTGATTTCTAAAGATATTGCAGCCGATCGTATGGAAGTAATCGGCTGGGGGGGTAAAAGACCCATCTATCATAAGATGGACAAGCTGGCCATTAAAAATGTAAGGGTTGAAATTGAAATACTTGAGAATTAATTAATAAAACTCTTTAAAATCTAGTTTCTCTCAGTAACAAGAGGATCTTTTCTTACCTTAATCGTTCCAATTGCCTTTTCAGAATTAGCTGATATTTCAACTTTATAGGTCCCGCTTTCAGCCCTTAGAGGCATCCGTTTCTCTCCAAAGAACGGCTTACCTCCGGCATAACCTCTAAAATCTTCGACAAGGTAAGACCTTACATCATTTAGTTCTCTGATTGTAACAGCATTCTTAAGTTCTTTCTTAAGCGGCTTAAGCTTTCCTTTTAGCTCTTTGTTCTTAACCCTTTCGGATAGTTGTTTAACTACATATTCAAGGTGTTCTTTATATTCCTGTCTTTCCTTTTCGGAATAATCAAGTCGAAAATTCCAGTAAATCCGATTAATCCCTCTGTGTGCAGGAATCCTTCTCATATACTGATGCTCACCAGATTCATCAATAATCTTCAAATCAACGGAATCAATTTCTGAATCTGATAAATAGAAGTCAATGGTGGCACCATTTGCAGGATTCTCACCCCTGAACTCAAAAGCTGGCTGTTTTCTCCCTGTATTGATTGTAAACCACCTGGTGGCTTGTCGATTTTTGAAAATGTGAATCGGTTTATTAGTTATTTCATCACTAATTTGCCGAAGGGCAGAAATATCATCCATAATCCAGAGACTTCTACCATGAGTGCCCGCTATTAGGTCTCCATCCCTTGGATGTATGATCAAATCATGCACCGCCACCGTTGGTAAGTTATTACCCATTTTTTGCCAGGTATTACCTCCTTGTAAAGAAGTATAGACGCCTTCTTCTGTTCCTGCAAACAGGAGATTCGGGTTTACATAATCTTCTCTTATCACGTAAACTGAATATTTTTCAGGAAGATCACCCGTAATATTCTTCCAGGTTTTTCCAAAATCGGCACTTTTAAACACATAAGGTTTGTTATCATCGAATCGATGGTTATCAAAGCTTACATATACTGTTCCTTCTTCAAAATGGGATGCCTCTACCCTGCTCACCCATGTCTTTTCGGGCACACCTTCGATATTTGGTTTAACATTACTCCAATTATTACCACCATCCTGGGTCACTTGCACATTGCCATCATCAGTACCCAGCCATATTACACTTTCATTCACAGGCGATTCAGTAATTGTAATGATTGTAAAATGATTTTCACCGCCAGTATTACTGTTAGTTAAACCACCTCCGTTGGATGTATTTCTTAATTCCGGGTCATTAGTTGTTAAATCAGGGCTAATAATCTCCCACGTATCACCCTGGTCATTTGACCTGAACAAATGATTAGACCCAAAATAAATCCGGTCGGGATTATTGGGAGATATTACTAAAGGAGCACTCCAGTTAAACCTGAATTGAGGTGGCAAAAGCGGCCTTTCCACCCTCTCATAGAAGAACCAGTGCTCACCCGGATCAATTGTATATTTATTAGGCGTTTCATCATAATCAGGATTAAAATACTCATCAAAGTTCAGGATAGTCTCTGGTGTTGGAGTAATATACGTATGCTCCTGGGTTTCCAGATTCTCCCGCATGGCGAAACCCACATGATTAACCACATAGATTGTACGCCAGTCAGTAGGATCAATCTGGGTATGAAATCCATCTCCTTCCCCAACCCAATGACTATGTTCATTCAATATTCCCCTCCACTCCCTGCTATTACTGGGGGTAATCCATAATCCACAATCTTGGAGTCCACCTATCACATAATAAGGATCTCTCATATCAACCCCAATAGCATAATACTGCCCGATGGCCATATTATTAAATGAGAGAAAGTTCTTTCCACCGTCAACCGTTAATCGCAAACCCTGATCAGTAGCCAGGTACATAATTTTATTGTCATATGGAGCTATCCACATGTCGTGATCATCACCCCCATCGGCACGCCAGCGTCTTGGTTTGAATGTTTTTCCACCATCTCTTGATATCTGAAAATCTCTCGACACCACATAAATATTGTTAGGATCGATGGGGTCAATTTCAATCTGACCATGATAAAATGGCCTTACGGTATGTTTTAAAAGGAATTCCCAGGTTTCACCACCATCATCAGATCTATACATACCTGAACCAGGTTTACCTTCAGGTATATTTTCATCAGCCTCGTAAGCCATGACCATGATATCAGGATTATTATGGTGAAAAGAAAGATCGATCATTCCGGATGAACCTGATGCAAGCCCATTGGTTATCTTTTCCCATGATTTTCCTCCATCTTCTGATTTAAACAATCCTCCATGTGGCCCACCCGAATAGAACGAAGCAGGTTGCCTTAAACGCTCATAGAATCCTGCAAATAAGATATCCGGATTCGTTGGATGCATTATTATTTCGGTACACCCTGTTTTTCGGTCTTCAGGCAGTCCATTGGTGAGTTTTTTCCAGGTTTTGCCACCGTCAACGGTTTTAAACAATCCTCTTTCGCCCGAAAATCCCCACAAATGACCCACAGCCGCTACATAAACAATATCAGGATTTGTTGGATGAACAGCAATTTCTGCAATCTGATGGGTTGTTTCCAATCCCATATTAACGAATGTCTTTCCACCATCTTCAGATTTATATATACCGTCTCCCCATGCACTACTGTTTCTATTGGTTGCCTCCCCGGTACCTACCCAAATAATATCAGGATTAGGTTCAAACATGGCTACAGCACCGATGGAGCCGGCACCATAATGATCAAAAATAGCTTCCCAGGTAATCCCTCCATTGGTCGATTTAAAAACACCTCCGGATGCCGAAGCTACTAAAACATGCCTGTAGTCTGTACTTAATGCCTCAACAGCAGCAATTCGACCCATCATATTCGAAGGGCCAATATTTCTCCACCTTAGATCGTTTGTCAGTTCTGCTTGCTCCGTTTGTGCAAAAACCAGGTTATAAAAAATCAGGCTAACAATGGTAATTTGGAGTAGTGCTTTCATAGGTCAACAATTTATTGTCAATATAGTAAATTCCTGATTGGCAGGAATTTAAAATTACTTGAATGGCCAGGATTATTATTATAGATTAAGCTATTTCTATAACTAATCCGTTATTGAATATCACAAATCTTGGATATCCGGTTAATATTGAGTACTTTAAGCCATTATTTTAGCCGAAAATCAATCAGAATCACTATGCCTTATCGCAACTGGATAATAATCCTTGTGCTGATATCAAATGCACTTACATCAAATGCACAACAGGACCCTGTCGTTAGTCAGTATATGTTTAATCCGCTCACTTTTAATCCCAGTTATGCGGGGATCAATAATGTGGCCAATGTTAATCTTAATTCAAGGTTTCAATGGACAAGCTTCGAAGGGAGCCCAACAACCTATAATCTTACAGCCAGCACTTCGCTGGTAAATGGCAAAGTTGGATTAGGTGTGCTTTTGCTAAATGACAATATTGGTATTTCAAATACTTCTGAAGTACAAATGAGCTACGCTTATAAAATAAGTTCAACGCATTATACATTCTCATTCGGATTGCAAACAGGCTATATTTCTTATCAAAAGAATTTTGAAGACTTAAACTTAAGTGTTGCTGATGATCCCTTATTTCAACCGGGATCTGAAAAGGTTAACAAATTTAATGTTGGTGCAGGAATATCTTTGATGGCCGATAATTTCTTTATTGGACTTTCTGTACCTAAATTGATAAACTCTACAGGTGAAGAAGGAGTCGATATCCAGACATATGAAAGACACTTCTATCTTATAGGTGCTTATCTTTTTGATTTTAAACCTGGCCTGAAAATGAAGCCTTCGGTTTTGGTCCGCGGTGTTGCAGGCGCTCCGCCATCGGTTGATTTAAATGTAAGTTTCTTAATTAACAGTCAATTTTGGGCAGGAGCATTCACACGAAACTTTGGCACCTTTGGCCTGATGGCTCAATTCGACTATCTGGATGCCTATAAAATAGGGTACTCATTTGAGATTCTTGGAAATAGTTTTATTGGGGGTACTTTGCCAACACATGAAGTTATGCTCAGCGTTGATTTTGCCCTATTTAATCATCAGGATGTTTACAAACGATTCTTTTAATACAAGGCCATGAAATACATAGTAACATATATACTCTCTGTTATATTTGCACTGAATTCAATAACAGTAATTGCCCAGGATAATGGTCTTCAATTCGATGGTGTCGATGATTACGTGTCATTTGCCAGTGATCCTGTATTTAATTCAACAACTACATTTGAAGCCTGGATTTATCCAACATCTACTACTGGATTCAAGACTATTGCAGAATGGTCAGATGGAACAGGTAACGTAGTACGATTTTATATTAGAGATGGCATATTAGAATTATGGGAAGACGATGGGTTTAATGGTGGATCTGTTTCAGGTACAGTTACTATTAACATAGATGAATGGACTCACGTAGCATTCGTATACAGTGCTAGTGGATATATATTTTATATAAATGGTGTTTCAGAAGATATTGGGTTCCCTACTGGTAGTGCCGGAGCAACTCCAATTTTCAATTTAGGCTCAATTCCATCGGGCTTCAATTATTATGAAGGGATATTGGATGAGGTAAGAGTTTGGGGTGTAGAATTAGACCAGACAACTATCCAAAACCAAATGTACTCTACTCTTACAGGAGCAGAGGCAAACCTAATTGCTTACTACCAATTTAACGAATCGTCCGGAACAGTCTTGCCAGATATCACAAGTAATTCGATTGATGGCACGCTACTTAATGGTACTGCAAACACACCTCCGGCAGATGGTGTAACCAATGGTCCGATTTGGGTAGCATCAAATGCAATACCCGACCCATTTATTGTTACCAATACCAATGATACCGGTAATGGCTCATTACGTTGGTGTGTAGGAAACGCCAACACCACCGCAGGAGCTGATAATATAACTTTCGAGGCTTCCCTTGCAGGCACTACTATCACTCTTGATGCTGAGATAATCATTACCTCTGGCAATGGAGATGGCACAACTATTAATGGGGATATTGATGGAGATGGTAAGCCAGACATTATTATTGCTGGCAGTGGCAACCATACGGGATTGTCTATTCAAGCAGCGAATTGTACAATCAGTTATTTGAATATGATTGCTTTTTCTGTCTATCCCAATGCTGCTATTGAGGTTGATGGAGTTTTAGCTACTGGAAATTCCATTATAGGGAACTACATTGGCACCAATCTAACTGCCACTGCAACCTCTACAGCAAATTTCTGTGGAATTGCCATAGTAAACGGAGCAAGTAGCAATACTATTGGAGATGGTACGGCTACAGGACAAAATGTTATATCCAATAACAGTTACGGAGTTTTCATCAATGGAGCCAATACTAATACAATAACAGGAAATATTATTGGGCTGGATATCAATGGCGCTACAGATTTGGGCAATCTGGGTAGTGGAGTAGAGATATTAAGTAGTGATGGAACACGAATAGGTATAAATGGAGATTTAGTAAATGTAATATCTGGTAATAACCAGGAAGGGATAAGTCTTACTTCCAGCACAAACACCATTATTGTAAATAATTATATTGGGTTAAGCAGTAATGGCATTGCCGACCTTGGAAACAATTGGGATGGAATCTTTATTAACGCAACATCAACGCCCACTCAGGTAGGTGATGGTACAGCAGGAGGCAGGAATATAAGTTCCGGAAATGGACAACAGGGAATAGAGATTGCTTCTGATAACAACACAGTTATCGGTAATTATTTTGGCCTGACTGCTGATGGTACAACTTCTCTTGGAAATGGCTCCGGTATATGGATAACTGTAGGAGCCACCGGAAATAGAATTGGGAATGGATCTGCTGGAGGACGAAATGTTGTCTCAGGGAATGGTGGACATGCAATTCAAATAAGTGACGGCCCTAATTATATTTATGGCAACTATATAGGATTAAATGCAGCAGGGACATTAGCAAGAGGTAATTCAGGAATTGGTGTGTTTGTCACAGGAGGTAGTGCTTCCGAAATTGGCGGATTAGTAGCCGGCCAGGGCAACGTTATTTCAGGCAATACTGCAGGTGTCTCGATCTCTACAGGACCACACTTTGTTTATGGTAATACCATTGGCCTGAATGCAGCACGCACTCTTATCGTGGCCAATAATGAAGGCATTAGACTAACCGGATCAGCACAAAATGTATTAGTGGGCGATGGGACAGCTGCCGGAGCCAATTTTATATCAGGGAATACAACAGATGGAATCTTTTTGGATGGACTTAATGCAAATGGCAATATAATTCAGAACAACTATATTGGCGTTTTGGGAGATCTTACTACACCTGCAGGAAATGGAGCAGATGGTGTAATTGTAAGTGGTGATGCGAACTCAAACCTTATTAGCAATAATATAATTAGTAATAGTGGCTCAAACGGAATTGAAGCAAATGGAGCATTTGCTCCGGGAACACTAAATAATCAATTCACACAAAATTCTATTTATAGTAATAATGAGAAGGGAATTAGTATTGTTGCAGGAGCACAAAATGGAATTATTGCTCCAGTAATCACCTCAACTGCTAATGGTGTAATAACGGGCACATCAGGCTCCAATGCATCTATCGAAGTTTTTGCAGATGCGGGAAATCAGGGCAAGCAGTACCTGGGTATAATCACAGCTGATGCAGCCGGGAACTGGAATCTGACAATCGATCCTGCTACCATCAACACAGGACTAAGCAATATAAATGCCACCCAAACTGATGCTACAGGCAACACATCTGAATTTTCTGTTACTCAGGCATTGGAATACTCAGCACCTTCAACACAAGCATCGAACTTATTGTTCAGCAATATAGATATTGATCAGATGGATGTTAGCTGGACAAATGGAGATGGATCAGCAAGAATAGTAGTAGTAAAAGAAGGTAGTGTCGTAGATAGTAACCCGGTGGATAATACAACATACACTGCCAATTCAGCATTTGGTTCAGGCACTCAAATAGGCATAGGTAATTACGTGGTTTATAATGGTTCCGGGAATAGTTTTACAATAACTGGTCTTAGCAGTAATACTACTTATCATTTTCAGGTATTTGAATACAATGGTACTAGCGGATTAGAAGCATATAATATCAATTCGGCAATCAATAATCCGAATTCTCAGCCCACACCGGGTCCTTTTACCGTAACTAATACTAACGATACCGGTGTTGGATCGCTTCGCTGGACTATAGATAATGCAAATATTACTGCAGGCAGTAATACTATTACGTTTAACATCCCTACATCAGATACTAATTACGATATCATATCTGAACGTTGGACCATAAGACCAGCTACAGATCTGCCTACAGCGACTGATCCGGATCCAATAATAATCGATGCCACAACTCAACCCGGCACAGCAGATTTCAGAGTAATTATTGATGGACAGGGAACATTAGGTACAGGGCTCACACTAGAGGCTAATTTTTCTGAAGTCTATGGATTAAACATTACAAGGTTTAACCGTGGAATCTATGTGAATTTTGCCTCAGATGCCATTATTGGAGGAATTGGAAAGGGTAATGTATTCAATAATTGTAGCAATAATGCAATTGCTATTCTTGGGGGAGGTGATCACATTATAAAAGGAAATTATATCGGCACAGATGCTTCAGGAACTACTGCCATTCCCAATGGAGGTGGAATTAATATTGGCACCTTTGGCCATAATGTTACAATAGGTGGCAGTTTAGCTGGCGAGGAAAATCTTATTTCAGGTAATACAGGCTTTGCCATTTCTACCAATGTAACGGGCAATCATATTATAGAAGGTAACTTAATTGGAGTAGATATTACAGGTTTAAATGCCGTTGCCAATGGAGGTGGTATTAATATAGGACAAGGATCCAACATAATGATCATAGATAATGTTATTTCCGGTAACAGCGGCAGAGGAATTACTCTTAATACGTCCAGTAATAATTTTGTTTATGGAAATAAGATAGGTGTAGGTGCTGATGGTACTACCCCAATAGGAAATAATGTTGGGGTATATTTTCTAACTTTTGGGACTGCAGATAATAACATAATTGGCGGTACGGGTGCAGGTGAAGCTAATATTATCGCAAATAACACATCCTACGGCATTCAGTATTCAAATGCTAATCCAAAAAACAATCCAATTATAGGAAATGAAATTTATTGTAATGGAGATAAGGGTATATTTCTGAATGGAGGAAACGAAGGTAAAACACCTCCATTGATCACTACTTATGCTGATGGCTCCGTATCTGGAACCGGCACAGATGGAGATGTTATTCATATTTACAGAGACAATACAGCATGTGCACCACTGCAAGGAAAAGAATATCTGGGCTCAACAACTATTGCCGGTGGCGTTTGGACAGTCGCTGAAGCCTCTATCCTATCAACCGATTTAATAAATGCGACTGCCACAGATGCAACCAACAACACCTCTGAATTTGCCATTAATTATGGTGAAATCCTCGTTTACCAGGGCAGCGATAATTCAGGAACACAAATATTTGATGCACAAGTCACCACTGTTGATGTAGGAACTGGCACCCAAGGATCAGATTATGATCAGATATTCACAATCGAGAATAAATCCGGTGCCGTTTTAACAATTAATTCTATATCGGTATCGGGAACTGATTTTTCGATTATAAACATCCCAACTAGTGTTAATGCCAATAGTTCAGTAAACTTTACTGTACGGCTTTCTGGTGGTACACTGGGGACTTTTTCTGACATCATTACTATTGATTCGGATGATACAGATGAAAGCATCTTTACCTTTGATGTTACCGGAACAATTTCTACACCTGAAATTGAGGTATTTCATGGAGTGGATAATACCGGCACACCAATAACCGATGCGCAGGTTACTGCCATCGATTTTGGAAATGAATTGTTGGGAACAGATATCCTGGTAACTTTTGCTATTGAAAATACAGGATCGGCAACATTGACTATTTCCAGTATCACAGTTAGTGGTACAGCTTATTCAATTTCGGGAACTCCTGCTTCAGTTGCAGTCGGCATTACTGCTACTTTTGATATTACCTTGAGTGGAGCCAACTTAGGTGCATTCACAGAAACAATAACCATCAACAACGATGATATCGATGAAAACCCTTTCACTTTTGATGTGACAGGTGCCATTGTTGCACCGGAAATCAATATCTACCAGGGCATCGACAATGCGGGTACTCCTATCACTGATGCGCAGGTAACTGCCATTGACTTTGCAAGTAGCCCCTTTGGTACGGATGTTACATTACCCTTCGCTATTGAAAACACAGGAGATGCTACGCTTAATATCTCAAGCGTAGTGGTAAGTGGAACTGCATACACTGTTGTCGGTGCCCCTGCTTCTGTTGCTGTTGGAACTATAACCACCTTCGATATAACACTTAGTGGTGCTACACCTGGCACTTTCACTGAAACGGTAACCATCAACAATGATGATGCCGATGAAAATCCTTTTACCTTCGATATTACAGGTGAAATAACCGCCCCCGAAATCGAAGTCTTCCAGGGAACAGATAATACCGGAACACCCATTGTTGATGCACAGGTAGCTACCATCGATTTTAATAGTGGCTTACAGGGAACAGATATCCCGGTAACATTTGCTATTGAAAATACAGGATCGGCAACATTGACTATTACCAGTATCACAGTAAGTGGCACAGCATATTCTGTTTCGGGAGCTCCCACTTCAATTGTAGCTGGCATTACTTCTACTTTTGATATTACTTTAAGTGGCGCCTCCGTTGGCACCTTTACCGAAACAGTAACCATCAATAATGATGATCCTGATGAAAACCCATTCACATTTGATGTTATTGGAAATATCTCAGCTCTCCCAGAACCTGAAATAAATGTTTATGTTGGTCCTAACAATACCGGAACTCTGTTAACAGATGGCCAGGCAACTGCAGTTGATTTTGAATCAGCATTTGTTGGATTTGACATAACTTTACCGTTTACAATCGAAAATACAGGTGCTACCGATTTAAATATAACCTCGATTAGTACTGGTGGTTCTGACTTTATAATTATAGCTATAGTTACACCAATTACAATAACTGCTGGAGCATCCGAAACTTTTGGAATTACTTTAAGAGCTCAAGTTGCAGGCACTTTCAATGATATTATTACCATTCAAAATAATGATACCGATGAAGCTGTTTTCAATTTCCCTGTTACCGGTATAATTAACGCTCTGCCATCACCTGAAATTGAGCTTTATTCAGGCACAGACAATACAGGTACTCCTATCACCGATGCGCAGGTAACTGCCATTGACTTTGCAAGTAGCCCCTTTGGTACGGATGTAACATTACCCTTCGCTATTGAAAACACAGGAAATGCTACGCTTAATATCTCAAGCGTAGTGGTAAGCGGAACTGCATACATGGTGGTCGGAGCCCCTGCTTCTGTTGCTGTTGGAACTACAACCACCTTCGATATAACACTGAGTGGTGCTACACCTGGCACTTTCACTGAAACGGTAATGATCTATAATAATGACACTGATGAGAATTCTTTCAATTTCGATGTTACGGGAACCATCAACGCAATTCCTGCAGCTGAAATCAATGTATATCAAGGAGCAGACAATTCAGGGATTGTTATTATGGATGGGCAGGTCTCTGTTATAGATTTCGGAATAGCACCAGCAGGTACAGACATCGACCAGGTTTTTGCCATTGAAAATACAGGAACTGCTGACCTGACCATTGAAGGCATTATCTTAAATAGCACAGATTATAGCACAGTTGGAACACTTCCTACAATCATTGCACCTGGTACTTCAGAAACATTTACAATTCGCCTGAGCGGAGCAACTCCGGGAACTTTTAATGATAATGCGGTTATTTTCAACAATGATTCTGATGAGCTAAATTTTAGCTTCCCCATTACTGGTATAATTGAAACTGTAGATGTTGTAGTTTTCAATGGTGATAACACAAGTGCTCCTGTTATTACCAATGGTCAGCCTGATGCAATAGACCTTGGACAGACTGAACAGTATTCTCCCATTTTAAAAACATTTACTATTCAGAATCCGGGCTCTACTGATATAAACATTCAGTCTATTGCTATTGATAATTCATTATTTGAGATAATTGAACCTCCAACTCTTATTCCGGCTAATGCATCAGTTCAATTCACCATTCAACTTAATGCAGATGAAGTAGGGGTATTCAACGCAAATGCCACAATAGAATCAGATCTTGGCACCTACGCATTCCCCGTAACCGGTGAGGTTGTGGCAGCAGAACCCGGTGCCATCACAGTGTTTAATGCGGTTTCCCCCAATGGAGATGGTAAACACGATTACCTCGAACTGCGAGGAATTGAGGCGTACGCCAGCAACCAGGTAAGGATTATGAACCGCTGGGGCGATATCGTATTTGAAATGAGCTCCTATGACAATAACACCAACAGGTTCGAAGGTATAGCCAATAAAAATGGTAGTGGAGATCTGCCTCCAGGTACGTATTTCTATTCAATACTTTTGGGAGATAGCAGTGATGAAATCACAGGATTCTTTTCACTTAGACGATAGTCAAGAATGTCAGATGTCAGACGTAAAATAGATGATGTAAGGACATCAGAAGTAAATGAAACATTTGCCATTATATTTGACATCATACTTCATTCTTTGAAGTGATTCCACCCTTGCGCCTGCAAAGCAACCCAATTACTATTTTTAGTTACTAAACCAGGGCCTTTGTCTTCTTTTTCAAAATGACCAATAAAGTGGATATCAGCATGCTTCTTTAGCTTATCATAATCCTTCTGATCAATAGTAAACAGAAGTTCATAATCTTCTCCCCCATTCATAACACAAGTAATAGGATCAAGGTTAAACTCAACAGCAGTTTCATAGGTTTGATTATCAAT
>JBDLIU010000020.1:0-30532 GCA_039714715.1 Bacteroidota bacterium
CCATCATCTTCAACAAAGGTGGCCAAATGAGTTACCATATTGCCATTTACATTATTATCACCAACTATTCTTATAGTTTTTTCTCCATATTCATTTACTCAACAATCACGACAACAATCTTTGGGCGCTGGAATAATGGCGGGACCTCCCATTGGATCTTTGGCCATAAAATTCTCAGGATAAGTTTCAATCTTATAGGTGCCATTGCTCTTCCACATAAAATAATTCTTCTCATCTGGATCATCCTGATAAGTAGCATATACATTTAAACCTGTTCTATTTATATTTTCGTCAATTGGAATACTATTGTATACTACGCTAAGTTTCTGGATTTCAGGTGCTTTAATAATCATTTCTGGCAATGAAGTGTATTCCTTGCCTTCTGGTGTTCTGATCATCAATGTATAACTTTTGCCTACTACAGCTTGAAAATCAGAATCAGTATAATACATACTTGGGTTATTTTTATCTTCTATTAGTTTATAATTCTTACCATCAGAATCCCGAATTGTAATCTTAGCGCTTATTACAGAACGAATAAATCCATCAAAAATACTTCCATACTTGGCACTTCTTGTTAACCTGATATAATGAGGCCCTGGTTGTGTGGTTACCGAGCCTTCAACAATGAGTATATTTATCTCTTCGTCAATCTCGATTTCAAGTGGATCAACGCAAGAGGCAATTACACCCAGAAATAAAATTAATATAATACTTGTTATCCTCATCTATCAGAATTTAACAGTGTAACTTATAGAAGGGAAAGGAACGCCCAGTACAGATAGTTTAAAGGCTTGTGGCGCCATACCTTCTACATCATCAAAGAATACTGAATAGGCATTTTTCCTTCCTAAGACATTATAAACCGCCAATACCCAATCTCCCTGTAATAGTTTCTTTTTCGTTGGAAAAGAGAAAGTAAGTGATATGTCTAGTCTGAAGTAATCTGGTGCTCGCTCCTGATTACGATTTTCAAAATAAGGAAGTTGTGAGCCATCAAAATTAAACTTCGCATAAGCGTAGGTAGTTGGTCTTCCTGAGCTATATGTTAAAATAGATGATAAAGAAGTTATTTGATTTATCCTGTAATTAGCTACAAAGGTACCATCATGAGGTTTATCATAATTGGATGGATACCATTCATTATTATTCACTCTTGTACTCGGATATGCTCCTTCAACAAGCCTTAAACTTCTTGAATAAGTATAACTAAACCATCCTGTAAACTTGCCATATTTTTTCTTAATATAAAGCTCAAATCCATACGCCATACCCCTGCCAGCAAGCAGCTCCGTCTCTAAATTATGGTTTAGCTCTAAGTTCTCATTGATAATAAGATTCGCCCCATCTTTATACTCAAGAACATTGCTAAGGTTTTTATAATACAATTCAACAGATGTTTCCCAAGTATTATCATTATAGTTTTTAAAGTATCCTATGGATAATTGATCTACTATTTGAGGTTTGATAAATGTGTCGCTTAATTTCCAGATATCAGTTGGCGAGATGGTGGTGGTGTTGGAGATTACCTGTATATACTGGAACATTCTGTTATAGCCCAGTTTTAATGAACTAGAACCATTAAATGCCCATCTTAATGAAGCTCTCGGTTCTAATCCTGTAAATTGTTCAATGTTTTCGTTTTTTTGATAGGTAGTATCTGAAATTCTTGTTTCATCACTTAATGGTAGATATTCCTTATAGGCAGCAACTGTCTTTGGCCCAAGATAGTTGAATAAATTGGCCCTTAAGCCATATGAAAATGCGAATTTGTCATTGAGCTCAATATCATGTTGGAAATAGACAGCTGACTCCAACCCCTTTTCATCTTCCACTTTATCAGGATTGATCGAAGTGTTACCCTCACCTGGTTCAAGATTGGCAGGATTTATCCTATATAATTTTGTCTGCAACCCAAGATAAATATCATTTCTTTCATTAATACCCCACTCATAATCCAGATTAAATGCATCATCGGTAATTCCCGAATTTATGGTAAAGTTATTTACATTGGATTCATTTTTAATCTTAAAATCATATTTGCTCCTGACCAAACTCATGCTAAGTGCCGAGTTTTCATTTAATGAATGTGTCCACTTAATAACATGACCCTGATTCTGCCAAACATATGCGGTGTCGGATGCTAGTTTAAACCGATCTCCACTTTGGTAGAAGCTGTATGTCAATTTATTCTTATCATTCAGCCTGTAAGTTGTAATTGCATTACCATCGAAGAAAAATGCTTCACTATTAGACAATGATTGGTCATTGGTCATATTCAACAAATAATTTACATACGAAACTCTTCCTCCTATTGACAAAGCAAGCTTATCCTTAACAATCGGACCATTAATTGCAAGTTTTGAAGAAACAGTTCCTGAAGACAATTGCCCAGACCAATTCTCCATACTTCCATCCTTATAATCAATATCAACGATTGCAGCTGATCTTCCTCCAAATTTTGCAGGAATTCCCCCTTTGTAAAGCGTAATATCATCTACCAGTTCGGAATTAAAAGCTGAATAAAGTCCAAATAAATGGGTTGGATTATAAATTGTAGCTCCTCCTAATAATATCAGATTTTGATCAGAACCTCCTCCTCTTACATTAAAACCAGAAGAAGCTTCTCCCACAGTTGATACTCCCGGTAGTAATGTTATGGTTTTTAAAACATCAACTTCCCCCATAAAAGGTGGTAGTTCCCTAATCCTTTCTACAGTAAGGTTAGTCTTGCCAATATCGGTGCTTTTAACATTTTCATCAGGATCATGACCGGTAACAATAATCTCCTGAAGTTGCGTTAATTCCTCATCGAGTTTAACTTGCAGATTACCATCTCCCACAACATTGATCAGTACAATTTTGGTTTCATACCCTATGTATGTTACGGAAAGCGTATAAGCACCTTTTCTTAACTTAAGCAGAAAATTACCATCGACATCAGTACTAACACCCTTTTTAAGGCTTTCTATATAAATATTAACCCCAGGGAGTGTGGTTCTGTCTTTCCTGCTTAGAACTTTGCCATAGACATTATGAATATTTACTTCATTGTCTGGAGTTCCAATGGTAATTCTATCCTGACCAAATGAGGTATTTGAAATAAAAATTATTGATAATATAGATATTAATAACTTCCTCATCTTATTTCAACTGATTAGGGTCTAAGCTCCAAAGCTCCATACGAGGATCCTGCTCAAATGCACCTCCATCATATTTAGCCCTAAAGAAGAATACCTTATTATTATGACTGAAACAGGCAAGATTAACGTCACGAACACCGCCAGTAAACAAAGACTTCTGTTTCCATGTATTATTGGCAATATCCCATTCCCATATTTGCCTGCCGAAATCGAAGAGACCAATATAAACCTTGTCATCCAGCACAACGGCACCTCCACCCTTTCTAACTTGATCTACAAATTGAGTAACTACCTCCCAGGTATTATCTAATGGATTAAATTTCAATATCACTCTATCTGATTGAAGGAAATAGGCTTCATTGTTATATACAAAGCTTGGATATTCACTAAATATCGGAACGGGTGAAGAAGAAACCGGAGCCCAGCTATCCTCAATTTCATTATACTTATAAACTAGACTATTAGTTTTATAATCCGGTTTCTGCCCCCCAAACACATATAATTCGTCATTCAAATAATGACCTACGCTACCCACAAGCAGAAATGGCAGAAATGATTTATACTCAAATACTCCATTGCTATATACCCAGAAGAAAGGTGATAATTGGTTTGAAGCAAAATCAAAGTTTGCATCACCGCTACCCCAAACATTTCTTGCATTGAACGGCAACCTTGTTGTAGATGCTTCTGCTCCCGGGTAGTCTAATTCAACCCAGGTATAATTGGTTAAATCAAGCTTCCAGATTTTATTATTTAAGCTAAATCTGTCTGGAGCACCTAATCCAACAACAAATTCATCACCATTCTTTAACCACATTGCATCATAGATTTGTTGGTTATCAAAGAAAGTTGTCTCCAGTTCCCAACGCCCATAATGATAGTTAAAAAAGGTTGAGAAATTCATTACTGTATCCTGAACAACAACTGAAACCTCTACGCTGTATGAATCTGTGATAGCAGGCACTTTCGCCACAATGGTGCTTTCATCTTCAATTGATATAATTTCTACAACCTGCCCACCTATTTTCACCTCTGTGTCTTGGGTAAAATTTGTGCCATAAATTATCAAGGAATTACCTTCAAGCCCATCTGGAGGATAAAATGACTCAATGCTTGGATTCAAAGTATTGAACTCTTTTGTTTGGCCTGTCTTCACTTCCCCTTCCACATTAATATAGGACCTGTAATAGTATTTGGTATTAATATTTAAGAGTTTATACTCACCGATAAATCTCCCCAAACCATTTTCTTTTTCTCCCAATGATATAATGATTGGAGCAGAAAAATTTTCATTATCATCAATCTGAAAACCATGATCATCAACGCTACCATTTGTCTCCAGTACTCTACCCGTTAGCTTAACCACATCACCAGAAATATAGAGCACGTCTTCTGTAGCCACAAGGTTCTCCATTGCGGAATCTAACACACAACTAGTGAAGCTACTAATTGTAATCAATATGGTTATTAATAATGAGGTATTCTTACTAAAACTCTTTACCATACTTTGCCTGGTGAATAAACGAAGATGTTTATTTGATTATTCGAGAGTGCAATGAAAGCACAAATATTTCATTTTACCTGTATTGCGATCACATTTTATTTAAATGGTAATCTAATCCTTTTACGGTCAGGTAATAAGAAAGTTACTGATGGTGGTGATGAGCAGGTGCTTGTGCAGGCAAATTACCCTCTAACAGCAATTTAACTGCCGTATCAGGATTTGATTCCGGTGTAATAATAACTTGTGTATTCACCCTTGAAAGCCGGTTTACAAATCCCATTCCAGCACTGCCTGTAATAATAATATCTACATCATAAATCGGGTGTGGTGCCCAGGGATTTGGCGATTCATGAAACCTGGTATGAAGTAAATCTTCTTTAGCCAATTCAAGAAGAGACTTCTCTATAATTTCATTATTTTCAATAGAGTATATTAAAAATCTTGAAGTTTTACCTGCATGACCGTTAATTGTTTTCTTATTCTGATTTGTAACAGCAATTTTCATAGATAGCTTTATTTTAACTTCAAAACTAAAAGGAAAGCCAGATGAAAATTGTGACAATTATCACCAACCTATGTATTATGCTAACACTCGTTGCAAAAGCTCCATGCTGATTTTATTGCCACATATTATCAGAACAACATTTCTACCTTTAAAATCATCTTTGTTTTTTAGAAGACCTGCCACTGATAAACCTGCTGCACCTTCAGCCAGTATCTGATGATGTTCAAGTAATGTGCGTAATGCAGCAAGTATCTCCTCCTCGGTAAGTAGATAATAATCATCTACAAACTGCTGACATGCAGGAAATGTGATTGATCCTTCTTCTATTCCTCCTGCTGTACCATCTGATATTGTAGGCTGAGATTCCATATCCAGGATTTTCCCTGCTTTAATTGAATGATACATTACTGCAGAATTCTCAGGCTGACAACCAATAATTTTTGTGTCTGGTTTTGCATTTTTAAGATAAGCAGCGATCCCGGCAATAAGACCACCTCCTCCAACAGGAACTAAAACATCTGTCAGTTCTGGGATTTGCGATACCAGTTCAACCGCTATTGTTCCCTGTCCAGCTATTACAAGTTCATCGTTATAAGGTGAAATATATACCTTATCATTTTTTCTGGATTCCTTTAAAGCTATATTTTCGCTTTCAACAGAATCTTTCCCAAAGTTTTTTATTGTAACAGCTTTATATTGTTTTAAGTTCCGTGTTTTCAGGT
This sequence comes from Bacteroidota bacterium, assembly GCA_039714715.1. GTDB lineage: Bacteria > Bacteroidota > Bacteroidia > Cytophagales > Cyclobacteriaceae > S012-113. The sequence continues at coordinate 5,875 of JBDLIU010000020.1, forward strand.
CTGAGACGTTTTCCGGCATGTAGATTTCACCGGATGCCCCTGCTATTGACAGGCTATAGGCAACACCTGCAGCATGATTTCCTGTTGATGCCGCAATTATTCCTTTTTCTTTTTCCTTTCTGGATAAACTGAGAACCTTATTTAAGGCACCTCGGGCTTTAAAAGAACCTGTTACTTGTTGATTTTCGAGTTTTAAATAAACATTGCAATCACATAGTTTTGAGAGATGATAAGAATATTCAAGAGGTGTTTCCCGAATGAAAGCATTTATTCGTGGGTAGGCAGCTTTAACAAGGCTGTAAATATCCATATAGCTTAATAAGGTTCTGGAATAATTTCCTCTTCGGTTTCTTGTGTCATTAATTTGTTCCTAACATAGCTTTCAAGCTTACCAGACTTAACCAGTCGACTGTATTTCTCCAACTGTCTGTGTTTTGCTGAAGGATCCATCCTTTTTAGTTCAGAGTACACCTTTACCATTCCCTCAATTCCCCTTGTGCTAGCATCAACTTCTTCAAATTGATCAACATGAGTAATCGCATAATATGATTTACCAAAAAGATATGTAACACGGAATTTTTCAATAAACTTATATTTTTTGGTGGTAATACTTTCCAGAAAAACCTCGTCATAAGTTACAGTTATGTAAGGAGTATTGGTAAGCCAGTCCAGAATAAACTCTGTCATGCCTTTTGTATCATTGGAAACTGTAGCAATTGGGTTTTCTTCAAGCCACAAAATCTTTTCTAACACTTCAACTTCAAGTTTTCTGAAATCCTCTTCAGTTCTTTGACCGGCTATAATCCCTTCAGTATCTTGAGCGTAAAGGTTAGATAATGAAAGCAATAAAAAAATTAAGACGGAATAGTATGATCTTATGTTCACTTGATTATAATTATCTCTTTACTAAAATAATAAATCAGTTCATAATAACTACTTCAAATTGAATCTACTTGTCGCATTAACAGTATTGTTTATTTTTGCTATATGGAGATACCATACATAGAAGTATTTGGAGTTATTATAACAGAACCACTTACTTTAATTACTGATTTTTTACTAGCGGGTTTCGGTTTCTTATTTGGTCACATTCTGTTCCGTTCTCAAACCAGTGATACACATGCAAAGCTATGGTCGTTATTCTTCCTTTTTATGGGTATTGCTGCAACATTAGGAGGTATAGCACACGGCCTTTCTAACTATGTTGGTATCAATATGCATTATGCTTCCAGAATTGCAGCCGGGTTAGCAATTTTTAGTGCTCAAATAGCCTCTCTTGAATTAATCAAAGAAAAACGGATTTATAGTTTTTTAAGGTGGTTTGCTATAATCGAATTAATAGTATTAATAGCATGTGTTCTCTATTTTCAAACATTTGCCCCGGTAATAATAACAACGGTTGTTGGCTTAATCGGAATGGTTACTCCTGTCCAACTCTATGTATATTGGAATAAAACACACACTCCTCACTTAATTATTGTTATAGGAATTGTGTGTAATATAATTCCTGGGATGATTCATGCGTTGCATTTATCTTATAACAAGTGGTTCAATTCTAATGATATAAGCCATATCATAATGATATTTTTCTTTTATATCATCTATAGTGGAGTAAGAAAGGCTTCATCTTCAACCAGTTCTGAAGTATCCAATTAATACTCCTCAGGCATTACTATCCATAGTATCAGGTACACCAAAACACCGGGAAAACCGATAGACGCAACACTTAGTATCACGTAGATAAGCCTAACTAATGCGGCATCCCAACCAAAGTATTTGGCAAGACCACCACAAACACCTCCGATTACTTTATCTCTTGTTCTTTCTAATCTCATTGTAGTCATAACAGATTTTTTCAATAATTAGGCGAATATTATGCCAATTCAAAAATCGATATTTAAGATAAAAAACAGCTATTTCTTGTTAAGATTTCGTACAATTTTGTTGTTCTGTTGTTCATTATTGAACACTAAATATCTTTTCTTGCTAAAATTTTTGTTCTAGAATGGTACTATTAAATACGAAGACATAGTGATAATGATTCTGGCAACAAAAAAACCTGCCAGAATTTGACAGGTTTAGAGGATATATTGTTTTTCGTCTATGCAGATTCCTTCACGAAGAGTTCATTGTCTACTTTCATAGCTTCAGCCACTTCCTTTTTAATCAGACCTTCTTTGTCATTCCACTTCATCCCAGGCATATTGATAAGACCGATAATACGAGCTTCTGTGTCACGTTTACGATGGTTTTCTTTAAAAAGTATTTTATCACTCACTATAAACATGACAACTCCCAATAAAAGAAATGCTAGAGTAACTGTAGATGCAAACCCTGAATGAAACTCTTCGTTTGTACTTACAAAGAACATCCTGTGAACAAGCATTCCTAAATAATATCCGAAAGGAACTCCCACTAAATAACTAGGATAATATTTAGGTGGAAAAAGAAGAAATATTCCAAAAATCAATATTACAGGTGCAAGTAATTCACCAACAACACTGAAATAATGATAAAACGTAACATAAAACCAATTATCAACTCCTTCAATAACATTAATAACCTTGATCGAACCAATATTTATCAAGTATACCCCAAAGCCATCCATAGGGAATAACAAATAAATAAACTTTGTAAGGGGTGCAGCAATTAATAACAGAATCATACCCCATCTAAGTCTTTTATTCGACCAAAATGTGTAAAGAGCATTTAGGACTCTTATTTTTACTGCTGTAATATGCACCGAACCAAAATAATTCTTTGCATTATTGGTTCCTTCTGCCTCTTTTAATAAGTTGCCTTCAATATATTTATTACTACTACTTCTTAATTGTACATTGCGGCCAGTTTGGCCCACCAGGCCTGCAAAGAGGTTCATTCTCTGAAACGGATTGGGCATTTGCCTGTTCAACGGTTGACCATAAGAATAAGCCGGTTGCCAATACTGCGGTAGAATAAGCGATTTTTTTGATAACTCGTTTAACCATCTTTTTGTTAGGGTTTTAAGGTTAGAAATATTTTCCCCTAACTTAAACCGAATTTTATTTAGTATTTTCATGGTTGTGGTTATTCTTGGTATTATTATATTTCAAGCCTAGAAAGATGGTTAATTATTTTCACAAAAACAAGTCAATTAAATATATTAATTCACCGTTTTATAAAATTTAAAAATTGCGAATTAACGTTCAACATTCTTTATTAATTTATATTATGCAACTTTTTATTGGCATAATTATATTGATATTATATAAAGGAATAGTTCAAGATTGTTTATATTATTCAAAACTATATAAGATGGGTGCAAATTAAACATTATTAATAAATAAATTTAAAGTAGGACTTATCAAATAAATTGGAAGAATTCAGGTTCATGTATATATAAATATTGATCTTTGAACCAGCAAAATGAGAAAATATATATCGCTAATATTGTCTGTCTTGTTAATTGGGTTACTCTTCATCTCATGTAAGCCCACATATCATGTAACCGAAGTAGTCAGACCTAAAAAGCATATTTTTCATTACAACCCTAAATGGCACAAGAAAGCTAAAAGAACGCATATTGTAAAACTTAAACGCTAGTCTGCCGGTGGAAGAAATTACTCAGCTAATCGATACAGGTAAATATAATGAGGCACTAGCCATGCTAAATGAGCTATTACTGGCCAATGAATATGATTTACAGGCAATGTCCTTAAAGGCTACCGTGCTGTTAAAACTTAATCAACACCAGGAGTCTATTTCCATCTATTCCAGCCTGATTAACCTTATTCCCAACGATCCTGATAATTATGCAGGACGTGGTCTGGCATACCACTATGCGGGTGAAAAAAGCATGGCTTTAACTGACTTTGATAAAGCAATAGCACTAAATCCTGACAATGGCTATCGATACAGTAGTAGGGCTTTCATCAGGGATTACTATGGAGATTCCGAAGGTGCACTGAATGATTATAATAAAGCTATAACGCTGGATCCTGAAGATGCTATATCCTTAAACAATATTGGGGTGATTCAGGAAAAGTTAGGGCAGATAAATGAAGCCAGGCAGAACTTTGATAAAGCTGATGAAATAACTGGTGTTGACTTAAAATCATTGCAAATACCAACAATCCCTGAAACCAAAACAGACGATAAAGCAAAACCTGCGCAAACATCAGAATCGGGCATTAGTCATTTCTTTACAACCTTAAAAGGTTTGCTCACCTCACCAGATGAAAGAAGAAACTTCTATCGATTCTTATTCAGAAAATAAGGTCCACCCCCTGGTATCAGTTATATTGCCAATGAAGAATGCTGCCGATACTGTCAGCAAAGCAATAGACAGCATTATTCATCAATCATATCCTAACCTGGAAATCATTATTATAAATGATCATTCCACGGATACTTCATCCGATATTGTGGGGAACTATGATGACAAGAGAATTAAAATTGTTAATAATAATGATGTCGGCATTGCCGCAGCACTAAATACAGGGATAGCAATTGCTTCGGGCAAGTATATTGCCCGAATGGATGCAGATGATGTTTCACACAAGGATCGTATTGAAAAACAAGTGCGATTCCTGGAAGATAACTCAAAGGTTGGCGTTGTATCCTGCCTGGTAAACCATATTAGCCATACTAATCATCAAGAAGGATATCGACTGCATGTAGATTGGATTAATAGCATAACAGAACCCACCGACCACTATCTAAACCGATTTGCAGATGCTACGGTGGCTCACCCAAGCGTTTTATTTCGAAGAGAGCTTATTGAAAAATATGGTAACTACAATACAGGGTCAGTACCGGAGGATTTCGAATTTTGGCTACGTTTAATGAGTCAAGGTGTACGTTTCGCCAAAGTACCAGAAGTTCTTTTCGACTGGCACGATACCCCTACCCGCGCTTCAAGAGAACTTGTTCAATATGAGCAGGAAGCATTTTTTAGGGTAAAAGCTCAATATTTTGCTCAATGGTGGAGTGAGAAAAGTTTTAACAAAGACCTATGGATTTGGGGTTTTGGTAAAAATGTTTTCAGAAAATCCCAGCCGCTTAATGATCTGGGCATTAAGATAACGGGTTACATCGATCTAAATGAAAGAGATAATACTACCAGAAATGTAAAATCTTATCGTGAGATTCCACATATAAATGGGTTTTACCTGGTTTATGTCTCTGATCGTATTGGAAAAAGAAACATTATAAACTATCTGGAAAAACAAAAATTGATACCCGGTGGAGATTTCTTAATTATGGCCTAATTTAAACACCTAAGCCAGCTCTTGCAAATATTGTTAAACCTGATAGCCTGTTGTTCTGGTCCTTTAATATGAGAAGCCACTATAGCTCCATATAGCACAGAAATATACATTGTGGCCAGCTCAGAAGCATCACTCTTTTCACTAATCTCGGTATTCAGAATAGCTTCAAGCATAAACTTCTCAATAAGGTCAATAAAAGGCATTATACTTACGTTTTCAAAATCAACTCCCGGGAAAAAAAATTCTCTATCGGCTTCTGTAAGAATGTACGGTAATATAGGAGGTTTAGTATGCAGCAATCCTGCAACCAACTCTCGGGCAATTGATGGAGTCTCTCGTATACTCTTATTAAAGCGATCAATGATATATTTAAGTCCTTCTAAGGACTGCAAATTATTCCTGCTAACCTCAACACAGATGTCTGTATTTAATATGCTCTGGTAAAGAAACAGCACATCCTCTTTCTTATCAAAATACTTAAAAAATGTTACTTTACTAATGTTAGAAGCCTCACATATTTCAGTAACCCTAACACTTGCAAAATCCCTCGATTTGCATGAATTGGTTACAAAGCTTAAAATATTATGCCGAATCAGTGCCGCGTTTTGAGTCCTTTTTGTAAGCATAAGTTTACTTCGGTTAAGTTTTAGCTAATGTAGTGTTAAATATCTTAATATCAAATATTTATAATAACTATTTAAAGCAAAACTTTTATCTGCATCGGGTAAACATAGTAATTGAACCACTTCCACCAACCTAATAAGTATCTAATATAATTACTGAATTGCAATAACTTAATGATGAAACCTTGCATAAGATTATATAAAACAAAAAAAAGAAATTGTTCTAAAGGACATTATTAGAGTATTTCATGATTTAGACAGGCTTTCTTTTTGCCATTCACGTAATATCAAACTCCACTATCGTAATTCTTCGGGTATTTGTTTTATTTTCATAATTCAACCTCATTTATTAACACATGAAAAAGATAACTACCTTACTCCTTCTACTTGTATTTATTAGTTGTACCCCTGTAACAAAGCAGGCCAAACAATCCAAAACTGGCCTTCTTGCTCAAAATGGTATGGTGGTTGCCATCCATCCTACGGCTTCAGAAGTAGGGAAACAAATATTGGAAAAAGGAGGTAATGCCATTGATGCAGCCATTGCAACTCATTTTGCTTTATCGGTTGTTTATCCGTTTGCCGGCAATATTGGTGGTGGCGGATTTATGGTTATGAGATTTGCAGATGGCAGCACCAACTCGCTCGATTATCGTGAAATGGCTCCCCTGGCTGCTCATCGTGACATGTATCTTGATGAAAATGGGGAGGTAATCAAAAACCAGAGCACACTCGGACACCTGGCCTCTGGTGTTCCGGGTTCTGTGGATGGCATGGTAAAAGCATATGAAAAATATGGAACGCTGCCCTGGAAAGACCTGATTCAACCATCTATAGACCTGGCTCAAAATGGATTTATAATTATCAGGAAGGATGTTGAAGGCCTCAATAGTCGAAAAGAACTTTTTCAATCAGTCAATACCATTGATCCGGTTCAATATACCGGAAAAGAATGGCAGGTTGGAGACACCTTAATAAATAACGATCTTGCTGAAGCTCTTATCAGAATTAGAGATAATCGTAGAGAAGGGTTTTATAAAGGTGAAACTGCGAGACTTTTAATCGAGGAAATGGAACGAGGAGGCGGAATTATCACCCAGGAAGATCTTGATTCCTATGAATCTAAGTGGAGACCTGCCATTGAAGGTACTTACCGTGAACACAAAATTATCACCATGCCGCCACCTTCCAGTGGTGGAATCGCGCTGATACAATTATTGGCATCGGTAGAGCCTTATGCACTCAAAGAAATTGGGCACAACACTACAGATTATGTTCACCTGCTTGTTGAGGCTGAACGAAGAGCATATGCGGACAGGGCCGAATATCTGGGTGATATGGATTTTTACAATGTACCTGTTAAACAGCTAACCGACCGAACCTATGTTTTGGAGAGAATGAAAGACTTTGACCCTGACCTGGCAACCTCTTCCGACAGCATTGGTCATGGTAACATTTTAGTTGAATCTGACGAAACAACACATTTTTCTATAGTTGATGGCATGGGTAATGCAGTGGCAGTAACCACTACTCTTAATGGTGCTTATGGATCTAAAGTAGTAGTGGGTGGCGCTGGTTTTTTATTGAATAACGAAATGGATGACTTCAGTATAAAACCCGGTTTCCCCAATATGTTTGGTTTAATCGGTGGAGAAGCCAATGCTATTGAACCAAAGAAAAGAATGTTATCGTCTATGACTCCAACCATTGTTGAGAAAGATGGATCATTATTGTATGTAACAGGAAGCCCTGGAGGTTCAACCATCATTACCAGCGTTTTCCAAAGCATTCTCAATATAGTTGATTTCAACATGGGGGCGTTAGAGTCAGTTTCCGCACCTCGTTTTCATAGCCAATGGAAACCCGATTTAATAATGACTGGTGCTGACGCATTGGACAGCTTAACCATTGGAGAATTAAATGAAAGAGGGCATAAATTTTCTGACAGGGTGATTATACCTGGCAGAGTTAATGCAATATTGAAACTACCCGATGGCAGCCTGGAAGGTGGCCCTGATCCACGTGGCGATGGTACGGCCAGCGGATATTAACTAATGACCGCTACTTTTTATCGTATTTTTTTGAGAAATCATCCCATGTAGTGGTAAGGTAATGATCCTCACCAATAAAGGTGGCTATCTTTAGAAATTCATCAGCCTTTTTAAAGCCAGGTAAGATTTGAATTATCTCAAATTTTTCATTCAGAAACACCACAGAAGGATAACTGAGCTTACCATTAAGTAATGCTGCTGCCAACTCATGATACCCTTTTGTACCCCTTGGCACAAATTTGAACGTATGGTTATTGAAAGTTATCGGGTCACGCTGTTCTGCATTAAACTTAACCGGGTAAAACTTATCTTGTAATAAAGCTGCTACTGCTGGATCTGAAAAGGTAGTTGCATCCATTTTCTTGCACCAACCACACCAGTCAGTATACACATCTATGAAAATCTTTTTTTGATTTTCCTTAGAAGAAGTAACTGCATCTTCAAACGACAACCAATCTACAGGCGAATTAGTATCCGCATTAGTAAACGCCAACATTAAAGGCAGAATAAACGCCACAAAGTAAAATTTCAGTCTTTTCATTACTACAAATATAGTAATCCTCATTAAAGTCGATCTGTAACCTTTGTCACGTTCTGCATTATATATTTGTCCGTTCTAATGAATGTATATGTTCTTTATCGGACATAGTTTAGAGTCTTCAGTTTGTAACTAGCTGATATTCTGTTTTTTAAGATAAATGGCACAGTGATTGCTACTAAAAATATGTTAATCTAAATCCTTATGAAACCTTTATTACAATCAGCATATTTTCAAATTAATAAGGTCGCATTGGGTCTATCTAATAACAATAACGACTGATGAAACAATCTAACTGGCTACTTGGAATCGGTATTGTTGTAGCAATAATTCTTATTGTAGGATCATTCTTTCTTAGCTCCGACAAGGCAACAAACAGTAAAGCTAACGAACCAGAGAAAATAGAAACCAGTGCCCAGATCTTAAATATTATCATTAAGCCTTTTAAAAGTATATCTTCTAAGATATCATTGATTCAATAAGATTATTTGTTTATTTATATCTCAAAGATTAATCAGTATGAAAAAGTCACTCTTTATAATACCCGCATTATTTATTTCGTTAATCGGTTACAGCCAAAAACAAACCGACTTCAATTTGGACGAAACCTACCCTATTGATTTAGGAGGCACAATCTATATGAATATTAATGATGCCAAAGTCACAATTAAGGGTGAAGACAGAAAAGATGTTAAAGTTAAAATTGATTATGTTGTTCGTAGTAAAGGAATCGAATGGGGAAACCGCGAGTTTTCTGTTGATGTAGATTCACGTGGAGGTGACCTTTATATTAAGGAATATAGGCAGGGTAACACAACCATCATGGGATATGTAAGCGTAGAATATTCTATTGAAATAAACGCTCCTTTTGATGTAAGCCTTGACATCAGAGGCGATGATGATGACTATAATATCACAGCGATCAATGGCGAGGTAAGCATCAACGCTGATGATGCAGACGTGGTAATGAAAAACTGTAAAGGGAACCGTTTCTTCTTTGATATAGACGATGGCGACATCTTTATGGATGAGGGAAAAGGACAATTAACTGCAAGGGTTGATGATGGTGATATTGAGATAAGAAATGCAAATTTTGAAAACATTGATTATCGTGGTGATGATGGTGATGTCGCCATAGAAACCTCCATTGGCCCCAATGCCATATTTCGATTTTCAAGCGATGACTCTACCATTGATTTAGTAATCACTGAAGGGGGTGGTACATTTTCTATCGACCATGACAATGGCCGTATTGATTACGACAATAATTTCCGTCTCATGGAAAAAGATGATGACAGAACGGTATTATCACTTACTGGCGGGCGCGCTAAAATTGTGATTAAGGGTGACGATATCAGGGTGAACCTGGCATCAACCTTTTCTAATTAGATCAGGTATTGCCTTATGGGTAATTAAGATCAAGAATTAATCAAAAAACATCCAGTAGAACCCGAAGTCGAACAGGGGGCGCTTACCAATATAATTGGGACCGGCAAAATAGCCAATATCACTGTAACCCAATGTTGTGGCAACCTGTACCAGGTTATTCATTTTGGCAAACACATACGCGCGGCCCATTTTGATATTTAAATAGGAATCAACCACAGGGAAAGCTGGTATTAAAAACTCATTTTGAATAAAAAACTGGTGTGTTGACACCCTATAATCCGGGGCATAGTAATTAGACTTCCAATGCGCATCCAATCCTACCTGTAATTCCAGGTTGTCATCGAAGAGCATTCTGTGATAAAACAGGTTCACATTCAGCATAAGATCAGGAATGGGCAGTGCATCCGTATTGGCACCTGAGACTAAAGCATATTCAGCATTTCCGGCTATATGAAAATGATTAAAGAAATTTATCCCAAAGTTTAAACCAGGTCTAAGAATCGTAGTGGTACCATCAGTCTGTGCAGGTCTTGCCTCCGTGTCAAAGTAAATGTAGTCAGTGATAGTGGTGAAATTCATCTTCGGACGTATAAACGATCTTCCAAATTTTTGAGTGTATCCACCATCAACCTGTATTGTTTTTATATTTTTAAAATCATTTATCCAGAAATCATGATTGCCCAGGTATGCCCTCTCCATTAAGCTTGGAGAATACTGTTGCATAACCAAGTGAACATCAAAATTACTGGCCAGTAAATCACCTGAAAGCCTTTGGTTACCATTAAGATTGAAATCCAGCTTGCCTGTTAAACTGTATTTTCTATTAAGTTGAACTCTTACAACTCCACCTACGTAATGCTCGATTCCTTTAGTTTTGGGCTTCTGTGTATTAAACTTCAGTGTATTGAAATTAAGAATATCAAGATCTGCCCAACCATACTCAAAATCATATCCCCTTATCTTATAGTAACCCATATAAAACAGTTTTCCGAGTGTGCCTTTAACTCCTGTTTCAAGGGTAGTGGTTCTAAACAGATTTGATTCAGAGGTAGAGTCGTTACTAATATTAACAATAGAATCAGGATCAAAATAAACTATATCACTAATACTTAGATTTTCTATTTTAAATTTCGATGATGCATAAGAACGATCGAATGACTGATAAATCTGTATGGTAGAATCCAGGTTGAGGTGATGATAAAAATGAAAGTTCTTTCTCAAGTATTCGCTTTTTGCGTCATTTAAGAACACACTGGCATCTTCATCAAAATAATCATCGGAAGTGTTTATTCCACCTTGATCCACGACAACATTCTTATTACGGGAATAATTAGTTAGTGCCAGGTACTTCCTGTTGGGTGTGAAATAGAGCATATAAATATCATAACCTTCAGAATCTGCTAACCTGTCGTGCTTACCAATTGAATTGGTCTGCTTATCTGCCACCAGCCTCTTGTAATCCAGGCCAATATTAAAATTAGAGCTGTCGCTTCTGTTAAAACCTACATCAACCCTGGACCTGCCATTACCCCCTATAGCCGCACCAATTCTTGAGTAGGGAGATTTAGTGTCGTAGTACCTGAAATCCTCTGGTGGCTTAAAGAATGGCTCATATACGTAGAATCCTGATCGGGCACCAATAATCGAGGGTGGTGTGTAATAGATACTCCTGGTTGCAGTGCCAATAGCACCAAGATCTTGCAATTGGTACTCAGACAATTCAGTAGTTGTATATCGGTGAATGTTTATGAGCGATGTATCAACTGAAGTGAAATACAGGTCATTTAGTTTGATATTTTCTTCGTAGAGATATTGGGTTGTATGGGGCCCATAAACCATTTTGGTAGAATCATCTAATATCTGCGCAAATGATAAGCGCGAAATAAGAAGAAATACAACTATTATACTCTTTTTCACGATGCGAAAATAGTGATGATATTGGATTTATGATTGATTTTATCGGGGAAGAAAAATTTCTTCCTCCGGTGTAAAAATGTTTTACTCTTCTTCTTTGTACTTTTCAGCAATGGCATCCTCTACGAGTTTATCAAAAACACTGCCATTTTTTACAAAACGGTGTTTAATTGAGAGATAAAACAGCGGGGTATCCTCTAACAATTTAATTTTCTCCTTATTCCTGAATTTCACTATGTCCTTTTCAGTTGTTATTAAAGAAGCCTGGGCACTTTTTGCCTTGTTAACCAATTTGCGTATATCATTTGCAGTGTAATTATGATGATCGTTAAACGAGATCATTTCCACTAACTCAAATTTTGAAGAAAGGTATTCCTCGAAAACGCCTGTATTAGCCAATCCTGCAAAAGCAATTACTTTTTGAGGATGATCAAAATTGCCATGTAATACTCTTGGCTTGGTATACACTATTTGACTGAAATAAACCGGCATATCAGCACCAGCATGCTTCCTTATCCTGTTGGTTATCTCATTTTCTTCATCAGCAGTCATTGTTTCAGGACATTTTGTAACAATAACTGCATTGGCTCTCCTGGCACCTACTTTAGCTTCACGTAGTCTACCCCACGGAAGCATATGGTCCTTGTAGAATGGCGCATGATAATCAGTTAGTAAAACACTAAAATCGGGCCTTACCGACCTGTGCTGATAACCATCATCCATAAGTATCACCTGAGTTTCAGGGTGCTCCAGCAAGATATTGGGAATAGCAATTGAACGTTCTTCCCCCACTGCAATCCTGGCCACCTTGCCATATTTTAAATACATCTGATATGGTTCGTCCCCTACTTCATCTACCCCTGTGTACTCATCAGCAAACAAAAAACCTCTCGTCTTTCTTTTATATCCGCGGCTAAGTGTTGCCACGGTAAACTGTTTGTGCAACAACCTGATAAGGTATTCAGTCATGGGAGATTTACCTGTTCCTCCGGCAGATAAATTACCAACGGCTATTACCATAATATCGTAATTGAAAGACCTTGAATAGCCAATATTGTATAAATAATTTCTAAATCGTGTTGCAATCAGGTAGAGAAAACCAAGCGGGGCCAACCAAATTGTGGATATTTTCATTCTGTCGACTGATTAGATTAACTAAATTACATTATTATTCAGAATACCAACTATTCAGAATTAATTCTTTGGAAGATTGTTCAATCATTCTACCCACATTTCCTCTGAAAAAGCTATTTTGGTCAAAGGGAATCACTGTATAAGTATTTATCATGACAACAGTAAAACAAGTAACCAGCTATCTTGAAAGTATTGCACCTAAACAACTTCAGGAATCATACGATAATGCAGGACTGATAACCGGTAGTCCGGGTCTGGAAGTAACCGGTGTTGTAATTAGTCTTGACTGTACTGAGGATGTGATTGATGAAGCCATAGCCAGGAATGCCAATATGGTTGTTGCACATCACCCTATTGTCTTCAAAGGGCTAAAATCATTAACGGGGAGCAACTATGTTGAAAGAACCATTATCAAGGCTATAAAAAATGATATTGCTATTTATGCAATTCATACCAACCTGGATAATATCATGGATGGCGTTAACCGAAAATTCGCAGACCAAATTGGTTTAACCAACCAGCGAGTTCTTAAACCGATTAAAAATCTGCAAAAACTTGTAACTTTTATCCCTGAAGCGGATACCGAAAAGGTTCTTGATGCTATCCATAAATCCGGAGCAGGTAACATTGGTAATTATAGCGAATGCAGTTTTAAGGTAACAGGCAAGGGGTATTTTAAACCTAATGAGGAAGCCAATCCTGCCATTGGTGAAAGTAATCACAAAGAAGAAGTTGATGAGAACCGTGTTGAGGTGATATTTCCTGATTACCTTGGGTCCGCGATCCTGGCTGTGCTTAAGGAAGCACACCCCTACGAAGAAGTTGCCTATTACCTGACTTCGCTGGAAAACCTTAACCAGGATACAGGAGCAGGTATGATTGGCGATCTCGAAAAAGAAATGAGTACTACCGACTTTCTGGAACATCTGAAAAACACATTTAACCTGGATTGCATAAAACATACAAGTTTTTCCGGTTCTATTAAAAAAGTAGCTGTCTGTGGTGGTTCGGGATCTTTTTTAATAAATGATGCCAAAAGAAATGGAGCAGATGCTTTTGTTACCGGAGATGTAAAATATCATGAGTTTTTTGATGCCGATTCGAAACTTATTTTTTGCGATATTGGCCATTACGAAAGTGAAGTGGGTACAAAAGATTTACTCTATGATTTGTTAACTAAAAAATTCACTACTTTTGCACTTCATTTGTCAGAATGTAATACGAATCCAATTAGATATTATAAATAATAACACTAGAATATGGTAGCTGATAAACTAGACAAACTAACCAAACTGCAGGAGATCGACTCTAAGATTGACGGTATTAAAAAAGTACGAGGAGCACTACCTGACGAAGTTAGGGATCTGGAAGACGAAATTGCTAAATATGAAACCAGATTAAGTAATTTCCAGGAAGAAATTGGTGGTTTCGAGAATGAAATAGAGCTTAAGAAAGAAGGTATAAAAACATCTGAGGGACTCATAAAAAAATATGCAGAGCAACAGATGAATGTTAGAAATAATCGTGAGTATGATGCTATTACCAAGGAAACAGAACTTCAGGAGCTGGAGATTCAGGTATCAGAAAAACGAATTAAGGAAGCCGCTGTTAAAATAGAGCAAAAGAAAGAAGAGGTTGAAGAAACTAAAGTAAAGGCAGAGGAGCGTGGCCTGGATCTTAAGGCTAAACAGAAAGAACTTGATTCACTTTTAACAGAGAGTGAAGCCGAAGAGGGAAAACTGGAGAAAGAAAGATCAAAAGCTGCTAATGCAATCGAAGACAGGTTGCTTTTGGCCTATGAAAAACTAAGAAAGAACGCCAGAAATGGTCTTGGCGTAGTAAACGTTAAAAGATCCGCCTGTGGTGGTTGTTTTAATGTAGTTCCACCACAACGCCAGGCTGATATTAAAGAGAAAAAGAAAATCATTGTTTGTGAGCATTGTGGAAGAATTCTTGCTGGTGTAGAATATGAACCAATACCAGAAAAGCCTAAAGCACGTAGAACAACAAGAAAAAAGGCTACAACTAAAAAAACTGCAACTAAAAAAGCTGCAGCTAAATAAAATAACTGTACCGTAAACAAAAAACCACTCAATTACTTGAGTGGTTTTTTTATTTATAGACTTTGCTCTTTAATGAAGAGTATATCCTACTCCTTTCCCTCATCAACAGCATTTGGTGGATAAAGCTCAGGATACTTAAGTTTTGCCCTCATACTACTCCAACTCATGGTTGACAGAATACCGGAAGGATCAACACCATCATAATAATCCTTAATACCCATAGCCAGCGCTGCACCAAGGTTTCGATAATCATCGGGCTCAACCCATTGAGGTGCGTAACCAGCCCGGCCATAAGTCATTTCCATGGTAATAGCCATAACATCTTCCTTGAAATTCTTCCACCACCAACTTTCAGGGTATTTCTTGGTAGCAAAACTGCTGCCACCACTACTGGGTATTGGCTCCAGCATATGAGCCCCGTAATGAGTTGCCAGATTACCAATAAAAGCTATCTGCTTATCCCACAATGCCGCTTCCTGAGTGGAATAACCTTGTGATGTTGGTCCAAAATGAGGAAAGAAATATGGCCGTACATCAGGCTCACTGTTTGTAGCATGTAAGTTGAGGGCTATAGTTACAGGCTCACCCCCATCTGTCATTAATGTTCTAGCCAAATTATGAACTACGTTCACCTCTGCCGGAGCACTGCTTGTGAGGTTAAGTGGATTGCTTACATCATAATACCACATCACTTCCAGATTTTCAGATTGCGGTGTAGTACGATAATTGCCCACAATAACACCATCTATGTTATGTATCGGAAAGATATAAACCTCAGTCTCAGCTAAAAGCTCCAATGCCTCAGGCACTCCTGAAAGCATAAAATCAACCAATCCTTCGATTACAAATGATGGAGGTACTTCTGCAGGGTGTGACCTAGCATGTATAAGAACTCTTTTTTTAGCAGGGTCAACAACATCGGGATCTGTAATTTTAATGAGGTACAAAGGCCTTCCTCCCTGCGTATAGCCTGGAGTCTCTACTGTAACATTTGGATTATCTTCAATTGTAGAAATGTAGTCTTTTAAATCTGTATAGGTGTACGGATAAAATCTGGCAATCCATACTTCTTTTTCCTCAAACTGCTTTCGCATTATGAGCTCATCATTGTAGTTCTTATTTACTTCAGTATCATTAAAACGGAACCAGTCTACCTGGTTGTAGGAATAAACAGGTGCATAAAAATAAGGCCATCCACGATTTCTTAATCTAATCTGGGTTACTGAATCTATCTCAACATCATTAAATTTTACATACCACCAGTTACGATAGGTATCCGGCAAACCGGAATTGTTATTGTCATCGGCAAGGTAAATATCCCAGTCCGTATTACTATTTTTTACATACTGACCTATACTGCCAGATTCAAAATTTTTGAGTAAAGTAGTAATGAGAGGATTAGTAGCACCGGTAGTATCTGTAGAATCTGTGGGATTATCAATTTCATCCTCAATTTCTTTTACTATATCTTTTTCTTTCTTGCAGCTACCAAATACAATCATGGTAACAAATAATATTATTAAAAACCTACCCATTTAATCTTTGTTAGCTAACACGTTAGAATTCGCCAGTCTTGCGTTGCAAAAATGCAGCTTTACCTTAAGGTTATCAAAATAATGATTGAATTGTTTTTTCGGCATCTTCCAGTTCACCCATAAACACCACCTCTCCTTCTCTATTGAGCAATATAACAGTTGGATAAACATATACATCAAATGAATCCATAATCTCCTGTGTTCCCTGTAAAACCGGGAATGTGTAGTTTTTCTTTTCTATCCTGGTAAATAGTTCTCCCTGTTTATCTCTCTTCATGGGCCTGTTAACAGCATAAATTTCAACCATCGGATTAGATTGATACTTTTCATATGTCCTTTGCAATTCCGGGAACTTCACCCAGCAGGGATTACAGCTGATGTACCAGAAATCAAATAAAACCACCTTCCCTTTAAGGCTTTCATTATTAATTACCTCACCCTCCTTATTTATGAGTTCAAATGGAATTACCCTGGATTTATCCACCGAGCCGAAAAAATTGCCATACTCAACTCTGTGTAGCCATAAGTTATAGCCACCAAAACTCATTATAAATGGAAATATGAGAAATAGTATTGGAATTATCAGTTTATTGTTTTTCCAGGCAACATAAAAATAGCCTGAAACTACACCTAATAATACGGATATATAGAAAGGAGAAATTTTCAATGTGTATTTTATGCTTTTGTCATAACCTTTCAAAATCACAAAAAACAGGATAACAAGTACTATTGAAAACAGGATTCCCGTCTTCCATTTTCTATCTTTCAGGTTTTTTAAACTAGTCGCAGTAACTATAAAAAGCAGAAGGTATGACAAGATCAAACCAACAGCCTGAGACAGGTTGTCGTTATTGATAAAAAGTTCTCCTACCCTTGCCTGGTTAGCAATATAAATAGATACGTATCCCAGGACTACAGCAGATGTAAGCCTTAACAAAGGCTGATATTTATGTGTTATTTTCATAGCGGTTCTTTGTATTTAAAATACAGATGAACAAAGTTCAATCCACTAAAGAAGTATCATTCAGAACAAAATGCAGACCTTATTTTATAAGTGGCGAATGAATAGTTTATTAAAGCATAATTATTATTTCAGTTGCTTTAACCTTTCAACCCTATTCTTAAGGATATTCAGGTACTTTAATGCATTCTTGTCTTTATAATCTACATATGATTTTGAAGCCCAGTCAATAGCAGCATCCATATCTCCATTGATTTCACTAATGATAGCCATATTGTAATGAGCCCTGCCAGCAACTTTCCTCTTAGCATTCGACAGTTCCAGATTCCAAAGATCTGCTGCACCATCCCAATCGCCTGTCTGAGCTCTCCTTTTAGCAATCTTAAAATTGTCTGACCCCCTTACGTAATAATCTCTTGAAACCCTGGTTCGATATGGAAATATGCTGAGTGCATAATCCTGCCCAATCCGTTTACTAACTTCTAAAACGGCATCTTTTCTACTATTAATGGCTTCTATGGCTTTTTCAGGATTTATTCCTCTGCCTGTTACAATAACTTCTTTTTTAATCAGGAATTCATCACGAATAATTTTATTAACAGGATCATAAATCCTCCACCCTGCATTGATCATTGTAGCAATGGTTGCTTCATGCTCAATTGCTGGTACTTTAAGCCCTAATGGTGCTTCTATTTGCACAGTATTTGCGTTATAATCAACTGCTGCCTCAGTATAAAAAAGTGACAATATGAATAAAACATCAACATTATTTTCAGCACAAATCTTATTAATATCTGACCAATCAAGTGCATAAGGAAAGACACCAACACCTGCACCTTCAAGATCAGCATTATCAATCATATTAATAGTTGAGAACATGTTACTTTTATTTAATTCGTCAACTAATCCATTGACTGCTGACTCAGCTGCATCCTTATCAAGATCTTTATCTTTTACTGATAAAATTCTATCAACAGCCTCAGCTAATTTACTGCTCTTGTTAAATATGCTCCTGTTAATAATACCAGCCGAATCTATATCAGCCGGCAGATATACCAGTGGAGGTTCTGTAACACTTATGGTGAGTGAATTTGTTGAACTACACGAGCTTAAAACTACGCTTAGTAAAACCAAAACAACAGTCGTTTTATAATGTTCTTTCATAATAGACATACAGAAACAAATATTAAACCATAATTGTATTTTCTGTGTTGGAAGATAGCAAATTATAACTTATGATACTTAATACACGTGCAATTATTCTCACATGTGTACCCATACGTATTTAAACATATTTGTTTGAAATAGTATCCGACCATCATCTAATGTAAAATCTTTAACGGCCTCACTTACTGTCATTTTCAGTTTATCCTCGCCAACTATTTGCATGATACCCTGAAAAGGGCCGGCAGACGCATTTGCATACCAAAATGTATCAAAATCAATATACTCAAAGGGACAATTAACCTCACTCATCATAATGTTGGTGAATCCAGCCTCATTAAAAAGATCTTCTAATACACCAGACATGGAAAGCTCAAATGGCCCGACACCTTTAGGCCCTTCAGGCATTGCATCACCCACAGCTTTAAAAATGGTACGAAAATCTACCTGCTCCGGTTGAGCAAATAGACCAGCAATAACCTTCCCTTTTGGCTTACAGACACGTTTTATCTCATGAAGTGCTGCTATACGGTCTTCTGAGTATTGCAATGAATTCGCAGCAAATATTACATCAAACATATCATCCTCATAAGGAAGGTTTTCGATATCTGCAACCTGGAATTTTCCGCCTGGGATTCGGCTTCTGGCAAATGAAAGTAATCCATCTGCAACATCAATTCCATAAACTTCTGCTTTGCGATCTTTAGCCATAGTGGATGCTCCTCCTGCACCACATCCAACATCAAGAAAAACTGTTGCCGGTCCAACTTCCGTAGCATTTAGCATAGCCTCCCATAACGGTTTATGCAAGACTTCCTGAATTTCAGCCCAACCATCTGGCGATTTCCCCCAAAGTTCAGCCTGTACCTCTGATTTTTTCATAGTGCGCGATAATTAATCTTTCAAGATAATTATCACTTTGATTACTTCCTAATTTGTAAACTGAAACTTCAGATATTTGATTACTTCACCTTGTTCTGAGAACATTTGTTCATAGTGGGTTGTAATGCCATAATGCTCCTTAAGCAATTCCGATTCTGCCAGGTTATGGGTAAAAGTTAGATTCTGAATGTCTTTTCTTAATTGCAGGGCTTTCAATGTATATTCAAACAGACCGGTATTGTCTGTTTTGAACCTGAACCAACCGCCAGGTCTTAAAATATGCTTATAAAGCTCCATAAACCTCTCATTGGTGAGTCTTCTGCGCTCATCACGGTCTTTTGGCCTTGGATCGGGAAAGGTTAACCAGATTTCATCAACTTCACACTCTGCTACAAAATCATCCATATTGTGAATAAACGTTCTGAGGAATCCTACATTCGTCAGTCCTTCTTCATTGGCCAGTTGGCTACCTTTCCAAATGCGATCACCCTTAATATCAACCCCCACATAATTTCTGTCAGAAAACTGTTTGGCTAAACCAATTGTGTACTCTCCCCTTCCACAGGCTAGCTCCAATGTTAACGGGTTGTCATTTTTAAAGTATTCCTTCTTCCAGTTACCTTTTATACTTACAAATAAGTCCTTTCCTGGCTGAATTACATTTTCAGCATTTTCATTGTATTCGAACCTTGCAAGTTTTGATCTCATAAACCTTCTATTTCTGCTACCACAAAAGTACTGCCACCAATAAAAATCATGTCATCAGGGTTAGCATTTTCTTGCGCTGCCTCGTAGCCATCCATTACTGACTCATAACTTTTACCTTGTAGTCCGACCTCTTTTGCTTCGGTTACCAGTCGTTCTACAGACATGGCCCGGGGCACATTTGCCTGTACAAAATAGTATTCTGCATCAGTGGGTAATAATGTCAGGATATCATTTACATCCTTATCATTAACCATACCCCAAACAATATGCAAATTATCAAAATTAACCCTGGTAAAGTTTTTAATAATTTCTTTAATGCCTGCCTCGTTATGCCCTGTATCTGTGATAGTTAAAGGTTTCTCTAGCAATACTTGCCAACGGCCTTTTAAGCCCGTGTTATTGGTAACATCCTCCAATCCTCGTCTCATTTGTTCCTTGCTAATTTCGATCTCAACACGACTATTTAATTGGTCAATTAATGCTATTGTACCAATGATATTAGCTTCCTGGTAAGAGCCCTTCAGATCGGGCTTTAGTCCTTCAAGATATAGTTTATCATTATTGAAAATATTAATACGCTCACCTGCAGCCTGCTCTGAGAAATATTGTTTGCTTGCAATTGATATTGGACAACCTAACTCATTCGCTTTAGTTTCGAAAACCTTTGCCACTTTATCCTGATATTCACTTACTACAGCCGGAACACCCGGTTTAAAAATACCCGCTTTCTCCCCTGCTATTACAGGTAGTGTATTACCAAGAAACTGCTGATGATCAAAACTGATATTGGTAACCATGCATATTTCAGGATGAATGATATTCGTAGAATCCAGCCTACCTCCCATGCCCACTTCGATTACGGCATAATCGGCCATTTCATTTCTGAAATAGTCCATGGCCATCACAAATGTAATTTCAAAGAAAGAAGGTTTTATTTCCTCGATTGCATCCTTGTAATTCTTTACAAACTCAACAACAGCATCTTCTCTTATTTCAATGCCGTTCACCCGAATTCGCTCTGTAAAGGACTTTAGATGTGGAGAGGTATATAAACCAGTCTTATAACCGGCCTCCTGCAGCACAGAAGCAATCATATGTGATGAACTACCCTTTCCGTTGGTTCCTGCTACATGAATCGTTTTAACCGCCTTATGAGGGTTAGCCAGCGCTTCCATCAGCTTTATTGTATTATCAAGATTGTATTTCATGGCCGGAGCGCCTATGCGCTGAAACATAGGCAGCCTTGAATATAGGTAATCTACGGTATCCTGGTAGTTCATAAGAGCAAAAATAGAGGATGGTATGGTGAACAACAAAAACCCTGGACCGTCACTCAGAGGATTAATCAATTGAGCATAGCGATTGAATAATCCGTGGAGTCCCAAATGGAAGATTCCTACGGCTTTTCAACTCACAGCCCCCCAGAAAGCCTCTGAATAACGGTTTTTGTTATTTTTATTATTCGATTATCTTCTTCATACAAAACCTTATAAACCTAATTTGTTAATGGCTAAAGCCAGAATTATGTTAGTCTCTTACTCACCGGGCTGAAGCCCGGAGCAAAACCATTTTATTTTGTCAATTCTGATCCCGACAGGTCAAGAGAAGAATCTTTACCATTAACACAAAAGTGTATTGTATACCTACTTTGGGAGAAAGATATTTCTCAACCGCTAAATGGCGGTTTGATCGACATGACAAAAAAGTATAATATTGGTGCCTGAAGCAAACCGGTAACCGAACCTACTTCGCCTTAATGATAAAAGTAACCTTACCCTTTGTAAAAGGTTGAGGTGTGGCTGAAGATGTTGGAGAAAAAGTAACTTTCTCTAATTCATCTTTATACAGCCTAATGAGTGAGCTACTTACAGTAGATGGAGGTATCGTTTTAACACTTATTACCTGCCCCTTATCATCCACCTGAAATTCAAATGTTATTTTGCCCCCAAATTCAACATCATCATGTTCTGGCCTGGGTACATAATCCCAATTCCATCCCGATATTGAAAGCGCTGGCCCCCCGCCCCCTCCTCCGGCTTTTCCATAAAGCGATCTGGCATCTACATCGCCTTCTTCATCACCCTGGTCACCCGTTGCATCGGTTTTATCGCCATGGCTTGTGTCACCTGTGTTTTCATCAGTTTTAGTGCCCGGATAAAGTAATTTTGGTTCTGTTTTTGGCTCTTCCTTCTTTTCCTCAACCTTTGGAGTGACTTCTTCTACTTTCTTTTCAACTTTTTCTTTCGGCTCCTCAATTGGATCGGGAGTTGGTTCATTGCTAACAGCTTGAGTTTCCTGAACAGGATCAGTTTCTGCTTCTTCGATTGCATTCTCTACAAACTCTTCCATTGGTTCTGTTACTTCTTCGGCTTCTTCCTCAGCCGGATCTGTTTGCTCTTCGGTTTCTGTAGCTTCAGGGGGTGTTTCGGGCTGAATATCACCTGTACCTGCATCACTGGTACCAAAGTTCAGCTCTACGCCTATTTCAGGGTGTGGTGGGTTGGGCGCTCGCCAGGCAACAAGAAAAATAAATAACAATATAACAGCCACATGAAATGCAGCTGAGATCATCATTCCCATTTGTTTATTCTTATTATCGCGCTCTTCCCTGCTCATCTCAATCCATTTAATTAGGTTTGGTAGCTATCGACACCTTGGCATTCAGTGAAGCTGCTATACCGGCCACCTCAACGAGGTATTCGGTAGGCACTTCTTTATCAATATGAAGCGTTACCATACCTTCTTCTCCATTCAGCTCTCTTTTTAACTCCTGCTCAATTCTCGATCTTGTTACACGCCTCTCATTAATATAATACTTCAAATCCTGCGAAATAGTTACGGTAACCTTCTGCATTACAATCTTCGATTTCTTTGCCGAAGGTAAACTAACCGGTAATCCCGAGGGTGTAATAAATGAGCTTGTAAGCATAAAAAAGATCAAAAGCAGAAAGATCACATCCGTCATGCCAGACATGCTGAACGAAGAATCAATCTTATATTTTGAATCGAACTTCATACTTACTTAGGTTCCTGTAGCATTTCAATAAACTCAATGGATGAGTATTCCATACTGTGAATTACCTTTTGCATACGCGTTACAAGATAATTATAAGCCAGGTATGCCAATACGCCCACAACCAGCCCTGCAGCAGTTGAGATCATTGCCTCGTAAATACCAGATGATAATAATTTAGGACTCACGGCTCCTTCTTCTTGTGCAATAGACATAAACGCACTAATCATACCCATAACCGTGCCAAGAAATCCTAACATAGGGGCTGCACCGGCAATAGTTGCCAGTAATGAAAGGTTTCTTTCCAGCCTGTACATCTCGATCCTTCCTACATTTTCTATGGATGCTTCAATGTTTTTCAATGAAGAACCGATCCTTGTAAGTCCTTTTTCTATCATTCTCGACATAGGAGTTTCCGATTGCGCACAAACTACTTTAGCAGCCGAAATATCCCCTTTAAAAACCAATTCTTTTATCTGGTTTATAAAAGCATCCGGGCTAGCCATAGCCTGCTTAATCGTGCGTAAACGCTCTACAAAAATGTACACTCCCAGTAGGGATAATAGAAAAATAGGGATCATCATGATCCCTCCTTTAAATATTAAATCGATAATCTGAATACTACTGCCTTCAGCAGCTACGGCTGCACTATCCTGTGCAGCCATAATTTGTAAAATCATAGTCTAATTTTATTTTAATATCTTAATACCCATAAATCATCACCCATTTCAGGCTTAAGCTTATCAGCTTCATCCTGACCCTCTCTCCAGGATCCAAAACTATCCTGAAGTACAAGACGATAAAGCTTTTTCTTACCGTCCTTTGGTGATAACAATGCTGTAGAAGTTCCATCAGCCGCCAATTTCTTACCCAAGTCGGCCGCCATATCTTCATCTACAAAGCTTTCAATAACAACATAATAACGTCTTGTAGCTTCACTAATTGTAATGAATGAGGCTTCTTTTGCTTTCGCCTCTTCTTCTGCGATTCTAGCAGCCTCTATCTTAGCAAGGCTGTCTGCTTTAGCCTTCTGTGCATCAGCTAATTTTTTTGCTTCAGCATCCTTTTCCATTTGTTCGGTTTTCTGTACTTCTTCCTCAACTTTCTTCTGCCCTGGACGATAAAACATAAAATACCAAACCAAAAGAGCTACAATTATGGTTACCAGTATAGCGATAATAATCGTTGGCCCACTCGAACCAGACTTAGGAGGCACATAAGCCGCTCTTGTTTCTGAGTCATCTTCATCTTCATCCTCAACTGTCGCTGACGCTTCTTCTGATTCATATTCATATGCTGCGACTTCACTCGTATCCTCCTCTTCTTCATATGTAGTCTCCTCAACCACTGGTGCTTCCTCTTCTACAATCGGTTCTTCTTCAATCGCTGCCGGCTCTTCTTCAGGTGCTTCTGCTTGTTCTTCTTCTTGAGGTT
>JBDLIU010000021.1:0-30045 GCA_039714715.1 Bacteroidota bacterium
GGTACGTTAATTATGGTTGTATTTATTCGCAAATACATGAATATAGAAAGAATGGCATTAATAGAAAAAGGTGAAAATCCTTACCCAACTAAACCCAGGCAATCGAACACCTCTGTTCCTTTGAGGTTTTCGCTTTTACTAATTGGGTTTGGATTAGGATTACTTGTCGGCTATATTCTTTATGAAGCCTTAGGTATGGAAGAAGGAGTTGCGTACTTCTCAATGATCTTTGTGTTTGGTGGCGGTGGATTAGGCCTCGCTTACATAATTGAGGAGAAAAAAGCTAAAGAGAAAGAAAACGAGTAAATCAAAGGTTGAAAATGACTTAAAGGGAAGACATTCTTCCCTTTTTTTATTCTCTTAATGTAGAATCGTTATGCAATACTATATGTATCAGCTGTACATCCCGTCCAGCAGATTTTCAACCAATTTACTTACATTTTTCCTGTTCTCGAAAGTAGCACTGATTCCATACAACGCAGCTTGTTGAGCCTTTTTACCACTACCCCCAGACTCTATTTTTGCTCCTGCCTTTCTAGATAACTTTTCAATCCACTTATCCGGAAGCAGCCCGGTCAGGGTCTTAGCCAGTTTTACAGAATTCATAGTTGTCCGGTATTCCCGTTCCAATAAAGCTTCATCGGCCATTATTTCATCCAGGTCTTTTAGAAAGGCTATCTCTTTGCCAATATTTAACTGATTAACAGTTATATGAAGAGCATCTGGAAACTGTAGGCGATCAAGGTGCCATCCTTTTGCACTTAACGCATCTCCAATATTATAAATATCCCCCCTGTCGGAAGTAAATGCCAATACAGACATATCAGGTTTTCCCAGGACATGAAGATGCTCATGCTTTTCTATTCCTTCTTTAATCCTGCCAGTAGTTTTCATCACCTGATCGGCTATAGTTCTATAGCCTTCCCTTCCCATGTGTTTCATTACAGCCCAGCAACCTGCCAATGGTCCTCCGCTCTTTGTGCCCATAAACGTAGTTGAAGCATAGATTCCGCCAGACCAATCCGTATAAACATAAAATTGTTTTTTTCTTAACTCCCTGTTTTTATGAAGAAGAATTGATACCCCTTTGGGTGCATAACCATACTTATGTGCATCTAATGAAATGGAAGTGACGCCAGAAACTCTGAAGTCAAATGGAGGAACAGGATAACCCAATTCCTCCACAAATGGAAGCATAAAACCTCCCATACAGGCATCCACATGACACAAGAGCCCATGTCGCTTTGCTACTCGGGCGATGTCAGCAATCGGGTCCACTACACCATATGGGAAACAGGGTGCTGAGCCAACCAGCAATACAGTTCTCTCAGTAATGGCTTTTTCCATTGCTTCTACATCTGCTCTTTTATCTTCCCCAACAGGAATAATAATCGCTTTCAGCCCGAGATAATGGCAGGATTTATGAAATGCAGGATGAGCTGTTTCTGGAATAATAATCTCTCCCGTTGTTGTTTCAGGAAGAGCTTCCTTTGTCCAGTCTCTGGCTACTTTCAGGGCTAGAAAAATACTCTCAGAGCCTCCACTGGTTATGTTACCGGCAACCTGTGAATCTCCATGCATCAATTCTGAAGCCATCCTGATAATCTCATTTTCAAAGGTTTTTAATGATGGAAAGGTGGAGGGATTCAGTGTATTTTCGTGCAGAAAAGCATTCAAATACTCATGAGACACTTTAGCATAATGATTACCAGGGTGATAGACAAAGCCAAAGACCTTCCCCATATCCCATTTGGCATCACCTGACTTTAGGCCCTGCAATTTTTTACTTAAATCAATAGCTGAAAAACCTTTTTCTTGTAATGTTTTATGAGTTTTCATAAGAATAGATTTAGAAGTGACGAAAGGCCCAATCCCAGGTAATTGCCCATAGCATACCCGATAAGTCCCAGAGTAATTCCTGTGGCTATGATATCCCGGTTCCCGATCACGTTGGCCACCGGCCCAATGAAAGCAGGCCCAAAGATGGCAGCTGTAGAAGCAATGATTACCGTATCTCTATCGTTCCTGAAAATGAATGCTAATAAAAAATGTAGTATTACACTTCCAAACACCACAAATCCACAGAAGTAAAAAAGTGTAGTGCTTGCTGCAAACAATTCGGTAAAGTTGGCCATGGAACCCATAGCCAGCGCAAACACAAGTAGCAGGTAATTCGCAGAAGCGTATGTGCCAGGCAATTGTTGAATCTTTGGGTAAAAAGAGGCTACAATTCCCAGCGTAGTTATACCCAAAATAAGAACCGGTATAGAAATATCCGTCAGACCTGCCGGATCAGGAGTAACCAAGTACGATATCCCCATTGAAACTACCAGGACACCAATGGCCAGAGACAACCCGATTATTACATGTTTTACTCCAGCACTTGAGTTCTCAAGCTCTTTACCAACAGGATTAACAACAGTATGATTGTTCGATATACTCTTGAAACTTGGGAGAAATAGACTCAACAATCGCTTGCCAACAGTTAACAGGAAAATAAAATAAATTCCACTGAAGACTATATCTGCACTGTTTAATAAAACAAACACTTCCGGGTTCACCTTTAGTGCCATCCCAATGGCACTCATATTAGGTGTACCCCCTGTATATACACCTATCATCATTCCGGAAACTGCATTGGGTTGTACTAATTGCTCCCTGAAAATCAAGAATGCTAATGTAGAAGTGATTATAACTGCGAGAATGCCCAAAAAGAAAGATAAAAGGGCCGGCTTTACCTGCTTCAGCATTTTGAAGAAATTAGCAGAGAACAGTAAAAGGGGAATTGCCAGATACACCGAAATACCATAGACTAATTCCTGTATCTCCTGTTGTAACTCAAGTCCGGGAATGTTACCAATCAAGATTCCTATGAGGTAACAGATAATAATAGGCGAGATCCACTGTACTACACGTGATTTTTTTTCTAACCAGAGGATAAAAAATGGCAGGATAATGAACAGAGGAAGTAGCAGTAATGTGTTGATAGTTGCATTCATGATTGTGAAGTTTATTCAATCAAAGCTATGGCAACAATGAATCTCATTGAAATTGACTTTTGCCCCTGGTTAATTAAGGTTTGCACAAATTGCACCTCAACAAGGCTAAATGAATAAATATCAATTCTTAATTATTGAATTTTACTAATAGCATGTTTGATTTTGCAATAAATCAAACATAAACTCCTGCAGATTGGTCTTAATTATTATTTTTTAGCAGAAAAAATCAAACTACAGATTTTCAGATCATATCTGTGCGGCAACCTCATCAATTTGTTTGCGAAGTGAAAGAAAAAATTTGTTCCTTTCCTTTTCTGCTGTTCCACTGATAAGGGTTGATTTAGAGAGAAGGTTTCTCCCCCATTCAGAGTTATAATTAAAAAACTGCAAATTATGTGAATACATCAGGTTAATGGCATTGCTTGTGATGAAAGTGCTTCTATCTTCTCCTGCACTAACCAGGACCGTGTTATCGGCCAGGATGATATCGTTGTAATACAATTGGAAATTACCTTCCTCTCCATGTGGGAATTGTCCGAATGGATATTTATAACCAAGTTCTGCCTGTTTCTGCAAATGGCCCACCAACTGATGAATCTTTTCACAAAGTATTTTTGCATCGTTTTTGGTACTGAAATAACCAGCCTCCAGATAATAGAGTACCTGTTTGAGGTAGCTGTTCAAACACTCTCTGGTGGTAAACTCCCTGGTGTTGATCTTTACATATTTTGAAACAATCTCTTGTAGCAACATTCTTGTGTCAGGATCAATCTCATCCAGGGAAAACTGTGTATTCCGATAGTTGGGGAAATCGAGGTTTGACTTCTGCCAGAAGTAAATTTTAAAGGCAAAAACCTCAGGAATCTGAATGATTTGAAAAATGCTAAGTTCATTTAGGATAAGCATGATCTCTGAATCATCATGCTTCCCGGTTTCTTTCAATAATTTTAAAAGATGTTTTAACCAGTCTGCAAATGAATAATCTCCTTCAGCTAAAAAATTGGCCTTAAAGGTGACTGTATCCCTTCTGTTCCCGGTAATATCATCCACTGAGAAACTAAAATTCTTTGAAAGCTTCTCTACCTCGTGAAGAGTAAGCTTCTTTTCTCCACGAATTCTGCGATAGGCGCTATCAACACTAACTTCCAATATATCTGCGATCTCATCTACAAGCGAAACATGATCCGGAACCTGATCTCGTATCCTCTGAAATAACTGCAGTTGAATGTCTAATTTCTTGTTCATAGTTATAATCTAGTTGCTGTGTGTAATCCTTGCAAATCCTTATTAAGGCATTTGTTACTACTAATGAAACGGTTATTATAGATTATACTCCCTAATCAAATTTACGATTCATAGCAACAGAGGTCAAGTATTCATCGACATATCTAATAAGAACAGAAATCATTTAGATGCACCAGACAGGGTCAGGTTTTTTGAAAGAGGTCTCAATAAAATTTAACATATTGGAACCGGTTGAAACTTATTCCACAGAAAAGTCATCTTAATACCAGGTAGTGTTTCAAAGGTCAAAAGATAAACAATACGCTGGTCGTAGTTTGCAAACTACGACCAGTTTCAGGCCATTGTTATTTACAACCTCACCTCCTGATAATAATCAACAGGAACAGTTTCTGAAATACCCCAGCGGCTCACTTTGATTTTCCCTTTGAAATGAAGCTCCAGCTTTTTGGCTCCTACAATGACCAATAGATTGTCCAGGAATCCTTGTTGGATATCTTCCATTCTAAGCTTCGCTTTTAACGGAATATAGAAAGGAGCATTTTTCTCTACCTTCAACTTCTCTTTCAAACTTATATGGCCAAGGATTTTATCTCCCATTAAAATATCTATTTCAATCTTTCGGATCTTACCTGCCATAGAATTCGGATTGTAAAATTCAGCTTCTCCCTGAAGTTCAACCATGCCATCTTTAATACTGGTTAATTTAACCTTCCTTATCTTCTTAAACTCAATAGGCTTATCGAATGCACATGAAGTGAATAAAAAAAGAATTATTAACGTATGTAAAAACAATTTTATACCTGACATGTCTACTATCTATTTCTAATATTCAATAACCTTTTCTATTTTATCATTCTTAAGAAAATTATTAATGATTTGTTGTACATCCCTGTTATTCTGGTACGACTCCACACATTCCATTAATTTCTCCATTTCTCCAACAGTTGTTGCCAGGTTGGCATAACCATAGCCTACATATTTTCCATTTTTTACTTGTATCACTGCTTTCTCATCAATTTTCCTGCCACGATCAATAATAAGCGTGTTATCATTTTTATACCTGAAAGTTTCCAGTGCTTCCATTACTCTGGCATTGTAATCTTCATGCAATTCTTTACCTATACATGCACCATTACATTTCTTTAAGGAGTGATGAAAACATGCCCCTTTTCTTTTGTTGAGACCGGTAAGCGATAAACACAATTGGAATTGGTCATTCAAATAATAAAGGTGATCAATCCCCTCTTTTCTGGAAGCATAAGTGGTTAAAGGTAGTGATCCGTCCTTTATCCTTCTAAGTTCTAATCTTATATAACCATCAATTTGCTGATCCGTAAAGAGCCCATATTGAAAATAAGTTCTTTTCTGAGCACTATTATAGAGCGGCTTCTTCTGTTTTATTTCATTCGATTCTTTAAGTAATGCCACCAGTTCACTACCCGTGAGTTCATAACTTATATCAGCAATATCCTGGCGCATACTCAAAGCTTTAGGAGTTTTAGCATTTAATAAATGGCTAAGAACACGTTTCCTGATATTTTTACTCTTACCAATATATATTAACTGGCCATCGCTATTGTAGAAATAATATACCCCAATTTCTTCAGGCATACTTTCAATTAATTCTGCCGATACATTTGGGTTATCAAATGTATGATTATCCCTGCTTAGTGTGCCAAAAGTTATTTTCTTGTTATCAAGAGCTAATAATATTTCAAAGAGTTTTACCGTAGCTTCCGCATCTCCACCTGCACGATGTCTTCCATTGATTTTGATATTCAGACTTTTACATAAGTTTCCTAAACTATAAGATGGTTGAAGTGGAAGTATCTTTCTGCTAAGTTTAACTGTACACAATTTTTCGCGAGCAAAATCAAATCCGAGTGACCTGAATTCGCTTCGAACAATACTATAATCGAAAGAAACCGAATGTGCCACAAAAATGGAATTCTCTGTCAATTCAACTACCTTTTTTGCAATTTCATAAAATTTTGGAGCCCCTGCTACCATGTCATTGGTAATACCAGTAAGATTGGTAATAAAAGGTGGAATATTAACTTCCGGATTAACCAGGGAAATAAAGCTGTCTACCACAGCATTGCCATCATGCAAAAAAATTGCAATCTCTGTAATCTTTGCATTTCGCAAGCTGCCTCCATTGGTCTCTATGTCAATGATTGCATACATCCACTTACATTTCTTAAATAACGATTTTGTTAATTGGACCAGTAGTTTTTCTCATGATGATCTCGTCATATCCCTCGACAACATAATCTTTAATAACACCTATTTCCATATAGCCTCGTTTTGTGTAAAACTCCCTGGCTCTTTCATTAAAAGATGATACACATAAGAAAACATTTGTGCTTTCAGAAAACATTTTATTCTCCACAAACTCCATCATGGCTTCCCCCAGATTTTGCCCCCTCCATTCTTCTTTAACAACAATACTTTTAAGATAACCGGCAAAAGCACCTTTAGTTTGGACAATAATTACTCCTACAATTTCATTATTCATTTTTGCTGTATAAACCTCATTCATAGAATCTTTGAGGTTTTTTAAAACCTTTTCAATAGAATATCCAAGTGTTATCCAAGGCTCAGAATTAACCATAATTTCGGCACAAGTTGATATTTCTTTCTCAGTAGTTGCTTGATTGAATTCTGGCTTAATCACTTCCATTTGGTTCCCTGTCCAACAAATATGTTTTAGTAAGATAAAGCTAAGCATTAATTTTTATCATTGTGTTAAATAAAATTCAACTAATTAGTTTTAGATGAATCCCATCTTAGTACTTACAGTTATTGCCGGATATTTTGGTGTATTATTTTTAATATCCCGAATCACCAGTCGTAAAGTATCAGTTGACACATACTTTACCGGCAACCGGCAGTCTCCATGGTATGTGGTAGCTTTTGGAATGATTGGAGCCTCTTTATCAGGTATCACGTTTATCTCTGTGCCAGGCGAGGTTGGGAACAGTGGATTTTATTATTTTCAATTGGTACTAGGCTACCTGGCAGGATATGTGATAATTGCCAATGTTCTTTTGCCTCTGTATTATAAACTAAGACTGGTTTCCATATATTCATATCTTAAGACCCGTTTTGGAATTATTTCACACAAAACCGGATCGCTGTTTTTCCTGATATCTCAGTCTATCGGTGCATCTCTACGATTATTTGTTGTTTCTGGTGTGCTTCATGTGGCCTTTTTCAGCCACTACAATATCCCATTTGTACTTACAGTAGTTATTACCATGCTGCTAATCTGGGCTTATACAAATAAGGCCGGGATTAAAACCATTGTCTGGACAGATATATTTCAAACCTCTATGATGCTCTTGTCAATAGGATTAAGTATTTATGTTGTTGCCAGTGAATTGAACTTATCGTTCCCGGAACTAACCAAATCTGTATTTAATAGTAAGCACTCAATTATTTTTAACTGGGACTGGAACTATGAAAAGAATTTTTACAAGCAATTCATTTCAGGTGCCGTAGTGGCTATTGCAATGAATGGGCTGGATCAAAATGAAATGCAAAAGAGCCTAACAATTAACACCTTAAAGGAAGCTCAAAAGAATATTTATTTGTATAGCATAATTCTGGTTGTTACTAATTTGATCTTCTTGTCATTTGGAGCATTACTATATATCTATATTCAGAAAGCAGGTATAGTATTGCCTGTTGATGAAGCAGGTAGAATCATTGACTCCGATAAAGTCTTCCCTGATCTCGCTCTAAATCATTTTAATACTACTGCCGGGATCATTTTTTTATTGGGAATCGCAGCAGCTGCCTTCTCTTCAGCCGATTCTGCGCTTACAGCGCTTACCACGGCATTCTATACAGATTTTCTCAACCTGGATAATAAAACAGATAAGGAGAAGAAGAAAATCAGGAACCGGGTAAACATCGGATTTGCATTTATTCTTATTGGTATCATCACAATCTTCAGAATTGTTAATAATGACAGTGTAATAAACACAGTTTTTACTATTGCTGGCTATACCTACGGCCCACTGTTGGGATTGTATGCCTTTGGATTGTTTACGAAATATCGTGTTAAAGATAAATTAGTTCCGGTTGTGGCGCTGTTGTCACCACTATTTGCCTATTTAACAAATACGCTAAGTATTGAACTCTGGGGATTTTACTTTGGCTATACAATATTATTAATAAATGGAATTATTACTTTTTGTGGTCTTTGGATAATAAAATATCGGTCAAGTAAAGCCTGATTCAGTTGTAAATAGATTGCTTCCTTAAGCTAAGTATTTCTATTTTTGCATTCTAATTCCTTTTTATGAGAAAATATGATGTGTATGGTATCGGTAATGCTTTGGTAGATACCGAGTTTGAAGTTGAAAATAAATTCTTTAATGATCACCAGGTAGAAAAGGGGGTGATGACACTTGTTGATGACGAAAGGCAGGATTACCTTACCAACCTGATTGATAGCAATAGCGTAAAAAAACAAAGTGGAGGATCAGCAGCCAATACGGTGATAGCTGTTAACCAGTTTGGGGGTAAATCGTTCTACTCATGTCGTGTGGCCAATGATGATTATGGGCATTTCTATATGAATGACCTTAAAGAATCTGGCATTCATACAAACCTGAATGGGTATGAACTACCAACAGGTACCACCGGCAAATGTTTAGTCATGGTAACACCAGATGCTGACCGTACCATGAATACCTATTTAGGTGTCTCTTCGGATCTGGATGAGTCGGTAATTGTAGAAGATGCATTGGCAACCTCAAAATATTTATACCTTGAAGGATACCTGGTTACTTCGGAAAAAGGAGTTGGTGCCATGCTTAAAGCTAAGTCTTTAGCAGAAAAGCACGGTGTAAACACTTCCATCACACTATCAGACCCAAGTATTGTAACCTACTTCAGATCACAATTTAATGAAGTTATCGGAGATGGAGTTGATATGATTTTCTGCAATGAAGAAGAAGCACTTACTTATACCGAAACTAATAATCTGAATGATGCCAAGCAGAGATTAACCAGTATGGCTAAAAAATTCGCCATTACATTAGGGAAAAAAGGTGCCTTGTTATTCGATGGGAATCAATTCATAGACATTAATTCAACACCTGTTACTGCTATTGACAGCAATGGTGCAGGCGATATGTTCGCAGGTTCATTCCTTTATGGTATAACCAATGGTCATAGCTATGAACAAGCCGGCAGATTAGCCAGTATGGCTGCCGCCAAAGTAGTAACTAAATTTGGCCCAAGGCTTAATTCGGGTCATGTTAAAGAAGTAATTGATAAACTAACAGCTTCAGTTTAGTAAATGTTGGGTTCATGGTTTGCAAAATAAATAAAGGTCATTATCTTTGCACCCCTGTTTAGACTGAGACGTAATGAAAAGAACATATCAACCATCACAAAGGAAGCGAAGAAACAAGCACGGATTTACTGAGAGAATGTCTTCTCCAAGTGGACGTTCAGTTCTTGCTAATAGAAGAGCTAAAGGTAGGAAAAAGCTTACTGTTTCTGACGAAAGAAGACATAAGCAGTAATAAACTACTGTTCCCTTACCGGGGTCTATAATTTTTCAAATGGAAAGATTTGAAAATAATACCCGTAAAAGACTTCATAAAGCAGAGCGTCTCTCTAGTAAAAAGCTAATCGATTTATTATTTACCAAAGGTTCTTCCTTTAAAATCACGCCTTTTATTGTAAGGTATATCAAATTACCTGAGAACGAGTCTGAATATCATCAACTACTGGTTTCTGTTTCAAAGAGGAACTTTAAGCACGCTGTTGATCGTAACAGGATAAAAAGGCAAATTCGGGAAGCCTATAGACTTAACAAGCATTTAATAAGCGATATGCCAGATAAATATGCAATAGCGTATATTTATGCTGGTAAAACAACTACTACATACAGGGAGCTTGAAAATAAACTTATTGCTTGTATGTCTCGTTTAAGAAATGAGCTTGCTTAATATGAAACGAAAGAAGATATTTCTGGTAGGATTACTCTCAGTTATTGTACTGGGGTTATCAGCATTTTACACTTCTGATAAATATTTCGAGATAACCCGCAACCTGGATATTTTCGTTTCTCTTTTTAAAGAAGTAAATGCTTTTTATGTTGATGACATAGATCCGGAAAAATCAATCAGAACCAGCATCGATGCAATGCTGGGAACTCTTGATCCTTACACTGTCTATATCCCAGAAGAAGATTTTGCTGATTATCTAACCATGACTACCGGTGAATATGGGGGGATAGGAGCATTAATAACCGAAATTGATGGGAAGGTGGTAATTACTATGCCCAATGAAGGATTCCCTGCACATAAAGCAGGCATTAAAATTGGTGATCATATAACAAATATTAATGGAACCAATACTATCGGCAAGAGCTCTACTGAGGTAAGTAAACTCTTAAAAGGAACTTCTGGTACTGATATCACTATTAAGGTTAATCGCCAGGGTGAAGAAATCGAATTTAATCTTAAGAGGGCCAAAATTATTATCGATAATGTGCCTTACTACGGAATAGTTAATGATTCGATAGGGTATATCAAGTTAAATGAATTCACTACCAATGCAGCTAAAGAAGTTAAAAATGCGCTGCTTAGTTTAAAGAAAGATGGGGCAAAGAAAATTATTCTGGATGTAAGAGGCAATCCGGGAGGAATCCTGCAGGAAGCGGTGGCTATTTGCAATCTGTTTATCCCAAAAAACAAATCGGTAGTTGAAACAAAAGGCAAAACACCTAATTGGAATAAAATCTACCGCACTTCCAACAAATCTATTGATAAGAATATCCCCCTTGCTGTACTTACGAGTAGTAGGAGTGCATCCGCGGCTGAAATTGTTGCCGGCACCCTACAGGATTATGATCGTGGCGTATTGGTGGGCACAAAAACTTTTGGCAAAGGGCTTGTTCAAACAACCCGGCCTGTTGGCTATAACAGCAAGGTAAAGATTACAGTGGCCAAGTATTATACCCCCAGCGGCAGATGTATACAGGCTATTGATTATGCGCACAGGAATTTAGATGGAAGTGTAGGTAAAATACCCGACTCATTGATAGTAGCATTTAAAACAGAAAATGGCCGTACTGTTTACGATGGCGGAGGTATTACCCCCGATGTAAAAGTGACCGCTGAATACTTCTCACCTATTGCAATAGAATTGATGCGAGAAGGATATGTCTTTAATTATGCTACAAAGTACTACTATGAACATCCTGAGGCGCCTGATATGCATTCCTTTGAAATATCTGATGAAGTCTATGCTGATTTCAGTAAATGGATAAATGGCAGTGAATTGGAGTACGATAACGAACTGGAACAAGCCATTGTTGAATTTGAAGAAAAACTGGTTGAAACATCTCAATTTGAATCTTTAAAACTAACACTTGAAGAATTGAAAAGCGAAGTGATTCATAATCAGGCAGAAGATTTAATCAAATTCCAGGATGAAATCAGAGATGTTCTTGCTGCTCAAATCGTTTCAAGGTATTCTCTGGCTAAAGGTGAAATTGCCAACTCTCTCAAGAATGACCCTGATGTTCTAAAGGCGATTGAGATATTAAACAGCCCCGAAGAATATAAAGCCCTTCTTTCTTCAAAATGATACTTTCGATAGAAACATCTACTGAGGTTTGCAGTGTTGCTATTCATCAAGATGGTAAACTGATCGCCAGTAGCCAGTCAAGTGAAGCTTATTCACATGCAGAAAAGCTGGCTCCTATGATTGATGACATATTAAGATCTAATAATATTGAAAGAAAATATCTCAAATCGATTGCCGTTTCTGCCGGTCCGGGATCTTATACTGGTCTCAGAATTGGTGTTTCTACAGCCAAGGGCCTTTGTTTTGCCCTTGATATCCCATTAATCACAGTGGGCACGCTAGAGTCGATGCTGGAATCGGTGGAGCCAAAAGAAGACCATTCATTACTCTGCCCAATGCTGGATGCAAGACGAATGGAGGTGTACTGCCTGGTGGGGAAATCCAATGGCGAAGTATTGGAACCTAAACATCCAAAAATTATTTATGAATCTTCCTTTGAAGATCATTTGAAAAATCATGTGGTCTACTTTTATGGCAATGGTGCCGAAAAGTGCAACACTGTTATTACTCACCAAAACGTGAGGTTTATCGATGGGATAACTCCATCTGCCATTAACATCGGTAAACTGGCAAGCGTAAAATATGAAAATAGGGAGTTTGACGACCTTGCCTATTTCGAGCCCGAGTACCTTAAAGCATTTCATGCGATCAAAGCTAAAAACCCTCTGCAATGAGCAACCTGGTGCCTATTAATAAAGACCCACGAGGACTGGTCACTCTCGATTTAGAGGAGTTTTACCATCATGGTGAGCATGTTATTTATGATTTACGGCAAAACCTTTTCCAGGACTCCATTATCAGGGAAGAAGAGTTCAGGGCTTTTGTTAGTGACTATGACTGGAGCCAGTACGAGGATAAAAACGTTGTTATAACCTGTTCCGCTAATGCTATCATTCCAACATGGACATACATGCTCCTTTCGAGTGCAATAGCACCGTATGCTAATTATGTCTATTATGGTGATATCAGCGACATTAATGATGTCCTGTTTAAAAATGCTTTATCGAAATTAGATATCGAACAGTTCCGTAACGAACGCGTAGTTTTAAAAGGTTGTGGGAGCAAAAAAGTGCCCCTTTCCGCTTATGTAGATATTGTAAGATTACTCCAGCCAGTAGTTCAAAGTATCATGTACGGGGATCCCTGCTCAACTGTTCCGATATACAGAAGACCATCGAAGAAATAATTCATCCAGTTTTTAACAAGTAATCTTTGATGGTAGTATATTCGTTGTGAAGTAACCATCAAGTCATTGCAATACGATTTATATTCAGAAGATCCAGGTATAGGTAAGACCATCATCTACAGGTCATCGGCAGGCTCTGGCAAAACTTTTGCCCTGGCAAAGGCATATCTGAAACTGGTTCTGCTCGACCCTGGCAGGTATCATCAGGTTCTGGCTATCACATTTACCAATGATGCAAAGGATGAAATGAAAACCCGAATTATTGAGTACTTAACTTCCCTTGCGGATGACGAAAATTCAAAAATGAGGGATGCCATTCTTGAAGATTTTGAAAAAGAAGGAGTAGAAAGAATAGAGGATGTAATCACCCCTCGAGCCAAAACTGTTCTTAACTCAATATTGCATGATTATTCCAGGTTTAATGTAAGTACAATTGATCATTTTTTTTCTCAGCTTATAAGGCATCTGGCAAAAGAGCTCAACCTTAACCTGGGCTATGAACTGGATGTAGATTACAATAAAGCATTAAATGAATCAATAGACTTACTTTTTGCTGAAGCCGATAAAACTACACTTGATTGGTTGAAAGATTTTTCTTTAGATCAGCTGGATAACGATAAAGGTTGGGATATCAGAAAAAACATTGCTCAACTCGGTAAAAAACTATTTCATGAATCATATCTCGATATTGAAGAATCGCTGAGGAGTAATGTTCATAAACTCAAAGAATTTATTCAGGAGCAGAAACAAATTGTTGCCAGGTTTAAAAAAGAGGTAAATGCACTTGGTAAACGAGGCGTTGAAATTGCCAGTCAACATCACTTAGAAACTGAAGACTTTAAAAAATATACATTCTCTAAAATCGTAGAGATGTCGTCTTCTCAATATGAATTTCATAAAGAACCCACAAAAACATTTCTCGAAGCAGGCTCAGTTGACAAATGGCATACCAAAACAAGCGACAAGATTGAGGCTATTACAGAAGCTTATGAGGCAGGTTTAAAAGATGTTCATCAGGACCTGGTCATGTTTTATACGGGTAATCGCTATTTAGAATTTTTAGAAGCACGAGCCATT
Source organism: Bacteroidota bacterium (assembly GCA_039714715.1). Lineage (GTDB taxonomy): Bacteria > Bacteroidota > Bacteroidia > Cytophagales > Cyclobacteriaceae > S012-113. The sequence goes on from JBDLIU010000021.1 coordinate 14,125, forward strand.
ATGATCTATATTCATTCCTATGGGGTGCTTTCTAAACTTTCTGAAAAACTTTATCAATACAGATCCACCAACAACCTGGTTCTGATTTCAGATACAGCATTTATACTTAATAAAGCCATTTCAGATATCGAAATGCCCTTCATTTATGAAAGAATTGGTGCAAAATATCAATATATTCTTATTGATGAGTTTCAGGACACATCACGTTATCAATGGAAAAGTCTTCTCCCCTTCTTTAAAAATGCAGTCGCAGATGGCGGTCAGCTTTTCATAGTTGGCGATGTTAAACAATCAATTTATGGTTGGCGGGGCGGTGACATGAAACTACTGTTACACGAGGTTGAAAAGGATCTTGACCTGCAACCAGATAGTATCAGAACCCTTAATACCAATTACCGTAGCTGTCAGAATATTGTCAATTTCAACAATGCTTTCTTCAAGATTGTTCCTGAGATCCTACCCGAATCATTTGGCCTTGAGCAATTCCAATCAGATTTCAAGAAGGCATATCATGATGTAGAACAGAATATTGATAAATCATGTGAGGGCAATGTGCATTTTAAGTTTTTCAATAAAACAGAAGAACATTCCTGGAAAGAACTTGCGCTTGAAGAAACAATTAAGACAATACAAATTATCCAACAGGATGGTTTCTCTTTAAGTGAGATCCTAATACTCACCCGAAAAAACGATGATGCCAGGTTAATAGCTAAGACGCTTCTCGAAAATAATATACCGGCTATATCTGAAGAAGCCCTGATGGTTAACAGCTCATCGAAGGTGAAACTATTAGTTAGTGCCTTAAAGTTTATGGCTAACCCTGAAGATAAGCTAGCCATAGCAGAATTTAATTTCTTTAGCAATGAAATTCATCGAACTGAGAATCAGTTTTTAACAGTCGCAAACAGCCACTTACAGAATCTCAATGAATTAAATGGCCTTTCACTTTTCGATGCGGTGGAGGAATTGATCCTGCTCCTGAACCTGAACAAGGTTAGTGACATCTACATACAGCAATTCCTGGACATTTGCCTTGCTCAATCAAAAAAAGGGAATACAATACATTCATTCCTCGAATGGTGGGATGAGGAGAAGAGTAATGATCAATCAAAGGATATGGCTGTAGCACTTCCTGCAACCCAGGATGCAATTGAAATTAAAACTGTGCATAAAGCAAAAGGATTGCAGAAAACTATTGTTATGATTCCTCTTGCAGATTATTTGATGCCTCCCAGGGCCAATAATACTGTTTGGACAAAACCAACTCCGGATCATTACAAAGAATGGGGTAGTCTTCCTCTTTCCTTCAATAAAGACCTTTCAAAAACCCGTTTTGAATCCACCTATTTTAATGTGTCTTTTGATAATACGATAGAATCTTTGAACCTGCTTTATGTCGCATTTACAAGAGCGATTGAACGGTTATACGTTTATTCATCAAGTACCTCCCAAAAATCTTCTGCCGGGAGTTTGATTAAAACAGTTCTCTCAAACTCTTCCTTTATATTCAATGATCAATTCAATGGAGATGCTGAAGAGTTTACGCTGGGTGAGCCAGGTAGAAAAGCAGTGAGTGGAGATGTAGAAGCTACAACAACTAAATCTCAACATCTTCTTTCATCGACTTTATCAGAAAAGATCTCTATCGATCAGAAACAGAGCAAACTTTTTCTTAGCTATGAAGGAGAAAAATCAGAAAAGGTAAAGGAAGGACTTGCGCTACATTTAACTATGTCACTGATTGATAAAAAGGAATCCGTTGCCGAGGTATTAAGGCAACTTGAAGTGGCACAAATTGTTTCCAAAGAAACCTGCGAAAGAGTTGCAGTTAAAATTGACGAATTGTTTCTGAATATTCCTCAATTCAAAGACTGGTTCAGCGGAAGTTATGAGGTTCTAAATGAGCGATCAATTTTTGCCAATGGGCATGTTTATATTCCGGACAGGGTCATGATCAAGGGCAAACATGCCATTATTATTGATTACAAAAGAGAACAGCAAGATCCAAAACATCATAAGCAGGTGAAGAACTATGGGGCTCTCTTAAAACAATTGGGCTATGAGACTATAGAGATGTATTTGGTTTATACAATGGATCAAAAGCTTGTAGAAGTATTATGAAATCCTTTTTACAACATATCGTTGATGATGCTGATAAGAATTTACTAAAAGACACCTGTTATGTTTTCCCGTCACGCAGGGCATGTGTTTATTTCAACGATTTACTTCAGAAAAGATTCGCTGATGAGGTTATCTGGGCTCCAAAGGTCCTTAGCATTGAAGAGTTTATTCAGGAACACTCCAGGCTTGTAGTAGTTGATGAAATAAGGTTGATCCTTCTGCTTTTTGAAGAATATAAAAACGTATTTCCTGAACAGAGCTTTGATATATTCTATGCCTGGGGGCAAACGCTTCTACACGATTTTGATGAGATAGACCGCAACCTTGTTGATAGTCAACTCCTGTATAAGAACCTTCAGGAAATTAAAGAGGTTGACGAATCTTTTGGTATTAGTGAAGAAGCGCTCAACGCACTAAAGAGTTTTCAAGCAGTAATCAATACATCAGGTAAGGGAGAACTTGTACAAAGTTTTAGAAAGACCTGGGAGCTGGCAGGTAAAGTATACCAATCATTCAAGAAACGACTTCTAAACAACAAGATTGCCTACAATGGATTATGTTATCGGCAGGTTGCTGAATCTTTAGCTTCCGGAGAGTATCAAATGCCTTATAAACAAATTGTTTTTGCAGGATTTAATGCTTTATCGAAAGCAGAAGAACAAATAATTGATCACCTTCTTGAAAAAGGCGTGGCTAATGTATACCTGGATGCTGATAAGTTTTACCTTGATAATGATTATGAGGAGGCCGGTTATTTTTTAAGGAAACTAAAGAAAAAATGGTACAAGCATAATGCTGTTAACTGGATCATTTCCGATGGCTTCTCACAACCAAAAAACATTACAATATCAGGAGCAACGCAAAACACAGCGCAGGCCCAAATTGCCGGACAGCATATTGAAAGAATTAAGCCTGGAGATTCCTCCGTAGCCATTGCCTTAGCAGATGAATCTCTGCTTATGCCAGTCCTGTATGCGCTACCTGCTCAAGAGGAGAATATGAACATTACCATGGGGTATCCTGTTTTTAACAGCAGTATCGGCAATATGATATCATCTTACTTCAGGTATCATAGCACATTGGTTGTTAATGCATCGGGTAATGCCTTTTGTTCTATTGAATCACTCAGAGATTTGCTGATTCAACCTTTTGTGAAAGAAGTAATACAAGAACCAATAAAACTTAACAGTACCAGGAGTAGATATCTTGGATGGCAAACAATAAAATCAATAATTGATGAACAGGATAATCATAAAGATTTAATCAGAAATATTTTTTCGCCAAAAAAGGATATCGCTGACATAATATCGTCCTTAAAGTCTATTATCCTTGATCTATACCTGATCCGAAAAGACAAGGAGTCCGGTAAAAGCATTCTTGAAGAACGTATTATTTACTCAGTTGTTAAATATCTCGATAATTTAAACGCATCTGTCTCAGCAATTAAGACAAAACTCCAGATAGCAGATATCTCCAAACTGGTTAGTGATTCATTGAAACAGCTTAAAGCTCCGTTTGCCGGTGAGCCTTTGGCCGGGTTGCAAATAATGGGATTCCTCGAAACCAGGGTGCTTGATTTCGAAAACCTTATAATTCTCTCTGTTAACGAAGAGCTCTTGCCAGCGAGTGACTCCGGGCTAACCTACATCCCTTTTGGTGTTAGAAAAGCGTTCCAGTTGCCTACCTTCCAGGAACATAGCAGCATTTATGCATACCATTTTTACAGGTTATTACAGCGTGCAAAAAAAATTACATTGGTCTACAATACAAAACTATCCATTACCGGAGGTGGGGAGAAAAGTCGTTTTATCCTTCAATTATTGAATCGATTTTCCAGGAACCAGGGAGCTATTAATCTGGAAGAAGAACAATTGGTGAGTAATTTAGGCTATGAAGTTAGCTTGTCTGATCAATTCCCAATAGAAAAAACCGGTTGGGTAAAAGAAAGATTAAAAGAGCATTTTGCTTCATTCAATGAAAATAAACAACTTTCACCTACTGCATTAATCGACTATATCTCCTGCTCCTTAAAATACTTTTTTGCAAGAATCCTCAAGATCAGAGAACCCGAAGAGATCCAGACTGAAATTGACGCAAGAATATTCGGCAACATCCTTCACGAACTTCTGGAAAGAGCCTATAAACCATGGATTGGTAAACAAATATCTGAACAGGATTTAAAAAACATTATCAAAAAGGATGTGAATAAACTATCTGACGAGGTGTTTTCAGAATATTTAGGTCCATCCGGACCCATGAATAATGATGGGAAACAATATTCAGGTGAGATTGATTTCACAAAACATGTTGTTGAAACACTGGCAAAAAAAATAGTTGAAAATGACCTGCAAAATGCTCCTTTTACGATAATCGATCTTGAATCAAGAAGTAATCCTCTCTCTTATACAATATCACTTGATAATGGAATGCAATTACCTATTGGTGGTATAATAGACAGGCTAGACAAGATTTCGATTGGTGGTCAATCGATGACAAGAGTTTTGGATTATAAAACCGGTAAGGTAATCTTAAAGTCTACAACTTATAACAGAAAGCCTATTACCGATGAGGAATATATTCAAGCTCATTTTAATGACCCGGAGTTTAAAGCAGGATTTCAGTTACTTTATTATGCCTTGATCTACCACAAAAATTCTCCTGAGCAGTCTGTAAATGCAGGAATTATAGGAGCAAAAAGCCTCGCAAAGGGCATTGAATATTTGCAGGGCGAATCCAAAGCATTAAGCAATGAACAACTTTCCCTTTTCGAACAATCATTAAGGAATGTGTTAAATGAGTTATTGAACCTTAATGTCCCTTTCAAACAGACCGATGATATCGACAGATGTGAATATTGTGATTTTAAATCAATTTGTTCACGGTAACTGGCAGTTGGTTAATTATAAGTGATACTATCTATTTTCACTTCAAGCCAATTGAAGTCGCCTTCTTCCAACGCCCATGTAATACTACCTTCTGTAGGAATTTTTATTCCCTGGAAAAGCCGGCAGCTTTCCTCATCAATATTAACTATCCACTTCTCCGGTTTTCCTGTCTGGTCGTTATAGCGCATTGCTTCAAATCCAACAACATCTCCTGCTTCATTAAAAGAAAAAATACCAGATACAGTTCCTCCATTAAATGTTAAAGTTGCTTTTGATCTCAAATCACCTGCTTCTTCCCATTTAATATAATCATTCAGTGCCACCGAAGGGAACCAGATTATCTCCGCTAAATACCTCATTGCAGCACCCTGATCAATCATATCACCTGAAGCATCTGCTACTGATATCAGAGATAATATTTTAATCAACATTTCACCTTTTCCATCAACGAACTTATCCCTACCCGAAAACTGTAAAAGAGATCCTTCTCCTACATCAACATTCCAAATAAATTCAGGTTTATCTGCAAGAAACCACTGTTCAGCTGCAAAAGACAACCACTCACTATCTGGCTCCAGGCGCATTCTTCCCGATTGGTACAGATTAACTGATTTAATCTCTATATTGCCAATTACATTGCTTTGTTGCAACCACAATTGTACAATATCAGGCAGATTGCTGATTTCATTCACTTCTACAATATCGGGTTCAAATTCTTTTCTAATATTCAGCGCTGCAACTTCTTCCTGCACATTTTGATCAAAGCGCCATTCTCCAAAACCAACTAAACATACAATCAAGACCACTGTATTAATGATTGTTCCGAATTTGGCATCACTCCAAAAAACAATAACCAAAAACTGTGAAAGAATTACCGATATCACTCCCGATATCCACCAAATTTGATATTCATTCCAATAGAATAACAGTGTAATAAAAAACGAAACGGTTGTGAGTAACCATAATAAACCAATCGGTTTTGATATGGGTAATTTTAAATCATTTATTTCTGCAATTCTGAATGCTTTTGCGAAGCCCATTAGATGGATAAGCGCATGAAGCCCAACTACCACGATAAAAATATATTGTAGCATATGATAAATAATAGAGCGTGTTATAAAATTACATTTTTTGAAAACATCTCACTTTAAATAGATTGACTTATTTATAATACTCTACCTGTTCATAAATAATGCATACAACACTTTATATCAATATTAGCATAGGTGCATTATTGCATTTACTTTTATTTATTGGGATATAGTTCAACTTTCCCGCTGATGGAAAAGTAAGCAAGACGACAGCTATTTTCTTAGTATATGAATAAATTTGTTAGAGTGGTTAGTTTGTCAGAGTAAAAACAATGCGATCAATCAAGGAAATAAAGGGTATTCAGGATAGAGTTGATGCTCCAGAGCGTAAAGCATGCATTGAGGGTAATTTCTATGAAGCTCCTGAACCCGGCACAATAGGCCCGGGAATGAATGATCGCATTAAGCGACTCAGGAAAGATAGTTTCGAAGCTGAACCGAGTATATCCATTGAACGTGCATTGCATCAAACTGCTTTCTATAAAGAACATTATGGCAAGCATTCTATCCCTGTTTTAAGAGCATTAACCTTTCTTGATCATTGTAAGAAAAAAATAATTTACCTGGGAGATGATGAATTGATTGTAGGTGAACGTGGTCCTAAGCCAAAGGCAGTTCCCACATTTCCTGAGCTAACCTGCCATAGTGTAGAGGATTTTCATGTGCTAAATACCAGGGAACAACAGCGGTATACTGTTTCGCAAGAAGATATCGACACCTATGAAAAAGAGGTAATCCCTTATTGGAAAGGACGAACTCAAAGAGAGAGGATCTTCAACCATGTACCTGAAGAATGGCAAAGAGCTTATGAAGCAGGACTTTTTACCGAGTTTATGGAGCAGCGTGCTCCGGGGCATACCTCACTGGATGGGAAAATTTACCGTAAGGGGATGCTTGATTTCAAGGCTGAAATAAAGCAACATCTGGATTCTCTGGACTACCTGAACGATCCTGAAGCAAATGATAAAGCAGAGGAGCTCACTGCAATGGATATTTCCTGTGATGCTGTCATTATTTTTGCTGAGAGGCACGCTGAACTAGCTGAAGAAAGGGCGAATTCTGAAAAAGATTCTGTTCGTAAAAAAGAGCTGTTGCAAATAGCTGAGGTATGCAGGTGGGTGCCCGCCAATGCCCCCAGAAACCTTTGGGAGGCTATCCAGATGTATTGGTTTGTACATCTTGGCACCATAACCGAATTAAATGGCTGGGATGCCATGAATCCGGGGCATTTTGATCAACACCTGACACCTTTTTATGAAAAAGAAATCAAAGAGGGTACAATAACAAGAGATGAAGCCAAGGAGTTGATCAGTTGCATGTGGATTAAAGTTAACAACCACACAGCACCTCCCAAGGTTGGAATTACGGCAAGGGAGAGTGGAACGTACAACGATTTCACTAACATTAACATTGGTGGGCTCAAGCCTGATGGCTCGGATGGAGTAAGTGAGGTTTCATACATAATGCTCGAAGTAGTTGAAGAACTACACCTTTTACAGCCAGGCTCTTCAATTCATATAAGTCCTAAAACACCTGATAAGTTTCTTAATGCCGCAGCAAAAGTTATTCGTCAAGGCCATGGCTACCCATCTGTCTTCAGCCCCGAAACCTATATCACCGAGATGTTAGGTATGGGTAAATCACTTCAGGATGCTCGTGAAGGAGGCTGTAGTGGTTGCATTGAAGTAGGTGCGTTTGGTAAAGAAGCATATGTGCTAACGGGTTATCTCAATGTGCCTAAAATCCTGGAAATTACCCTGAACGATGGTATTGACCCAGTAACCGGCAAATTAGCAGGCACAAGTACAGGAGATCCAAAAGAATTCAAAACCTATAAAGAGCTATATAATGCTTTTCTAAAACAGCTAAGGTTTATTGTTGACCAGAAAATACGAGTTAGTAATTACATCGATACAATGTTTGCCAAGTACGCCCCGGCACCATTCCTGTCTGTAGTGATTGAAGACTGTATAAAAAAAGGAAGAGACTATTACAACAGTGGGCCAAGGTATAATACCAACTATATTCAATGCACAGGACTTGGAACAGTAACCGACAGTTTATCAGCCCTGAAATATCATGTGTTTGATAAAAATAAATTCGATATGGCTCAAGTTCTTGATGCTGTTTCAAAGAATTTTAAAGGTGAAGAGATCCTGAGGCAAACCATTGTTAACAGAACTCCATTCTTTGGCAATGACGATGATTATGCGGATGATATTGCCTTGCAGGTTTATAATGATCTGATAAAAACGATTGACGGCCAACCTAATGTTAAAGGTGGAGAATACCATTTAAATATGCTTTCTACAACCTGTCATGTCTATTTCGGGAAAGTTTTGGGTGCAACACCAAATGGCAGATTAGCAGAAAAATCAATTTCTGATGGCACTTCTCCATCTCATGGTTGTGATATAAATGGGCCTACGGCAGTTATTCACTCTATGACAAAACTTAATCATACACGGTCAGGAGGCACCTTGTTGAACCAACGATTCCTACCAAGCTTACTTAAACGAGATGAAGATATAGCCAAACTAGGCAAACTGATAAGAAGCTATTTTGCGTTGGGAGGCCACCACATTCAATTTAATATTGTTGATACCGCCACCCTGCTGGCTGCACAAAAGCATCCGGAAGAATATAAAGATCTGCTGGTAAGAATGGCGGGGTACAGTGATTATTTCAATGATATGAATGAAGATCTTCAGCAGGAAATTATTGACCGAACAGAAAACGAATCATTCTGAATTATTAATTGATCTCAATATGAATCCTTGCTTGATCTTCGATGTGAAAAAATATGCCATTAATGATGGCCCGGGGATTCGTATTACCATATTCATGAAAGGATGTTCACTTTCTTGCAGTTGGTGTCATAATCCGGAGAGCAAGTCCAGCAATACTCAAAAAATGTACACCGAAAGTAAGTGCATAGGAGCACAATCTTGCATAGAGGTATGTGATCAGAATGCATTAACACTAACACCAAAAGGGATTGTAACAGACTATGAGCTATGCAACCTTTGTGGTGACTGTGCTGAAGTCTGCCCAACCAAAGCCATTGAAATGTCGGGCAAAGAGATGACAGTTGATGAAGTGATGGCTTTGATTAAACGAGAAGCTTTTATCATGGAACAATCAGAAGGTGGCGTGACTTTTTCAGGTGGGGAGCCTCTTTTACACCATCAATTTCTTATTGCTGTTCTTGATGAATGCAAAAAGGAAGGTATTCACACTTGTGTAGATACCACCGGTTTTGCAGACACCAATATCCTCCTGGATGTAGCCAAACGAACCGATTATTTCCTCTATGATCTCAAGTTAATGGATTCTAAGCTGCATAAGGAATATACGGGGGTGCCTAATGAAAAGATAATTGAGAACCTGAAAACACTAGCCTCCACTGGAGTAGATATTGATATAAGGGTGCCATTGATTAGTGGTGTAAATGATGACGATGAGAATATTATTCAAACAGCAGAACTGGTTAAATCCTTACCAGGTAAGCCCAAGCCGGTAAGTATACTCCCTCATCATAATAGTGCTGCTAAAAAGTATGAAAAGCTTGGTGAAGCTTACGACCCAGGAAATATGTCTGAACCATCAGAGCAACGGCAGGCTGAGGTATTGAAAATTTTTGCTGATCACGGTATTCAGGCTAAGATAGGTGGGTGAGCATAAAATATAAATTATGCCTATGCTGGTCGTAGCGTGACACTACGACCAGGTAATTATTTCTCAATTAAAATAACGCTTCCACCACCACTGGAACACAATCAGGGCCCAGACATGGGCGTGAGCATCTCCGGGATTTAATGAAAATAGTCTTGATTTCAATCTTCTGGTAGCATCAACACTAAATATGTTTTGCTCTCTGATAAAATCATCATCCAAAAGATCATCATTAATCAGGGATTTCATCTCTTTTCTGAACCACTTAAGCAGAGGAACCTCAAATCCTTTTTTTGGACGATTATAGATTTCTTTGGGTATCCATGATCTGAATGCCTCTTGTACCACTCTTTTTCTGATCTTCGGAGTTATCTTCATTTCATCAGGTAGACCAAAAGCGAATTCAACTATTCTATGATCCAGGAATGGCACTCTTACTTCCAGTCCATGTGCCATCGACATCAAATCTACCTTGGTGAGCATATCGTTTGGCAAGACCAGGTTCAGATCAGCCCTAAGATTAGCTGTTATTGAATTGCTTGCTTGTAATTCCCGGGTAAATACAGATTGTTGATCCCAGAATTTTTCATAATCAATATGTTGTATCATGGGATCCAGCATTGCATTTGCATATTCCACATCGGCCATAGAGGCCAATGCCCAGTATCTTGCCCTGGAGTCAAGTTTTGAGGTACGCGCAAACCGATCGAATTGCCTGATCTTATTGGTAAGAGCTGTACTTCTTGACTTAGGCAAAATCCTCCACAATCCATCAAGGTTTCTCACCCCGTTAGCCTGCCAACCGCCATTCATCATTTTTAATAGCGCTGCATGTTTATTATACCCTGCAAATAGTTCATCTGCCCCATCTCCTGAAAGCGCCACTTTTACATGCTTACGTGTTTCTTTGCTTAAAATATAAACCGGCAATGATGAAGAGTCAGCGAATGGTTCATCCAGGTAATCAAGCATAGAAAATACATGCTGATATAAATCGTCATTACTTAATTTAAATACAGTATGATCTGTATTTAGCATTTTAGCCGCTTTGTTGGCATAGCTGGTTTCATCAAAGAAAGATTCATCTTTATAACCTATGGAAAAGGTTTGCAGTTTATCAACATGCCTTGCCGCTATGGCAGAAACCACGGTTGAATCAAGGCCTCCACTTAGAAAGGTACCTAACGGAACATCCGACACAAGACGTTTTAGAACAGCATCTTCCATGATCTCCCTGAATTCCTTCACAGCCTGGTCAAATGAACCTTTAAAAGGTTTTAGGCATTTCTCAAGCTGATAATATTGTTGAATTCTAGCTTTACCATGTTTTATTGTAAGATAATGCCCGGGAAGAAGTCTTCGTACCCCTTTTAGCATTGAATCGGGAGCAGGTGTGTAATTAAGTTGCAGATAGGTATATAAAGAGGTAATATCAATCTCTTTCTCTATACCATAAGCAAGGAGAGATTTAAGCTCAGAAGCAAACAAAAGTTTATCCTGATCTAAATAATAGTAGATAGGCTTTATCCCAAATTTATCTCTCGCTATAAATAAATTATTCTCATTTTGATCATAGATCGCAAAAGCAAAAAAGCCTACGATCTTATTGATACATAGATCTTTGTCCCTGATATATAAATTAAGCAGTACCTCTGTGTCTGATTCGGACTTAAATTCAAACCCCTCATCAAGCAATTCTTTTCTAAGCTCCTTGAAATTATATATCTCGCCATTGTAGACAATAGTATATCTCCCAAACTTATTGGTAAGTGGCTGGTTTGCCTTTTCTGAAGTATCTATCACAGATAACCTGCGATGGCCCAAGCCTACAAAGTCATTATTAAAAATACCCTGATTATCAGGGCCTCTGGATTCAAGCGCTTCTGTAGCTTTGGCTAAATTGATCATATTTAGCCTGCCAATCTGATTAAAAGCGTAAATACCTGTTATACCGCACATCTTATAATGGCATCCGATTAAATCCTTCGTGTAACTTAGTGGCTTTGAGACTTAGTGGCAATAATTCCTATTTGGTCTTGCCACGAAGGCAGAAAGACTCAAAGGTTCACAAAGCTATATTATTAAAACCAATTACACTTATTATGGGGTCTATCCAATTCTTATTTCAAAGACTCCCACAAAATTTCTGCAGGATGGAATGATTTGGAATCTGTTCCATCTTTTATCTGGTGTCTGCAGCTTGTTCCGGCAGCCACTGCCACTCCGTCTTCAGGCAAACTCCTTACAGCCGGGAACAATATCATTTCACCAATCTTCATTGATAAATCATAATGCTCTTTCTCATAACCAAAAGCGCCAGCCATTCCACAACAACCTGATGGTATTTCTTCAACCGTTGCCTCGGGTATTAGGGATAAAGTATTTTGTGTTGCGGACATATCCGACAGTGCTTTCTGTTGGCAATGGCCATGATATTTAATGGTCTTTTTTAGTGGCTTAAAGAGCGATGTGTCAATCCTTTCATTCTTTATTTCACGGTCAATAAACTCTTCAAACAATAATGCATTCTTTGAAATCTCTTTGGCAGCATCTTTATCCTCTGCCAGATCGATATACTCATCTCTGAATGACAATATAGCTGATGGCTCAATTCCAACCAGTGGCGTGTCTTCCGTAATCTTGCCTTTAAGAGTATTAATATTCAAATTAGCCAGAACCTTAGCCTCATCCAGCATTCCTTTTGAGAGGAACGACCTTCCGCAATCTGCATTATCCGATAACTGCACATCATAGCCTAGTTTTGCCAAAGACAACACAACAGCCTGGCCAGCCGACAGATCATTGAAGTTGGTGAATTCATCAGCGAAGATTAATACTGTTCTACCGTTGAATTTAGTATCAACATCAAAATTCCTAACTTTATTTCTTCTAAACCATTTCTTAAAGGTTAATGTGCTTAACCTTGGTAAGGATCTCTCCGGAGCAAAGTCAACCATCTTCTTAAATAGTCTTGCAAGGAAATCAACAGCTACAAAGCCATTATATGCCCATGGTATAAACGACATCAGGGAATTAGCCTTTGCATAATTACCGATAAGCCAGGATCGGAAAGGAACCCCATTCAGTGATTGATACTGATAAAGAAACTCCATCTTTATTTTGGTAATATCCACATTAGATGGACATTCTGACTTACACCCCTTGCACATCAGGCACAGGTCAAAAACATCCTTTATCTGATCACTCAAAAATGGGTTGTCATTTCTTACACGACCAGCAATTTCACGGAATATATTAGCTCTTGCTCTTGTTGAATGTTTTTCGTCCATGGTTGCCATAAACGAAGGACACATAGTGCCTCCTGCATCCTTACTCTTTCTGCAATCACCCGAGCCGTTACACTGCTCAGCCGCTCTAACAATACCTAAGGTACGAGAAAAATCGAGCATGGTCTCGTACTCAGGAGTATAATGGCCGGGCTTATACCTTAGGTTGGTATTCATTGAAGGCGTATTAATAATCTTATCCTTATTAAATACATTGTTAGGATCCCACACCTTCTTAAGGTCAATCAGGTGCTGATAGTTGTCTTCTCCCAACATAAATGGAATAAACTCACCTCTGAGCCTGCCATCACCATGCTCCCCACTGAGCGAACCATTATATTTTTTAACCAGTTTACTTACCCCTTCAGCTACCTCTCTAAAAGTGAGGTTACCCTCAACTGTTTTTAGATTTACGATGGGCCTTAAATGTATTTCTCCGGATCCTGCATGAGCATAATGAACAGAGTCCAGGCCTCTTTCTGCAAGGAACTTATTGAAATCATCAATATATTCAGCAAGATCTTCAATTTTTACAGCTGTATCTTCAACAACAGGCACCGGTTTCGAATCCCCGGGCATATTAGATAATAAACCCAATCCTGCTTTTCGTAAATCCCAAACCAACTTACTCTTTTCATTCCATACAATCGGGTAGTGATACCCTAATCCCTGGGCTTTCAAATCTGCTATTATCTCATCAGATTTCTTTTGAATAGTCTCATCATCATCTGCTCGTACCTCTATCACCAGGATTGCTTTTGGTTCTCCTTTAACGAAGAACATATACTTGCTATAGGTTATATTATTCCTTGTTGATTCAAGGATATAATGATCCATAAGTTCAACTGCCGAAGGGCTATGTTGCATAGCAACCTGGGCTCCCCTCATAGAATCATAGATAGTATCAAAATGCACACAAATAAGCCCAAGCCTTGGTGGTGGCAATGGCACCACATTTAGTTTAGCTTCGGTGATCATAGCTAGCGTTCCCTCAGAACCTGCTATTAGTTTACTGAAGTTAAAGGACTCCTCATATCCATTAAACGGGGCTGTTTTCATTAAGAGGTCCAGTGCATAGCCAGTATTTCTTCTTGGAATCTCAGGATCAGGATAATTCTTTTCAATTCCTCTTCTAACATCATCATCCGAAAGTAACTGGTTTATATGATTGTATATCTTACCTTCAAGAGAATCTTGTTTTACTTTTTCCTGAAATTCTTCATTGGTCACATCCTTAAAGACCGCCTCCGATCCATCACTCAATACTGCATCAACAGATATAGTATGTTCACGTGTACTATTGTAAACCACAGAATTTGCACCACAGCTATTATTACCTATCATACCACCCATCATAGCCCTGTTAGCTGTTGAAGTCTCAGGAGCGAAGAAAACCCCATATGGCTTCAGAAACCGGTTCAGGTCATCCCTGATAACACCCGGCTGTACTCTTACCCATTTTTCTTCATCATTATATTCAAGGATTTTACCAAAATGACGAGTAATATCCACCACAATGCCTCTTCCTACCACCTGCCCTGCCAGTGATGTTCCTGCAGCTCTCGGAATTAATGTAACATCCTCCTTATTTGCAAATTCAACAAGTCGTTTAATATCCTCTACTGTCTTAGGAAAAGTGACTGCAATGGGGACCTGCCTGTAAGATGATGCATCTGTAGCATAAAGTAGTCTGGAGGTATCATCGAATTGAACTTCACCTTCAAACTGCAAGGCAAAAGCCTTTAATTTCTTCTGTTTACGTTTCTTAGCCATGGTCCTAATAGTTATCAAGATCAAAGTTAGTCTCCGTGGTGTTTTATTACCATTAAACCGACATAAGTTTTTTTTGCTTTTTTCGTTTATCATAAAAAACTTATACTAAGGGTACCTCTGACCACCAGATACCTTTTTTCGGAGGAATGTTTTGATTATTTTGGCCTCATGATAATAAGAACTCGCATTTACTGGCTAACATTTTTGATAGCATTACTAATATTCAGTGGATGTAGCAACAAACTATCTAAACGTCAGAAATCATATGTTGTAATTGCTGAAGCAAGGTCTTACACTGGTACTCCATACAAGTATGGGGGTACAACCAATAAAGGAATGGACTGCTCAGGTCTATTATTAAATTCTTTTAAGGCAATAGATTATGATATTCCCAGAACCTCGGCAGAACAAAAAAAGGAAGGCAGGAGAGTAGGAAAGGATGAGATCAGGAAGGGCGACCTGGTCTTTTTTGCCACAACAAAGAAAAAAAGAAAGATTACTCATGTGGGGCTAGTAACTGAAGTTAATGGTGGAGAAGTAATATTTATCCATGCCTCCACCAGTAAAGGAGTTACTGAAAGTAGCCTGGAGAATGCCTATTGGAGTAAAAGATTCAGGCAGGCCAGGAGGGTGATATGAATTTAGAGTTAAGGATTTAGAATGACGAATAGAGGAGTCTGATTTTAATGATTATGCATTATTTTGAGAAATTATAGCCTAACTGTATATTTGCACTCCTTAAATATATTCTAAATTCGCCATTCTGAATTCTGAATTAAACATGGGGGATTAGCTCAGTTGGCTAGAGCGCTACGCTGGCAGCGTAGAGGTCATCGGTTCGAATCCGATATTCTCCACAATCAAAACCACTAGCTGGATAGCTAGTGGTTTTTTATTGGAGCGAATGGAAGCCAAGCTTGCTTGAGCTTACAGAAGCGACAATAAAAAGAAACCATCGCCAGATGGTTTTGATTGTAGGGCTCCCTGAAAAGGATCAGCGTAGCTAATCTATTTTTAATATTAGGAAGCCAAGCTTGCTTGAGCTTACAGAAGCGACAATAAAAAGAAACCATCGCCAGGTGGTTTTGA
>JBDLIU010000022.1:0-29994 GCA_039714715.1 Bacteroidota bacterium
AAAATGAGATGACGAATTCTTATGATAAAAAAATCCCGTAGGGATGAAATCTTTGTAGAATGTAAATCAAACCCAAATTAAGCGCCATAGGTGCGACACCTGGATGGGTATATCACTCCTACGGAGCTTAGGGTCAATTGTGTAGGGGTTTGCTACAAAGGGGTCGCCTCTACGAGGCTTTTGATAATTTATACGTCATCGGTAGACTTCCTGGGATGAATTTGTGTGTTGGTAAGCCGCAGGAATCCCAATTTGAAGACTCCACGCCTGCCTGCACGTAGCCGTTTCGGCAAAGGCAGGGTCTATTAATTTCGTTTTGCTCACTAAATTGACCTCTGAGTGACGGGTTAGCGTTTTTTGTTAGTTTCTTGTTTCGAACTCACATTGATGTTACTATTTGTGCATCCTATTTAATTCTCCTTCGCGTTCGCTTCGGCGGACGAGAAGGATTTGGTTTAATTCCTCGGAGTTCTACTCCGAAAGGATGAGTCCAGAGTTCAACTCTGGGGTGTAATACCATTTAATATAAAATTCATGGTGGTAAATAAAGGACTCCAATGGGATTTACCTTTTTAAAGCCTTATTAATCCTTATCATTCAGCTTCTTAATGTTATATATTGATACCCCAAATGTAATCAGTGCAATAAACAGTGGAATATGGTATGGATTTAAGACTATAGTTTTAAAAATGTGCACAAATGCATTATCCTGAATCTGCCTGGGCCAGAATCCCCACAACAGAAACACAGACAATAATCCGCTTCCTATCGCCCATCTGCGATAAAAAACAGTAGTTGTTTCCGGCTGACGAGCCTTATCTATAAACCATCCTGTTAGTGCTCCCATCCCAAAAAACACCGGCACAAATATTAGAATAAGTAATACCAGGTAAAATGGTCCAAACCCTTCACCGAAGCTATCATCAAAGAAAAGTAAAAATGGTATGCAGGCAGCAATAAGTGCTACCATCAACCAACTGCGATATTGCTTTTTCCTAATTTCTTCCATTATGATCGCTTACGATAAGTAAACATTGCCGCTATTAGACTAACAACGGCCATTATACTAATAATACTAAAATGCCAGGTGACATGTTCAAACTCGCTTCCTTTTAGCAATACCATTCGTATTAGCTGCATAAAATAGGTGATTGGATTCCCTAAAGTAATATCCTGTGCCCAATAGGGCATGTTTTCTACAGGGGTAAACAAGCCACTCATCAGAATAAAAATCACTGCAAAAAACCAGCTGATTAACATGGCCTGTTGCTGTGTGTTTGTAATCGTGGATATAATAAGTCCAAGAGAGAGTACTACCACCAGAAAAATTGAGGCGAAACCAAACAATAGTGGAATTGACCCAACAACCGGGAAGTCGAATATCAGCTTGCCTACAGCGAGACCAAATGCCAGCTCAAACATGCCAATGATCCAGAACGGCAGCAGTTTGCTGATAATAAACTGTCCTTTTGTTATTGGAGTAACATTGATCTGCTCTATAGTACCCAACTCCTTTTCTCTTACTACATTCATAGACGATAAAAACATGCCTATCATAGTAACTAAAATAACCATGAGGCCAGGAGTAATGAAGTTTTTGTATTCAAGCTCTTCATTATACCAGAACCTGGATTCTACAACCACAGGGGTATTTAGTTTTACCGGTAAATCATGCCATTTCTGGATGATATTTCTATTGAAATCAAATATGATAGAGTTGGTATAAAAATATATAATGCTTGCAGCAGCACCGTCTACAGCACTGATATCGAGCATTAAAGATGCACGATTATCTCGTTGCAGGTCAGTCTCAAAACTTGTGGGTATATGAATGAACATATCAATCTCATTCTGATCCATTAAGCGCTGACCATCTTTCAATGTTTCTACATGCCTGTTTAGCTGATAATAGTCCATTGACAGCAGTTTATTTATCATTGATCTGCTGGTTTGACTTTGATCCTGATCCAGGACGGCAATATCGATCTTCTTGATTTCGAAAGTGGCTGCGTTTACCAGTATCAATAACTGAATGATGGGCAGTACAAAAATGAGCGGCAGCATCGCTTTATTGCGAAATATTTGTTTAAACTCCTTTTTAAGCAAGTATTTTACCCTTCTCATGCCAGTCTTATTTTAAAACTTTTAATACTGGCTCCTGTGAAAAGAATTATAAAGCCTATTACAATCAATGTCTCTTTCCAAAGCACCTCAAGCCCCACGCCTTTCAGCATAATACCTTTTACAATTATGATAAAGAACTTGGCGGGCATGATGTTACTCAAAACCTGTAGCGGCCAGGGCATGCTGTCAATCGGAAAAATAAATCCTGATAATAAGATTGTTGGCAACATCAATGCAAACAGTGAAATCAACATAGCAACTTGTTGTGAATCGGTCTTGGTAGAAACAAATATGCCTATGCTCAGCGCTGCCACCACAAACAAGATCATCTCGAATACAAGGAGGCCAAAACTACCCACTAATGGCATTTCAAATACCGTAAATCCTACTACCAGGATGATCATTGCGTTCATAAAGGATAATAGCAGGTACGGAATAACCTTCCCTATTACGATTATGCCCGGTTTTAGTGGTGATACCAGCAACACCTCCATTGTGCCAAGCTCTTTCTCTCTTGTAAGTGCAATTGAGGTTAGCAAAGTGCTGATAATCATTAAAATTACAGTTATAACGCCCGGCACAAACAGGTAGACACCTTTTAGCTCCGGATTATAGGTCATTCGTACTTCAGTTGTGATCTGATTAGGAGGATTATAATCCAGCTCTTCGAGCATAAAGCTACTAATAATTCCTGTTGCATAATTAGCGAGAATATTGGCCTGGTTAGGATCTGAAGCATCTGAGATCACCTGGATCTTAGCATTATTACTGTTGAACTTCTGTCCGAATTTTGGCGGTATCACAATAGCAATCTGATGCTCACCGGATTTGAAGCCATTGGTAATGTCATCATAATTTTCTGAAACATCAGACAATTTAAAGTAGTTTGTTGAAAGCAATTTTGCCGATAGCTTTTTAGACATCGCATCATTGGCCTGATCCCATATGGTTATATGGGCATCTTTTACTTCGTTCGTAATGGCATAACCGAACAAAAAGACCTGCGCAATTGGCAAACCAAAAAGAATAAGCAGGGTTCTGAAATCCCGAAAGATATGCTTGAATTCTTTGTTGATAAATACTCTCAGCTCCTTCATGCCCTAACTTTCTTGCGGATTTCTTGCCAGTTTAAGAAACACTTCGTCCATATTGTTGCTTTCGAACTGTTCTGTGAGGTTACCGGGTGTATCCAGTGCCATTATTTTTCCTTCAACCATTATCGATACCCTGTTACAATACTCAGCTTCATCCATATAGTGCGTGGTTACGAATGGCGTAATACCACTTTCTGCCGCTTCGTAGATCATCTCCCAAAACTGCCTTCTGGTGATGGGATCTACACCACCGGTGGGCTCATCCAGAAATACAATCTTAGGCTTATGGAAAATAGCTACTGAAAATGCCAGTTTTTGTTTAAATCCCAATGGCAGGGATTCAACCATACGGTTTTTAAAGCTTTCTATACCCAACTTCACGACAAGATCTCCGGATTTCTCTTTAATCTCTTTCGATGGCATATTATAGATTCCGGCAAACAATTCTATGTTTTCCAGTACTGTAAGGTCGTTATAGAGCGAAAACTTCTGACTCATATAACCGATATTTTTCTTTATTTTATTGGCTTCTGTCCACACATCGAAACCTGCTACACGAGCCTGCCCGGAAGTGGGCCGCCAAAGGCCTGTTAGCATTTTAATCGCAGTGGTTTTGCCTGCCCCATTAGCTCCCAGGAAGCCAAATATTTCACCTTTTTCTACTGAAAAGCTGATGTTATCTACAGCAGTAAATGAACCAAATTTCTTGGTAAAGTTCTTAGCTTCTATGGCGTACTGATCATTCATGCACTTCTAACATTAAATCCATGAAACAATCTTCTATAGTAGGAATAGCGAGCTCTATTTTAGCATCAGGTCTAGCGTTTAATATTAACTGCTTAATCTCTGCGAGGTTGTCTTCGCTATCCAGTGTTAAATGAAGCGATGCCCCAAATGGCTGAGCCCCTAAAACATGATCCGAAACACGTATTAAGCTCAGAATCTGATGTATATTCTCTCCTTTTACTTCATAGAGTGGCTTATTAAAATCTGTAATGATTTTTGAAGGGGTGTCTACGCTTAATATCCTGCCATCCTGAATAAGTGCCACGCGATCACACAAGGTTGCCTCATCCATATAGGCAGTTGAAACCAGAATAGTTAATCCGCTTTCTTTCAGTTTCTTCAGCATATCCCAGAACTCCTTTCTCGATACAGCATCTACCCCTGTAGTTGGTTCATCTAAAACCAGTACAAGCGGTTTGTGAATAAGGGCGCAACTCAAGGCAAGTTTTTGTTTCATGCCACCCGAAAGTGCTCCGGCTCTTCTTTTTTTATAGGGTTCAATCTGATGGTAAATATCTTTAATCAGATCATAGTTTTCTTCAATACTTGCACCAAATAAGGTAGCAAAAAAACTCAGGTTCTCTTCAACAGTCAGGTCCTGGTAAAGTGAGAAGGAACCGGGCATATACCCCACATTCTCTCTTACAAACTGGTAATGTTCAACAACGTCTTTTCCATCGAATATTATCTCTCCTTCATTGGGCAACAGCAAGGTTGTAAGCATTCGAAACAAAGATGTTTTCCCTGCTCCATCCGGGCCAATCAAACCAAAAAGTTCACCGGGGTTAACCTTTAGATTTATGCCCTCTACGGCCTTTATTGGGCCATATTGCTTGTGTATGTTTTTAAATTCGACCATTAATTGATTAGAAATTCACTTCTCCGGGCATTCCTAATTTGATAAATCCATCGTTTTCTATAGCCACTTTGATTGCATAAACAAGATTTACGCGTTCCTTCTTTGTTTGTATGATCTTGGGTGTAAATTCAGATTCAGACGACACCCATGATATTCTGCCCGGAATTTCTTTTTTAGTGTCATTGAAATCAAAAGAGACAGTAACCTGCTGGTTGTGTTTAATGGTGGCCAGTTGAGTTTCGCTTATATAGGCTTTCAGGTAAAGTTTATTCATATCGGCCATTTTGTAGAGGGGTTTGCCGGGCGCCACTAATTCGTGCGCTCTTGCCAATTTCGAAAGCACCATGCCATCCTTTGGATTCCTGATATGGCATTTTGATAATTGCTCATCAATTAAATGAACCTTGGCGTCTAGAGCTTCAATTTTAGCATTGATAATCACATACTGACTTTTAAGTGCCTCCATTTTGCTTTTCAGCACATTGATTCCACCTTCAATATCGTCTAATTGCTTTTGTGTTGCGGCATTTGATTCTACGAGCCTGGCAACCCTGTTTCTTTCCCTTTTTAAATTAGTGAGCTCAGCTTCCATTACTTTCTGTTCAGCTGCTATACTTTGCTTGTTTACACTCACTGATTTAATGTTGGCAAAGAGCTCCTTCTTCTGAATGATCAGGGTGGTTGTGTCTATTACTCCAATCAGCTGGTTTGCTTTTAGTTGAACACCTTCTTCTACATCAAACCATAGCAATTCACCTGCCATCTGGGCTGATATTGTTGTTTCTTCTACCTCAAAGTTGCCATAGGCATCTGCCCTCTCCCCGTTTTTGCTACAAGAAGTAATGAAGGCCAGGAATGCACCGGCTAACAATATATTTCTGAATGTAACCATATTAAGAATTTCTATTTTGATAATTTTATGCATATTTATTTCCCCTGAATTATTTGATAACTGAGCCTGGCAATGGACAGTTTAATTACATGTACTGATTGGTTTAATTCTGCCACGGCTTCCTGGTGCAATTCAATTAAGAAATCCGTTGATGTAGCTGTGCCTGAACTTAGTCGAGCGCTTACATCCTGTGTGATTTCCTTTCTCAAATTGATTATTTCTTTATCTCTTGTGATCAGCTCCTCCAACTTTAGAATCTCTTGCTTTTGCTTTATCAGTTCCGATTCCAGCTGAAGCTTTAACCGATTATATTGATAGGATATTATTTCCTGGTTCCAACCGATAATCTGCCTGTCATTTTTCGATTTATTCCAGTCATAAATATTCCAGTTTACTTTCAGCCCGACCATCATCATCGGACTAACAGAAGAATCGAAAATATCGTACCCCGGATATCCCAGACCTGCACTTCCAAACACACCTACATAAGGCAGCCTGGAGACTTTCGATAGATCAGATTGAATGCCCAATGCGGTTTTCTTACTGTTTAGCAACCTGAGCTCGGGCCTGCTTTCTACGCCAGATTCATCAATTTCAGTCTCTGGTAACAACAGCTCAACTTTCGTGTGAATTTGGTTCCCTGTTAAAGTTGATAATTGTTGTCTCAGAGCAAGTTCGAGGTATTCTACTTCCGTTATGCTTTGTTGTAGCTTTAGATGCTCAGCCTGTAATGTAGTTAGATCTGATTTATAGACAACCCCGGCATCAACTCCTGCTTTTAACTGTTTTGCTTTTATATCGATAGTAGCAATTTGTCGGTTCAGTATCTCCAGTTGCTCATGTACCAGGATTATTGAAGTATATATTCCGGTAATCTGAGCTTTAATTTTGGCCTTATCCACTTCTACCTGGTAAGCCAAAGCATCATACGATAGCGAATCAAGCCTTTTCTTATGGGCTGCCAGCCTGCCATTATAGATAGTCTGATTGAAGTTGACTAACAACCTGTTAAAATTTAGTGGAACTTCTGGCGCTGTTAACCCAGGTACCGGAGGCATTTCAATTGTAATATTTTCATTTTGATAGGTGCCTGTTCCATCCAGCACCAACCTGGGCAAATTAGTTTTACCCGCATTTTCGATGGCCAATTGCTGACTGTGACGAATTAACTCTTCGTTATCAGCAAACCTATTGTTTTCATAAGCCCAACTGATACAAGAATCAAGGCTGACAACCTGGGCTTTCAGGTTAAGGGTAGCTATTAATGATAATACAAGTAGTAATACAATACGCATCATAATGAATTTACTAAATTGGAAACTAATAACTTTATAATAGGTCTGCGTTCCTCTATAAGCTTAGAGAATTCTTTTTCGTTCTTAATCATTTTCATCACAACAGGCTTTGCAATAAATGGGAACACACTTAAGGAAACAATAGTTAAAATGACATGAATAGCATTTTGATCAGTGATTTTTGGATTACTTTCTTTTAGCCCTTTCAGGAAAGTGCCAATCCTGTCGGCACTTAAAACCTCTTGAATCAATTCAGAATCCCTGTTTATCTCAAAGAATATGAAAACAGGTAATCTTGGATTCGCCAAAAGCATATCTAAATATGCATCAACTATACTGTTTACTTTCTCATTAAAACTTCCCTGATTAGAAAATGATTCCATTAATCTACCAAATAGTTGATCTGCAGCATGGGCAAACACATCATTGAATAAACTCTGTTTATTATTGAAGTAATGGTGTAATAAGCCTTTATTCACTCCTGCCCTGTCGGCAAGTTCCTGCATTTTCACGCCATCGAAACCCTTTTCAATAAACATTTCACGGGCCGTTTCAATTATTTTTTGCTGGGTAAGCTCTGATTTTTTAACCATATGGTCAAAAATCGAAAACAAAAATTAACTAAGCAAGAGATATTGAATATTATTTAACCATCTGGGTAATTATTTTTACTGCTGAAAAAACATTGCTCAATTTCGTGTATAAATAGAATTAGACAATATTTTTGTGATTGTATTTTTTAATTGTCAATAATGAAGATCAAAAACATAATACAAGAAATAGGCTACAGCCAGGTCCAAAGCAAAAGGGTTGTAACCAATGGTGAACAACAGGTTAATTTAATCTCGTTGGAAAAAGGCTGTGAAATACCCGGTCACACCTCTACAAAGGATGCTACTATTGTAATATTAGAAGGTAAATTACTATTCAAAATACATGGCAAGAACCATGAGCTGGAAACTTTAGACACCTACTCTTTCGGGGCGAATGAAACACATGCTCTCACTGCTATAGAGGACACAAAGATTTTGTTGGTACAGTAATAAACTGGTCGTAGGATATCCTACGACCAGTTTATAGTACACTTTTCTGTTTATTTATACTCTTTTAGAAACTGCTCAAACGACTTTTCCTGCATAGCTTCAAGGTTATATTTCGAGCCTGCCTTTTCGAGTTTAGCTAATTCTTTATTCTTTATATAAGAGTAATTGGTTTTCGCTTCTTCAAGCGATTTTTCCAGGATGGCTAAATTAGCATACTGGCTATTCCCTGGTTTACCATAATTACCGGCAACAACACCATACAAGTCACCGATCTTTTCTCGGAGCTCACGATCAGCACTACCCACATAGTTGTCGCCTGTAGTGATTACCAGCGTTTTCTTAAGCTCATCAAGTGATTCCAAAAGATTGGATGAAGACTTACCAAGCTTTTTATTGGTTTCTTTAGCCTTCTCAGCATATTCAATTGTTTCATCAATATTGAATACCAGGTAAGCAAGGTCCTGGGTCATGTTATAGAGTTTCATAACCATCGCTTCCTGTGCTTTTCTGTCTTCCATCGTAAGAATTGAGTTAGGATCATATTGTAACTCAATATCATGTTTATACTCAGTTTTTCCTTTCTTCATTACGAAGGTATAGGTGTCTGCCGGGACTCTCGGTGAGGTAAATCCACTGAAATCAAAAGTCTTGCCTTTGGCGATTTTAGGTGACTTCATCCTGTAATTCCATGTTACAATATTGATACCTCTTTGCTTTTTAGCATCGATTTTCTGCATCACCTGACCATCCTTATTCTGAACCTCAATAGTCATCTTGCCAAATGTATGACGCTTCTTAAGGTAATAAACCATTTTAGCAGATCGATTGCGGTTAGGGCCCACAAACTGGCTACCATTGCTACCACCGCCAAAACCACTTTCTTCAGGCATAATAAAAGGCTTCGAAGCAAAAACGTGAACGTTTTTGCTTAACACTTCCTGAGTTAACTCCCTCAAAGGACTTATATCATCGATAATGATAACGCCCCTACCGTGTGTACCCAGGACAAGATCATTTGTCTTTGAGTGCATTTCAATATAATGAACAGCAGCGGCCGGCATGTTGTTTGTAAACTTGGTCCAGTGAGCACCACCATCAATGGTTACATATAATCCAAACTCAGTACCCAGGAATAAAAGATTTTCATTTACGTAATCCTCCTGGATATTTCTGGCAAATCCATAGACATCATCAGTAACAATGCTTTTCCATGTTTTGCCAAAATCTGTTGTTTTGAGCACATAAGTATTACCATCATTGGCAGTATGGCCATCAAATACGGCATAAGCAGCACCTTTATTGAAATTACTGGCTTCTATATGATAACACCAGGTATTGGCAGGAACTCCGGTCAAATCAGGTGTTACATTAATCCATGATTTACCACCATCCTGGGTAACCTGCACATTACCATCATCTGTTCCAACCCAAATTATTTTTTCATCAAGTGGTGATTCGGCAATGGTAAAAACGGTACAATGGTTCTCTGCACCTGAATTATCAATCGAAATACCTCCCGATTGCTCCTGCTGCTGCTTTGCTTCATCATTGGTAGTAAGATCCGGGGAGATTTTTGTCCAGTTGTTACCCATATCGTTCGATACGTGAACAAATTGGCTTCCCATATAAATTCTATCTTCGTTATTAGGGCTCTGTGTTAAAGGTGCGTTCCAGTTAAACCTCAATTTAGGATCTCCTTCAACTGGAAATACTTTGATGTTCCTGGTTTGATTGCGTTCAACATCATACCGCCATACACCTTCGGCACCTTGCATTTCTGAATAAACATAAGGTTTTGATGGATGCTTCAATACTCTAAAACCATCGCCTACACCTACCCTAATCCAATCTCTGGCCTCGATGCCTCCCTGGCTTGATGAAGGTCCAAACCATGAGCCATTATCCTGTAATCCTCCATAAACGTTATATGGCTCGGCATTATCAACACTAATGTGATAGAATTGAGACACTGGAATATCATTAACCATTTCTGTATTACCTCCAGCATCCCAGGTACGATAAATTCCTCCATCCGTACCAACATAAAACATGTCAGTATTATTGATATCAAACCAATAGTCATGCACATCGGCATGATAACTGCCTCCAACCTGCTTGAAAGTTTCACCACCATCGCGACTCATTGAGCCATACAATCCTGCCTTAAGAAGGATATCAGGATTCTTAGGATCTATCACAATCCGAGAGAAGTAAAACGGCCTTACCACAAGACCAAAATCTTTATTAAGGTATTCCCAGCTTTCACCGGCATCTGTAGATTTATACAGACCTTTATCTTCTTTAGATTCTACTCCAGCGTATAATATTTTACTGTCTGAAGGTGCTAATGCCAATGCAAATCGACCCATTTCTCCAGTTGGCAATCCATTATGTATTTTCTTCCAGGTTTTGCCTGCATCGGTTGATTTGTACATGGCACTGTTTACGCCACCAGACGTAAAGCCCCATGCTTCTCTTCTATATTCCCAGAAAGCAGCGTATAGCACACTCGGATTGTTCATATCCATTATCAGGTCTGAACAGCCGGTTCTATTGTCACCCGCCAGCAATCGTTCCCATGTCTTACCACCATCTGTTGTTTTGTATACGCCTCGCTCGTCACTATCTCCCCAAAGTGGGCCTAATACGCCAACATATACCTCATCAGAGTTCTTAGGATTTATCTGAATGCTGCTAATCCTTTCTGATTTTTCAAATCCCAGCTTAGTCCAGTTAGCACCACCATCTGTAGATTTATATAGTCCATCACCTACGGACACACTGTTCCTTGTCCACGTTTCTCCTGTTCCAACCCATATCACCTTATCAGGATTATTGGGATCAAGTTCAACGCAACCAATTGATTGTGCATACTTGTCAAAAATTGAAACGAATGACGAACCTCCATCAAATGATTTCCATACACCGCCTCCTGCAGTTCCTGCATAGAGAATACGTGCATTGGTTGGGTGACCTGTCAGGTCAGATATTCTCCCACTCATCAAGGCCGGACCAATTTGTCTTGCCTTCAGTGATCCAAATAGTTCATCGCCGGAAAGCACTATTGGGTCTTGCGCAAAGGACATAGTATATCCTATCATCGCTATAAATAGCAATATTGTCTTCTTCATAATAATGAATAGTTTATATGATTTGAATAATTAAAACTAGTTACCCTCTCCTTCTTTCTCCTCTGTAGTTTCAACAGGTTCTGGAAACTTAAACATGGTATCTTCCACATCGGGATTAAGTTCAATACCCGTAATATTGATAACCTGTGTGCCCATATCTTTTATTCCTTCTCCAATTGCAAAAGCAAAGTATAGACCTTCAACCTCCTGGTAATCACTAAAAGTAGCAATGCCAATCTGGCCTTTCATCTGGCCTGATTTAATTTCAGTTTCTACCACAATAGGAACGAAATTCTCTGTATCAAAGAAGTAGTAAGAGATATTATCAACCTCCACACCATCAACCAACTGAGGCTTTTTAGTGAGTTTAACTTTAAAACACTCTGTTCCTTCAACTGTTTCTTTTCCCAATAATTCAGCTGAATATCCATTTCCTTCAAGGTTTAAAAATGGATCAGGAAAATCACCTGCCTCCCTTTTTGCATTTTCAGTAGCCTCACTGTCGCTTTTTTCAGGTTCCATTGTCATAAAATTATGACCCCACATAACTTCTCCATCAAAAACACCCTGTACTAATTCTTTGCCTTGTAATTCGAATTTCATGTGTCTGCGACCATCAGCCATCATAATCATCGTAATGGGAATATCCATTCCACCCTGATTTATTGATGCGGTCATTTTAATTCCCTTTAAGGATTTCCAATTATCAGCACCTCCGGTGTTTTCAAAATAATTGGCAATAATTTCTTCAACAGTTTGTGCAGTTGTTGTTTGAAAAGCAAAAATTGTTGCTAGTGAAAATAGAATGAATTTTAATCTCATAATCTTTATTTTAAGTGAATGTTATTTAACTACGAATTTAATGTATAATTCATTGTTTATCATACCGTTCGTGAAATATTCTATAAACAAATACCATACCTTCTCATATGTCTAACTGATTTTATTTATCCGGTACCCAATTAACAGAATAACTATTTTAGATTTGAACATATGAATAATAAATGGTTAGTAAGTGCTGATACCGGAGGTACTTTTACCGATTGTATTGCAGAATCGCCTGAAGGAAAAATAATACCTGTTAAAGTACTAAGTTCCGGTAAAATAAGTACCAGGGTTCTGGAAGTCAGGGATGGGCATCACCTGGTGCTGGATTTAAAAAATAAAATTAATTCCAACTTGTTTGCTGGTTACACATGCGAATTCCCCTCTCTTGAATTTGAAAGTACTATTTTAAACCATGATCATAATAACTTTACCATTGAACATGCTTTGCCGGAAGGCGATATTAATGGTAGAATTATTCTTATTTATTCAGGTGAAGAAGCTCCCGTACTTGCTGCACGAATAGCCACTGATACCCCCCTGAACAAACCATTGCCTGTTAGTCAATTCAGGGTGGGCACCACAAGGGGCACCAATGCTCTGCTGGAGAGAAAAGGTAGCGACACCGCATTAATTGTTAGTGAGGGGTTTAAAGATCTTTTGGAGATCGGCACCCAACAGAGGCCCGATTTGTTTGCTTTAGACATCAAGAAGCGTAAGAATCTGCCTAAATTGATACTTGAGGTAAGCGAAAACACTAGTGCTTCAGGTGAAATAGTTAAAGAACCAGACGAGCAGGAAATCAACGAATGCATAACTGAAATCAGAAACCATAAAATTGATTCAATAGCGGTTTCTCTAAAAAACAGTTATAGTAATGATTTGAACGAACAAATGATTGCCAAACAATTAAGGCAGCATGAAAAGCCACACATCACTTGTTCTTCTGAATTATACCCAGCCATTAAATATTTAATTCGAACAGAAACCGCTGTTGTGAACGCCTATCTCTCTCCGGTTTTGGATGAATACCTGGGCAATATAGCCAGTGTAATTGATAAGGATCAAATCAGGGTAATGACCAGCTCAGGCGCCCTTTCAAAAATGACACAGTTCAATGCCAAAGACAGCCTGCTTAGCGGACCGGCCGGAGGTGTTGTGGGCGCTGCCAATGCTGCCCTGAAAGCAGGGCTCTCCAAAGTGATTTCTATAGATATGGGTGGCACAAGCACTGATGTCTCGCGGTATGATTCGGCATATGATTACTGCTCTGAACTAACCGTTGGCGATGCACATCTCTTCACACAGGCACTTGCCATAGAAACAGTAGCGGCAGGCGGAGGATCTGTATGCAGTATAGATGAAGGCAGGTTGCAGGTTGGTCCGGAAAGTGCCGGTGCTATGCCGGGTCCTGCTTCCTATGGTAATGGGGGACCTCTGGCTGTAACTGATATTAATCTTTTGTCTGGACGGATTGACCCGGAGACTTTCGGCATTCCTTTAGAAATTAATAATGCTGAAGAAAAACTTAATACAATTCTCAAATCCTTAAGTTATGATGACCATGGAAGTCATCGTGATAATTTACTAATGGGATACCTTACCATCGCCAATCAGAAGATGGCCGATGCTGTAAAGAAAATCTCTATTGATAAGGGATTTGATCCCAAAGAATATGGCTTGCTCGGTTTTGGCGGTGCTGTAGGACAGCATATCTGTGACATTGCAAATCTGCTGAGTGTTACAAATGTAATTGTTCCCTACAATGGAAGCCTGCTAAGTGCTGTGGGTATTGGTAAAGCCTCTATTGAGCGACATGAAATCAAACAACTTTTGTTTCCTTTAAGCGAGAAGGAAAGATTATTAACGGCAATAGATCAGCTCAAAGAACTCGCATTGGAAAATATAAGGAAAGAAGGTGTTGATCAGGCAGAAATAAACTCAATTGCAGTTTTTATGCGATTGTATGGCCAGGATACCACTTTAGAGATACCTTTTCATGATTATGAGAACCTCGCCCATACATTCAAGGACAAATACACTGACCTTTTTGGCCATTGGGTTGAGCGAGACATTGAACTGGAATCTATACGAGTAACTGCTTCTGATCTTGTTGATACGAAACCAGAGCATATCAAACAAAAGGCCAGCAGTACAGGTCTACGAGCACCACAAGGCCAACACAAAATACTCTTTAACACTGGTTGGATTGACACGCCTGTTTACGAATGGCCGGAAGAAATTAGTGGATCTGTCACGCTTACCGGTCCTGCAATATTGCATAATCCTTTTACCAGTGTGGTTATTAATCCCGGGTGGGCCGCCACTGTTGAGAATGGTTATGTAAACATTATACTTAGCAGCACTTCAGAGGATAAGACTACGTACTCTAATCTTGACGAAGTAGAATTGGCCCTTTTTACCAGCAGGTTCAGGTCAATAGCAGAACAAATGGGATCATTGCTGCAACGCACTGCTTTATCAGTTAATATTAAAGAAAGGCTGGATTTTTCATGTGCTTTGCTGGATAAAGATGGCAAACTGGTAGTAAATGCTCCTCATATCCCGGTGCATCTAGGTAGTCTGGGTATTTGTGTAAGGTCTGTAACAGATCATATTTCACTTAATGAGGGTGATGTAGTTATAACCAACCATCCGAGTTTTGGTGGGTCTCACCTGCCTGATGTAACGCTTATCGCCCCGGTCTACCATAATCAGCAATTAATTGGTTATGTTGCCAACCGTGCTCATCATGCAGAAATTGGCGGCAAAGCACCTGGCTCTATGCCAGCGGATGCTAAAAATCTAGCTGAAGAAGGGGTTGTTATCCCTCCTACTAAAATTGCTGTTAGTGGTGATATTGACTGGAATCCAATAATGGTAATACTGGAAAAGGCTCCATGGCCAACAAGAAACATCAATGATAATATGGCTGATTTCAAGGCCGCTTTAGCTTCCATACGGGAAGGGCAAAACGCTATGACAAAACTTTTGTCAAGTCATGGTACAGCTACCATATTGCATTTTATGGATGAGCTAAGTCAACTAGCTACCTCTAAACTAAAACAGGCATTAGATGATCGTAGTATTACCCGGTTGGAAGCGACTGAATATCTTGATGATGGAAGCAAACTTAATGTTTTGATTACCAGAACTGACAAGTTGAAAATATCCTTCAACGGTACATCCCCTACAAATAAAGGGAATCTTAATGCCACAGAGGCCATTGTAAACGGTGCTGTAATTTATGTACTTAAACTCCTGATTGGTGGCGATATCCCTCTTAATGAAGGTCTCATGCGTCATGTTGAGCTGGTAATACCAAAAGGCACCCTGCTTAATCCGGAATTTTCAATGGACCCTTATAAATGCCCCGCTGTGGTTGGTGGCAATACAGAAGTTAGCCAGAGGTTAGTGGACACCTTAATTAAAGCCTTCGGTCTGGCAGCATGCAGTCAGGGCACCATGAATAATTTCCTTTTTGGTAATGATTCATTTGGTTACTACGAAACGGTTTGTGGTGGCACAGGTGCCGGTGAAGGATTTAATGGTTCGGATGCAGTTCATCAGCATATGACCAATACGCAAATAACTGATCCGGAAATTCTGGAATTCCGATACCCGGTAAAGCTTAAAAAGTTTGCAGTTAGAAACGAATCCGGTGGAAAAGGTAAATGGAGAGGTGGCCATGGTGTTGTAAGAGAGTTTGAATTCCTGGAGCCTGTTACCATCACTTTTTTAACTCAGCACAGGAAAGAATCACCCTATGGACTCGAAGGAGGTTCTAACGGCTCCAAAGGTGAACAATATTGTATTGATCAAGATGGGATTAGAAAAGACCTGAAAGGGGTTGGCACTTACAAGATAAAGGCTGGAGAAAACATTATGTTGCTAACACCCGGAGGTGGTGGCTATGGTGCGGGTAATTAAATTATAGTTTCACCTTCCCCCAAAATGAAATCATGGTATGATCAGGAACTCCGAGTTTTTTATACAGTTTGCCAATCTCTTTGGGGGTATTTGTGTTCTTTTTAATGTTAATATAATCTTCTAAAGCTGCTAACAAATAAACCTGATTTTTATTAAATGCATTAATCCCAATACCCACCGGCACTATTCCCTGATCATTAAATGGCCCAAGGTTGGTTTTAGCTTTAGAAATCCATTCATTAGGGTTTTCAGCCTCAAATATCAATGCGACATAGATTTTATATTCTTTTTCCTGAGGTTCGAATAATTTCACTTCGTAATGGGTGTAAACAGGTGTCCCTAACGTATGTGATTGATCTATATATTCATCAGAAGTGAGCACCTTACCCCTTTCTTCAGCTTCCTGCATTGATTCTGCTTGTTCATAAACCAAAATTATGGCCGGATTATCAACATTTCTAAACAGAATAAGAGTTTTCCCTTGTGATTTTTTGTAAGTGTTAAGCCATTCCTGAAAATTATCAACATCATAGGCAACCCCACATACAAAAGGGAAATCAGCTGAAACAGTGACACTTACCTCACTTTCAGCTACCGCTGCAACTGTGTCAGAATTCTTCTCTTGTTGGGTTGAATCAATGCACCCTAACAACAAGAATGACACAGAAATGAATATGATTACGATCGACTTCATCTCCGAATAATTACAAGATAAGAAAATTTACTTGAATATAATTCGCAAATATGCTTAAAAAAAAGCTTTCACCTTTTAACTAATGTTGTAAGGTGAAAGCTCAAAGCCTAAACTATGCACTGCAAATTCAGGCTAAACATCTATTTACACTTTGATGAACCTCGCCAGTCGCTAAACACCAACCAGCATTAATAAATACATTAGTAGTCAAAGAGGTAACCATTTATCCCAATTTTTTTAACACATACTGATAAAAATGAATTTTATACTAACTTCACAAAAAATAACAAGTACTATATAAGCAATGATCAAAAGGTATAAATCACTGGATATTTTTAGAGGACTAACTATTGCAGCCATGATAATGGTAAATACTCCCGGAAGCTGGAGTAACCTGTACTCGCCACTTGCTCATGCCGATTGGCATGGTTACACTCCCACAGATCTGGTTTTCCCGTTTTTCCTGGTAGCAGTTGGATTGTCTATGAGTTTTTCATTTCAGAAATATGACCGGAATGACCACAGATCTTTTTTGCTTAAAACAACTAAAAGAGCCTTGATAATTTTTGTTATTGGCTTACTGCTCAATGCATTCCCTTATTTTGGAAAGGATTTTTCTCAACTAAGAATTATGGGTGTATTGCAAAGGATAGCCGTAGCCTATTTCCTTGCTGCTTTGCTGGTGCATTATTTTAATGGGATTCGTAACTTACTTTCAATATCGGCACTAATTCTCCTATCCTACTGGTTTGTATTGTTGATTTTTGGAGGTGATGATCCGTTTGGTCTGGAAAACAACTTTGGCAGAAGAATAGATATCTTCCTGCTTGGAGAAAATCATCTTTGGAGAGGGAAAGGACTACCATTCGATCCTGAAGGTCTGTTAAGCACATTTCCTGCAGTTGTCACGGTATTGTCAGGGTATCTGTTTGGAAAACTAGTCGGAAAATATAAAGACATGGACCTTGTTGCCAGGATTTTGCTAGTAGGAAATGTCTTACTGCTAGCCGGTTATGCCTGGGGATTGGTATTCCCTGTTAACAAGGCACTTTGGACGAGCAGTTATGTATTGGTGACATCAGGGATAGCTGCTATTGTATTAGGAATACTCATATACCTGATTGATATAAAAGGCTGGAGTCGATGGGCTGTGCCATTTGAAGCATTCGGTATGAATCCGCTTATAATCTTCGTTCTTTCAATAATTTGGGTAAAGACTTATTTTCAGATTGATATGGGTGAGATGAATATGTATGGGTGGCTATATGCCACTGTGTTTAAACCAATAATTAATCCAACTTTCGGGTCTTTACTATTCGCTCTCTTTCATGTGTTTGGGTGCTGGGTAGTGGCTTATATTTTATATAGAAAGAAAATCTATATAAAGATATAAGAGGCTGATATCAAGCAAAGGGTTTTAGGAAAAACCAACCGCTAAGTCGCTAAGTCTTACCAAAAACTTCGCGTCTCTGTGCCTTGGCGGTGATATTTTCAAGTTTAGGGTTTTGTTTTTAGAGCTGAGAAGTTTGAGTTCCTTATAATTTGGAACTCTAAATTCTAAAATTAGTAAATCCCTCCTATTCTCTGAAGCGCCTTTAAATCCATAATATTGATTTTTCGGCCATTGGTAACAATCAATTCTTCTTCCTTGAAGTCATGAATTATACGGATAAGCGTTTCAGTAGCAGTGCCAACCATATTGGCCAGGCTCTCTCTTGTAAGATTTATCTCGGCAGTCTTATTGCTTTCCCCGTTGTTAGATGAATATACACTATTTAATAATACCAAAGTGGCAGCAGTTCGCTCCCTTACCGGTTTTTGTGCTATATCGGTTATCACATTGGTAAGAGAAATTACCTCAGTAGAAAGATCTTTAATCAGTGTGCTATTCAATATCTTATCATTCTGAAAAGATTTAAGAAACTCTTCCCTTGGAATATGACAGGCAACCACTTCTTCAAGAGCCTCTACAGAAACATGATATAGGGAGTCACTAAGCATCGCCCTGTATCCTACTAAATCACCTTCCTTTAAAATAGCTGTTATATGCTCTTTACCTTGTTGACCAAGCTTAAAAACCTTTACCTTACCCGATTTTATGCAATAAACTCCTAACGGTCTAGTACCTTCCTGAATAAGACGCTGTCCTTTCTTATACATATTACATGTTTTCGTTGAGTCAAATAAATTCAATGACTCATCGGTTATACCATGTAATTTCCCCTGATATCTCGTTTTACAGTCCTTACAGTAAATATTAATTTCTGACATTTAGCGGCAGTTTGGACAAAAGTAACAAATGCCTGCTAATAGACGAAATTAAAAACTCAAATATTGATGGTTATTAATCTTCGGGGAGGGTTCCGAAAACGAAATCCCACAACCTGGTTGAAATTCCAAATCCTTTCGTTTCCGGGTACTTATAATGATGTAAAGTATGTGATTTCCAGAGGTTATGTAATGGTCCGAATTTCGGAGGTCTCACCGTATGCTCAAAGTAGTGTAAGGTTATATAGGTGAGATATCCCAGTAAAAACCCTGGAAAAAAAGCAAACGCATAACTATTCATTACAAGCCAGAATATTCCCAAAAAGATCAATTGAAAAAACAAAGCTATTATTGGAGACATTGCTAATCTGGTTGGATCTCGTGGGAATTGATGATGGATACCATGTCCAAAATGCTGAATTTGTTTTAAAAACTTACTATCGATATGCACATGAAACAACCACCGGTGAACCCAATATTCAGTTAATGACCAGAAAAACCACCCGCCCACTAGCAATCCTAAATAGTTATAGATTGTAAATGTCATACCAGGCACTCCCTTTAAAACATCTACCCACGATATATAAACAAAGAACAATATAATTAATACATGTGTTATAATAGGCACAGAAACATGAGTTCGAGTAAACCACTCAATTATTTTATTGTCAAACAAAGAATCTGCACCTTCATCCCTGGGTTGAAGATTGTTAGGAAGATTTTCAAACACTTTATTCATAGATGTAGTTTTTACAAATTTGTAAGCTATTTGCAAAATGAACTATGATATAAATCAGCCCTCTGCTTCAATTATTATTTTTATCATCATTAGACACCATATTAATGCTAATTGATCAACAATTGCTATACAAGAAATATAAATCATAAATATTTATGATATAGATCATTTATTCTTGTTCTCAATATCGTATTTTTGGCTCCGAAAATTCATTGATAAATATGTACGAATATCTATTGGAACTCCAGGCATTTATTAGTCAACCCTGGCCATGGTGGATGGGAGCAGTAATAATTGGCTCTACTATGTTCTTCTTATTGTTATTTGATAAAGAATTTGGCTTATCAGCTAATCTGCGTACTATGTGTGCTGCTGATGGAGCTGGTGATTATGCTGACTTCTTTAATTTCGATTGGGAAAAGCAAGGATGGAACCTAATGGTAGCCCTTGGTGCCCTTTTTGGTGCTTATTTTGCTGCCAATTATTTTGGAGGCGATTATCAGGCTCATGTATCTGAAGCTACAGTGGAAACTCTGAATGAAATTGCCGGTGATGATATCTTGAAATACGGGGAGGTTCCGTTAGTTCCTGGTAAAACAGTTATTAAAACTGATGTTCCTGAGTTTTGGGATATATATTCATGGGAATCACTGTTTACAGTACGCGGCATAATCATAATCGTGTTGGGAGGTTTCTTAATCGGATTTGGAGCAAGATATGCTGGTGGATGTACTTCGGGGCACGCAATTTCGGGGCTCTCTGACTTGCAGATACCTTCTTTGGTAGCCGTAATTGGTTTCTTTATCGGAGGTTTGATAGCTACCCACTTCATCCTCCCTTACATTTTAAACATCGGATTTTAATTAGAGAAAACAATGAAAGCATTTAAATATATAATTGTAGGTTTCATATTCGGGTTTGGTATGTGGAAATTAGAAGCCATCTCCACTTTCCGAATATTTGAAATGTTTCATTTTCAATCCTTCCATATGTATGGAATAATCTTCACCGGAGTTGGTATGGGTTTTCTTATAACTCAACTATTCAGAAGAGGTAAGATTAAAACAATAAAAGGTATTGAGAAGAAATTCAATGATAAAGATCGTACCTGGCCAAGGTATATTATTGGCGGTATTATTTTTGGAATAGGATGGGCTATTACAGGTGTATGTTCGGGAATGATGTTTGTGCTGATGGGAGCAGGATACACCGTATTTGTAGTCTTTTTAGCAGCAGCCATGTTAGGCACTTTTGCCTACGGCTATTTTAGAAAATGGCTGCCTCATTAATATGTTTACCATAACCTAAATTTATAGCTGTTTCGCCAACTGGTGGAGCAGCTTTTTTTTTATTAGAAATTGTACGTAAATTAGATAATATATAAATTATGTCTACTAAAGTTGGCGATCTGGCACCGGATTTCACATTGACAGATCAAAATAATAATGAATTTACCCTAAAGGATCTTATAGGGAAGCAAAATATTGTCCTTTTTTTCTATCCCAGGGACAAATCTCACGGTTGTACCAAAGAGGCATGTGCATTCAGGGATAATTTCGAAATGTTCCGAAATCAAAATACCACTATCATTGGAATAAGTAATGATAGTATTGAGCGACATCAAAGCTTTGCAAGTCACCTGAACTTACCTTTCCAATTACTAAGTGATGAGAATAACGCTGTTAGAAAATTATATGGTGTAAAAGCTACCTTGCTGGGATTAATACCCGGAAGAAAAACTTATATCATTAACAAGCAAGGAATTATTGCAGCTATTTTTGATTATCAGTTTAATCCTAAACGCCATGTGACGGACTCATTAAAAGCAATTGAAAAACTGTAAGTCAGAGCCCCAAATGCATTTTTAGTTTTTGATAACCAGTTGTACTAACCGGGATATTTTTTCCTGACTTTAGAACAGACACATAGGTCTCTTTTCCCATCTTATCAATTTTAGCAATTTCTAACAAGTTAAGTATGTAGCTTCTATGCACTCTAACAAACTTTGTAGGATCCAGGGCTTCTTCATAGTACTTCATTGTTTTTTGCTTAAGCCATTTGCCTTTAGAAGTGTTTATAGCAACATAATCATCCTGCGCTTCTATAAAATTGATTTCATTAACATCAATTATAACTATCTCTTTACGGTCCTTCACAACAATCCTTCCCAGGATATCAGGATACTCCTTGAGTATAGATTTTACGGAACTTGAGCCTGTTTCAACAACGGCTACTTTATTGAGCGCATCTAATAATCGCTCTTTGGGGAATGGCTTAAGAAGATAATCAACAGCATTTTTTTCAAAAGCCTGGATTGCGTACTTATCATACGCAGTGCAAAAAATTACTTTGGGCTCATAATCAAGCAACTCGAGCATTTCGAATCCATTTATTTTGGGCATTTGAATATCAAGAAAGATCAAATCCGGTTTATGCTCGTTAACCAACTTGGCG
Source organism: Bacteroidota bacterium (assembly GCA_039714715.1). GTDB lineage: Bacteria > Bacteroidota > Bacteroidia > Cytophagales > Cyclobacteriaceae > S012-113. The sequence goes on from JBDLIU010000022.1 coordinate 22,135, forward strand.
CCTTCAAATCCATTTTCTGCTTCCCCGATAATCTCGATATTGGAAAGCTCATCCAGATAGACTTTCAGAAGGTCCCTCGCAGGCTTTTCATCATCAATAATATATGAACTAATCTTTTTCATCTTGAGGAACGGTTAGAGTTACCTTAAACAAACTATCATTTTTATTCGTTTCCAATAAATCAATACGGTTATAAACGAGATTCATTCTCGACCTTACATTTTTTAACCCAATCCCCTCGCCCTTATTAATAACTGCATCAGCATCATAGGTGTTAATTATTTTCAAAAGTAAACTTCCCTCCTGCCTGCTACATTCAATATTGATCTCACTCTCTTTATCAGTTTCATACAAACTGTATTTAATCGCATTTTCAATCAAAGGCTGTAGTATAAGCGCTGGTAATTTTAACTGTAAAGTTTCATCATTACACTTAATATTAACACCCAACCTGTCTCCATAACGAATTTTTTCAATGGCAAGGAACAGGTTAATGGCCTCGATTTCCTGCTCCAGTGTTACTAATTGGTCTGCATTTTTTCGGATACTATAGCGCAGAAAATCCGACAGTTGTATTACCATTTCATGTGCTCTTTTCGGGTCTGTTAGCGTTAAGGAACTTACGGAGTTAAGACTATTAAATATAAAATGTGGATTAATCTGTGCCTTTAACATATTCAGCTCAGCAGTTTTTAAGCTTTTGCCTAATTCAGTCTGTCGTATTTTACGAGATCTGTATTCTTCATAATAAATGATCATATAAAAATTTACAGCAGTAAAAACATAGATAAGCCCACCTCCTATTAATCGAAATATATGTTGTTCAGAACTAAAGTCATAAAAGCCGGAATTGTGCAAGTTGATATACTTCAATATGGTTTCACCAAGCATAACAACCGTAAATACTAAAATAGCTCCTGCAACAAGGTGTGTTGCTATTGTGTTAAACAGATTAGCTGAATCTAATCCTGAGAATTTTGCAATATACCATAAGGCAATGCCCATTATTCCAAAAAATGCTGTAAAAACAAACGCATCAACAATTGCCGGCATAAATGGAATTTTCCATATGATACCCAGCATAGAAGCATAAAAACTACCTACAAATACCCAGGTAATAATATACCCTAATTGATATCTCTCGGAAGCAAATATGTTTTGCATAACACTAATATAAATTTAAAAATGCTTATGGACTCACTCTCAATGAGAATGAGTCCATGCAGACCTATTATTTTAAGTGTTAATAAGATTTTATCTCTCCTCCTCCAAAGATTACAAATCCTTTGATATACAATTCTTTTGTCGGATCACTGACAGCAGGATCAGAGGTTGTTTTACGTTTATCTGAGAAGCCTCCAAATAAGGCTGTTACATCTGTTTTTACAGCCCAGTCTGAAGGTACAACAAAGGAGCCACCTCCAAACATGGCAAAGTAGTCTATTACATTGGCATCTCCTGAAAGTTTGGAATTGGTAAAGTCATAGTTGCTTCCTCCAAAAATGGCTGTAACTCTACCACCTTTAAAATTGTTCGAAGTAATTTTCACATCTCCCCCGCCAAAAATGTTGGTATCATCCAGGAAATCCATGGTGCCATCCGGTTTCTGTCCTAGAGGAATGCTATGCCCTCGTTGTCGTATTATGTAAATAAATCCAACCACAATAAGCAAGATTGGCCAGAAGGTACTAAATCTGAACCAGGGCCAGTGCAAGATATCCGGCAAAATGAAAAATGCCCCTACGGTAATAAGTACCCACCCTGCAGTATGTCGTGGATCAGATATTAAAATGACTGTACCAATCAAAATAAGTATTCCCTCCCATCGGAATAAATGATACCTGATATCAAATGGAATAATATTTAAGTTATCAAGCAGGAATAGCATTCCAAAAAGTATCAAGGCTACTCCAAATCCGATTCTTCTGTGTTGAGTCTCTGACATAATTATTTATTTAAGTTCAATACAAACTTAAAATGACATTCTACTCCCACCAATATTTATTCGGTAAACACCGGAAGAATATCGGTAAAAGCAGAAAATCCAAATCACAAATCACAAAACTCAAATATCAATACACTAAATTTGACAAATGGCCTTAATTACAAAGAAGAAAGTTATATACCCCATAAACGATCAGCTTCGTGAGTACCTGGTTCACCAGGAGAGGGAATCTCAGGCTATTTGCTATGATGATCTAACCCGTTTTACCAACTCTATTCCTCTTTATGATATAAAAGGCCAGGATACTTTATGGGAAACAGTCTTGTATGACCAGAGAGAAGTAGAGCAAATTCATCTTAACTTAAAGCAAGTATATTCTCATTTAAAATCAGGAGGTAAGATCGATGTAATCGAGCATCTATACATTGACAGAATTGATATTTGCCCATTTGGAAACACCAAGCCTTTCAGGGTGCGTATTGTTAATGGCATCAATGACAACTTCGACTACTTTTATATTAAACGTGCTGATGCCTCCAGAATATATGGCCTTGAACTTGAACACCTGCTGTCACCGAATAGAATCAACTATATTGTAGATAGAAACACTCTTGTAGAAGAGCATATAGTCGGTGTGCCCGGTGATCAGTTCATTACCAATTACCTGGATGATAAACAGCTGAATAAAGTAAGGCTGGCAAAAGAATTTGTTAAGTTTAATGAAAGAACATTTTCCAGGTTGCTGGGTGATATGCACTCCAGCAACTTTGTCATAGACATGACTCCTGATTTCGAAGAGATCCATTATCGTATCAGGGCCATTGATTTCGACCAGCAATCTTTTGAAGGGCGAAAAGCTGTTTACATGCCTAAATACTTTAAGCAAAACAATGAACTTATTGAGCTCGGTATGGAAGTGATGACACCCGAGTCCATGCACCAATATCAATTGGAAGAATGGAGCCTTATCAAAAACAGGATCAACTCCTCAAAATACATTCTGAATGCCCTGCTTGAAACAATGAAGTCTACCCCACTCTCTACTGAGAAAAATATTAAACAACTTAGGTCGGAACTGGCGAATCATCATAAAGATGATCGATTCTTAAGGTGCAGATCAATGGGAGAAATTCTTGACCTGAATCTACAACAGCTGGAAAAAATATAAAGATTTTTCGATTTCTAAATTTCTTCTTCATTAACACTTGTATTGTTTTAATTGACTTTACAAATTTGTGGCAATTAAATCGCTGATACATTTGAAAAAGACCTATTTTGGTGGTTAGGTAAAATGCCTATGACAACGAAAACAAATCATTTTAAGCTTTCATCAAGTTCTATACTGATAATATTATTAGTCATAGGTCAATTTATATCTGTCTCTACAAGCAATGCTCAAACAAGGGCATTCCTATTTAATAACGGTTACAATTACCTGCTGGCTGATAAAGAAAAAGCAGTGGAACAATTTACCAAAGCCATTGAAATAGACTCAAATTTCAGTGCCGCCTATTTTTATAGAGGTATTGCAGAGTTTAAACTGGGGCATTACGAGCAGGCAATAAATGATTTTACCAGGGTAAACCAGCTAGATACCAACCTTAAGGTAGCACACATGTATAAAGGATTTGCCTACAGGCAATTGGGCGACAATCAGAAAAGCCTTGAGTCATTATCAACTTATCTCGATTCACAGAATGAATTAAGTGCACTAGATTATAACATGTTGGGTAAAGCAAAAATGAAGGCGGGCGATCTTGATGGTGCTATTGATAATTTTGCAGCTGCCCTCACAGAAAGCAAAAATGAATCTCAACATTATTACCTGTTTCTGGCATTATTCGGTAACAGGGATTATGATGAAGCGTTGGATCAAATAAATTTGGCAATAGTAGAAAACAATGATTTCTATGGGTATTACATTAACCGGGGAAATACATTGTTCATGACAGGCAATTTTAATAAGGCGTTGGTAGATTATAATTACGCCATAACGCTTGAGCCGGAAGTGCCGGACAGCTATTATCTGAGAGCTCGCACCCTTGATACTTTAGGAAGACATGAAAAAGCTATATTAGATTTTTCCAGAGCCATAGAACTCAATCCTACCGATGGGACCTATTACTCCAAAAGAGGCAACGCCAGGTTCTCGTCAGGAAACAAACGCGCTGCCTGCATGGATTGGACCATTGCAGGCAATTTAGGATATTATGAGGATTTTGATAAAATAAAATCTCTTTGTGATTAACAATAACTTTAAATAATTAGAACTAAAAATTAATAGAAATGGATAACAGAAAGTTTTTACCTTATGTAGTGATTGTATTTGTTGTACTTGTTGTAGGACTGATACTTTCGAACAGTACGTTTTTAACCATCGAAGCCGGTGAATCCGGTGTGCTTTTTAAGCGCTTTAGTGGTGGTCTTGAAAAAGAAGTTGTATACGGGCAAGGATTTCACGTTGTGGCTCCATGGAACACCATGTACATCTATAATGTGAAAGAGCAAACAGCAGAAGAGTCTATGAGTGTTCTGGATAGAAATGGTCTCTCTGTAAGAGTTGATGTTACGGTAAGATTTAACCCTTACCAGGAGAAAATCGGGTTTGTTCATGAAAGATTTGGCAAAGCCTACGTGCAAACTTTGGTAATTCCTGAAGTGCGTTCTGCCGTTCGTCAAGTAATGGGAAGATTTTCTGCTGAAGAAATCTACTCTACAAAAAGAGCTGAAGTAGAACAAAGCATCATCAATGAAGCAGAAACGACACTTTCCAGCCCCGAAAATAATATCAGGATGAATGCTTTGTTAATGCGAGAAGTTGAACTTCCCACTAATATAAAACAAGCGATAGAAAACAAACTTCAGCAGGAACAAGAGGCTTTAGCATACAAATTTAGGCTCGATCGAGAGAAATCTGAGGCAGAACGTAAGCGAATTGCCGCAGAGGGTGAGGCAGCAGCTAACCAAATTGTTAACAGCAGCTTAACGCCTAACTTGCTTAAAATGAGGGGGATAGAGGCCACTGCTGCATTGGCAAATTCTCCAAATTCCAAAGTTGTTCTTATCGGAAGTGGAAAAGACGGCTTACCAATTATCCTAGGAAATAATTAGGACTTATACAATGATAAAAGGCCTTTTATTTGATTGCCTTATAAGTTAACTTAGTACTAACAAAATTAGGTTTATAAGGTAAAACAAATTATTATGATTAAATCAGCACAAATAAGTATCAATGGTGATACTTTCGAACTTCCCGTTGTGGAAGGTTCAGAACAGGAGCTGGCCATTGATATTGGTAAATTCAGGGGTCAGAGCGGAGTAATTACGTTGGATCGTGGCTTTAAAAACACGGGTTCAACAACAAGTGGAATTACATTTTTAAATGGTGAAGAAGGTATCTTAAGGTACCGTGGTTATTCAATTGAAGAACTAGCAGAGAAATCAAATTTTTTAGAAGTCTCTTATTTATTGATTTATGGAGAACTTCCTTCTGCTGAACAGTTCAGGAAATTTGAAGAAAGTGTTAAACATCATACCCTTGTTCATGAGGATATTAAAACTATCCTTACAGGGTTCCCTTCAACAGCTCATCCTATGGGTGTTCTTTCTTCATTGGTAACATCGCTTACAGCATTTTATCCTGAGTCACTAGATCCTGCAAGATCAGCTAAAGAAGAAGTTGATCTTAATATTGTTAGAATATTGGCCAAATTGCCAACATTCGCTGCATGGTCTTATAAGAATCAGATAGGTCAAACTGTTAACTATCCTAAGAATAATCTGGATTACGTTTCTAACTTCCTGCGCATGATGTTTAAAAACCGTGCAGAAGCTTACGATGCTAATCCTGTAGTTGCAAGGGCGTTAGATCAATTGCTTATTCTTCATGCCGATCATGAGCAAAATTGCTCTACATCAACTGTTAGAGTTGTTGGCTCATCACATGCAAGCTTATATGCATCAGTATCTGCCGGAATCAATGCACTTTGGGGCCCTCTTCATGGAGGTGCGAACCAGGCTGTTATTGAAATGCTTGAAAATATCAAGCAAGATGGTGGAGATACACAAAAATGGATGGATAAAGCTAAAGATAAAGATGATCCATTCAGGTTAATGGGCTTTGGACACAGGGTTTACAAGAACTTCGATCCAAGGGCTAAGATCCTTAAGAAAGCAGCAGATGATGTTCTTAATGCATTAGGTGTAGATGATCCTGTATTAGACATTGCAAAAGGTCTTGAAGAAGTAGCTTTAAGAGATGAATATTTTGTTGAGCGTAAGCTTTATCCTAATGTTGACTTCTACTCAGGCATTATTTATCGTGCATTGGGAATTCCGGTTGACATGTTTACAGTGATGTTCGCGCTTGGAAGATTACCAGGTTGGATTGCTCAGTGGAAAGAGATGAGAGAAAGTGGAGAGCCTATTGGTCGTCCACGTCAGATTTACACTGGTCATACAGCACGTGATTATGCGTCATTAGATAATAGATAATAGTTTTTTCATTTGATTTATAACGCCCCGAATCTACTAATTAGGTTCGGGGTGTTTTATTCTAAACAAACGATAATGATTGAGGAGTTTAACAAAGCAGTAGAACGATCAAAAGCGTTAACAGAAAGACCTTCCAACGAAGATCTCCTGCAATTGTATGCACTTTATAAGCAAGCTGTCCAGGGAGATGTAAAAGGTGAACGGCCTGGCGGATTTGATTTTAAAGGAGCAGCAAAGTACGATTCATGGAGCAAACTGCAAGGCATGGCAGATGAGCAGGCAATGAGTGCGTACATTGATCTGGTTGAGTTTTTACATAGAAAAGAAAACTGATATTACATGGAAGTCTATTATCAACCTGAAATACTAGCAGGCGTATTAGAACTCTCTCCTGAAGAAAGCAAACACTGTATAAAAGTACTTAGGCACCAGAGTGGTGAGATAATTAATGTAGCTGATGGCAGAGGCACCTTATTTGAAGCAAGAATTATTGACCCCAATCCTAAAAAATGCACTTTCAAAATACTCAGGCATAAAAGAAAACCGGATAAAAAATTTACAATCAATATCACTATTGCTCCAACAAAAAGTATTGATCGGCTAGAATGGTTTGTTGAAAAGTCGGTTGAATTGGGAGTTGATGAAATCATGTTTTATTTCGGCAGGCATTCCGAACGCAAAAAACTTAACATGGAAAGGATCGAAAAGAAAGCTATTGCAGCTATGAAGCAATCAGAGCAATTCATCCTTCCTAAAATGACTTTATATCAGAGCTTTAGCACCTGCTTAAATGCAATTTCCAAAGATCATCAATTATTTATAGCGCATGTTGATCAAAACAACCCATATCATCTCCTTGATCTGGCTGAAAAACAAAGAAAATACACTGTATTTATTGGGCCGGAAGGAGATTTTTCTGAAGAAGAGTTAATTGAATCATTTGATAAAGGTTTTACGAAAGTAAGCCTTGGTGATAACAGGCTACGAACAGAAACTGCAGGTATTGCTGCCTGCCATATATTAAACCTTTTGAACAGGTAAATTAGAAATGCCTATTTAGAAAATTTTCAAATTCATCTAAAAACCCAAAAGCCTTAATCAAAAAATAGAGTTTATCAATATTATTATCTTTCTTTACGACTTGAGCAAACAAACATAGCTTCTTATGGTTCTAAATTACGTCTGGGTTGCATTTTTTGTTATAGCATTTGTTATTGGTTTAGTTAAGCTTATTTTCTTTCAGGATGTGGTGATTTTTTCCAGAATGATGGATTCCACATTCGATATGGCAAAAACAGGCTTCGAAATATCCCTGGGGTTAACCGGTATTCTTACGCTATGGCTCGGTCTAATGAAAGTAGGTGAAAAAGGAGGCGTTATCAGAATATTCTCTAAAGTAATGGGGCCATTGTTTAACAGGT
>JBDLIU010000023.1:0-29834 GCA_039714715.1 Bacteroidota bacterium
CATCTTCCCACTGCTCCTCAGGAACACGCGAATAATGAATCTCTCCTACAACCGGATACCAGGGCTTGTTGTTGCGTGTAAAATAATAACTATTTGCGCCCAGCACATTGCCATCAGGAGATACATTCGTCCCCAGGTTTAAATGGCCTGTCAGGATTTGTTGCGGCTTTCGTACTATATTGATGCTGTAAACATTCTCAGGGGATTGCTTTACCGAACATGAAACGATAATACATGCAAGCAGGCATAAAGCAATCAACCTGGGTTGTGTTTTTTTTAATAACCGGATTAAATTCATGATTTCTTGTTATTAAAGTGTTGAATTTTTTATTGTTCATCCTGTTTCTCCACCACTGAATCCGGGGCATAATAAATCCCTTTTTCTTATCATATAGGCATTTACCGATTCCGATGCTTTCCAATGCTCGTATTTAACCTCATCCCCGCCTATGTGGATTACTTTTGAAGGAAACAACTCCATTTCCTCATCAAGTACATCGGTGAGGAACTGGTACACTTTTGGGTCGCTTGTTTAAAATCTAATACTGCTGGACAGATTTACCTTTAAAGTTAAGAGATAGTTTTCACATTTAGAAATTATAAAACTTTGTTGATCTTCCTCCTTTCTTTTAGGGTTTTCATTTTGATGTGATGTCTGTGAGATTTAATCTGCTTTGCCCTGCCAAAGTAAACATCGGCAGGAGTCATATTATTAAGGGATTCATGGTATCGTTCATGATTGTAATAATGTACAAAAGATTCAAGTGACTCCCTTAATTGATCAGGAAAAAAGTAGTTTTCCAGCTTCACCAAGCTGATATGGTAAAGGAGGGGGCAGTGGTAATGGACGTAGGAACTACCAGAGTTCTCTCAACTGCAACCAAATCAGGATTTCGGCTGAAGGGAGATGTAAATTATGATGAAGTGGCTCCAAAATGTTCATACATTACTCCAGTACCCGGGGGCGTGGGTCCAATGACCAGGGTGGCATTACTCAGCAATACTTTAATTGCTGCAAAAGAATAACAGTGATTCTGCTACATCAATTAAAGGCTGTCTACAAGCGGTTATCTCTTACAATCAGTTATTTTCAAAACATATTATCTCATGTGTTAAAATCTTTGGGATTGTAACTTCCAATCCATTATCGGAAGGGTTTACGGCAAGCTTTTGACCGGAAGTAACCGCTTGTACGTTGATGTTTTGCGGTGGGATATTCAATTTTACCCTCACCCCGGTCAACGCAACCGGGGCTTCATGTACTTCAGGATGGACCGGGGATTTCCTGGAAGGTGACCAGTTAACCAAATGTACTATATAACGTTCTGGACGGTTCAATTCTTTGTCCTCAGGCTGGTATGTAACTGTCAGTTCAGTATTAAAAGGTGCGTCCGTTTCAACCATCCTTTGAGGATAGACCTTGTCCAAAACTTTTTTAAAGGCTTCACGGTAAACCCAATACCCTTTATTATAATAACTTTCGCCTATAGGAAATCCAATTAATCCAACCTTCCCACTTACTGCAAGTGCAGAATAGTCTGTTTCATGATCAAAGGGCCAGTGCCTGTGGCTTGTATAGTGCTCTGCACTCCTTTGATAAAGAGGTTCGCCAAGTATTGCCAGGGTTTTGGCACTGCCTGATACTTTCCACTGAGATGCACCATCATATAAAGCATACTCATAACCAGGCATATCTCCAAGTAAACCATCATCAGCAACAAGGTAAGCCGGTTTGTAAGGTGAGGTTCCCTGATATGAAAAACCGTACTGTTCCAGCCAGGGCTGTTTGTTTTCAGCCATTAGCCCACCATTGTGGCAAACAATTAAGGAGCCCCCGTTTGAAACATATTTTTTCAACCGTTCAACTGTTTTCTTATCAGGCATTAGTTCATCAGGGACAACAATTAATCTGTAGCGTTCCCATTCCTGCCCGTCTTCTGTTACATCAAACTGAAGATTCGCTTCCATCATCAGTTTAACAATGCCATATAGGTAAGGAGTCTTGTTCAGTTCCAGTGCAACATCAGGCATGAGCATGGCCGCCTCAGTCACCGGGGCTGCCTGGTCCAGCCAAGGCTCCAGTCGTTTGATCCTTCCAAATGACTTGCCCAAAACATGGTAAACGGCCTTGTCAAGTTCCCCTCCCGGAGGCATCTGGTCGCCCACATCGCATCGTGCCGCATTAGCTACCAGGCTTGCCAATTCCACATCGAGTTGCTGTGGTAATTTTAAGCCCCCAAAATCGGCCCACGAAGCATTAAACCGTCCGGTCATGCCGTAAACAGGGATTCCAAAATTGCGCTGGTAACGTACCTGTAAAGGAGCGTATAAATAGCCCCAGCCCGGACTGGTAGGCAAAGCTTCAATGTCGGTGCTGTCCAGAAATTCGGCGCGTTCGCTGAGCCTTCCAATCCCTATGTCGTTAAAATCAGCCTGGCACCCGGGTTTAATCGAGTGGACTAGGTCTTTCATCCTCCTGTGAAAGTCCAGAAAGTTTTTGTTCTGGTGCTCGCGTTGTACATCTTTATTATACGGATCTTTCCCCTCTGCTTTTATTTGCCGGATGCACTCCTTGCAATAACATTCCGGGACAATAGGTTCGGCCATGTCAAACCAGGCCCCGTCAAGTTCATAGTTAGAAACCAATTCGGTAATATCCCTGGCAATATGATCGACGAATTCTTTATTGCCCAGGCACAGAGCCGTCCACCCTGGGGTCTGCCCTTTCGCAGGCCGGTAATCCGAACCGTCTTTTTTTACCATGTTCCATTCAGGATGGGCATCTCCCCTGTAATGATCCCAGGCTGTACAATAATATGCATATACAGCAACCCCACGTTCTTTACACGCCTTTACCTGCTCACCCATGAGATCGAACGACAAACCGGGATGAACCGGGCCATATTCGCTGGGATAGTAAAAATACCCATGCATGTCTTTGGCAAAAATTACAATCGAGTCCAGGTTTCCTTCCACGACCCGGTCTCCCCATTCGCGGGCATTGAATTTGTCCCCGATTTTTGCTACATGCTCTGAATTGTGAAAGTCAAGATGTACTTTTCTCCAAGGGGTTTTAAAAGTTGTAAATCGTGTATCAATCCAATATTCATGTAAATTTTCGGTATAAGCAGCACGAGAAACTCCGGTCGAATAAGCTCTCAAAGGCATCACCTGTGTCGCAGCCAGGCCGGCTCCCATGGTCGTAATAAAATGACGACGGTTGTACGTTGATTTCATTGGTTTGGTATTTTGATTCATATAAACTGCTCATTCTGATTTAATAGCCATTACTAATCATTTGTTCGCCAATATAACTTCCATAACTGGTAATGCAGAACGATACGATAAGTGTTATTAAGCCAATAATCAGTATGATATAAGTCTGTCTATTAACTTTTTTCCACTCTTTCATTATTACACCTACAATAAAGCTGAAGAAAATAAGCATCGACATGTGCAGCACCCAACTGGCAAACTGGAAGTTACCCATTTTCACATGTCCCAATCCATAAAAGAAAAACTGGAAACTCCACAGCATTCCGGTTAAAGCTGACCAGAGCCAGTTACGAAAGATGATATTGCCGGTTATGCCATTTTTTTGAGGAAGGAATTCTTTTAATGTCCCTTTCCTGATACCAGCAACTACAAACCAGATAAAATTAACAAGAAAACATCCCGATGTTGAAATGACCAATTTAGCATTGCCTTCAAAATGGCCAGCCCCGTTTTGTGATGCTATATCAGCAATCGGTTGACCGTATTCAAGTGAAAGGTTAAAAACGCCTGAAAGTACTCCTGCCACAATGGTAAGCAGCAGTCCAACCATCATATTAAACCCGGTCTTGTTAACTTCATCCGAATTCAGGTCTTTCTCTTTCTTAAACCCAGCCCACCCGCAAATAATCACCCCACTCAGCGATAGTATCATTCCAAGGAGGACTATACCGCCCCCTGGTTTTGTAAAAAAGTCGCTAAGCCCTCCGAAAATCATCATAGGAAAAATAGTACCCAAAACGGCAGAAATACCAATGGCCAGGGTGTAGGTAAGAGAGTATCCGATGTGGTTGATGGCTTTCCCAAACGACATGCCCCCAAAGCCATAGGCCCCACCAAGAAGAAAAGCTATCCAGAATGGTTTTGATGGGGCATCCAGAAGGATGTGGAAAAAGCCTGGTACAGTTGCCCAACCAATAAGCAGTGGCATGATTATCCATGCAAACAGTGCCTGTGCCAGCCAGAAAGTCCCCCATGACCATTTTCGAGTTTGTGTATTGGGCAAATAACAACTTGATGCAGAAATGCCTCCAACTGCATGTAATCCTGTTCCTATGATTGGATTAGGGGTTATCATTGATTGAGGTTACTTTTGTTTTATGGCTTTAAACAAAGCCTGGATGTTAGCAGGAGAGAGATCGGGCAGAACAGCTTCATGGCTTGGTGAAATGATCAAACCGGTTGGGAATAATTCTTTTAATTGAAAAACTTTTTCTGAAACATCATCAGGTTTCCCATTTACCAAAAGGTTTTGGGCATCAACCCCGCCACAAAATGCAACTTTGCCGGAATAGTGTTCCTTCAGGTTAGGCGCATCCATTTCGGATGCTAACGCTTGTACCGGATGAATGATATCAGCTCCCAGATCAGTAAGATCCTGAATAATCGGGAAGATTGAACCACACGAATGGTGCATTACCGTCAACCCATAACTTTTGGCCTGGTCAATGAGTTTCTTCGTACCTGGAAAAACATATTCGCGCAAATTGTCAGCGTCAACCATTAAAGCTGTCTGACTCCCAAAATCATTTCCAATTAAAACAGCATCTAGCATCCCTTTGGTCGATTCATAAAACAGCTCGTTAGCTTTCAAATAAAAATCGGTAATGCGATCTATTACGGCACGGAACATTTCAGGATTAGCAAGCATCACTAACATGGCTTGTTCCATCCCAAATGCAGCACAGACATCCTGAAAATGGGCACTCCATAGAATTCCCATCCTGATCCGGTCTGAGGGGGCAGCGGCAACCCTTCTCCGGGATTCTTCACGGTCAAGGTATTTTGCCGGATCGGGCCAATCAAATTTTTCAACATCAACAGGTTCCGAATAATCTTCGAAAAAACCGGGGGCTGTCAGTGTTCGTTCGTCAGGCTTGTCCAGATGTTCGGTTTTGGCAAAATCAAAAGCGCAGGCAATGTGGTTCGATGGCGCATAACTGTAAGGTACTTCGATGGGATAAATATCATCATCAAGTGCGTCGCGAAGCTGGTCAATACTGTTTACCCCGAAATACTTCATTAATGCCGGTTCAGCTGAAGGTACGGGCAACCCTAACCATGCAGCAGGCCTGTCGACAGGCAGGTGATTAATCGTAGCAAAAAAACGATCTCTGTGGTTCATTATTATTGTTCTTTCATCGATTTTATGTTACACATAGATTTTCCCGGTAAACAACCACCCGTATTTCACTACGAGTAGGATGCTCCCTCAAGAATAACATTCTTTCCATTAAGCCAGGGGTACTTCAGACGAGAATAATTTTGCATTACCTCCAGTATCAGGGGTAGATTCCGTTTCTTTTTCAGCTGTACGGTGATCGTATCTTCCACAAATGTCTTATTAGTTCTATTTATTGATAAATTATAATTCCCTTATCCAGATATTACGAAAGCTTATAGGTTCGCTCTCATCGCCATGGGCCTGCAACCTGATTGGCCCTTTGCCATGAAATATCGTTTGCGGCCAACCAATATACGGGGTTGTCCCATGTATTATTGAAGAGTGTTGAACGAGTACACCATTCAGCAGGACCGTAACAATTGGTTTGGTGCGATATGTGCTGTCGCTTTTATAGGTTGGTGCGGTATATATAATATCATACCTGTTCCATTCGCCGGGTTTACGAACTGGGTTTACTAGAGGGGCAGTTTGTTTGTAAATGCTCCCTGCCTGACCGTTTGAATAGGTTTTGTTATTATACGAATCCAATATTTGTACTTCGTAATAGTTTTGTATGAAAATACCACTGTTACCCCGATATTGCCCTTCACCATGGATACCTTCGGGAATACGCCATTCGATATGTAACTGGAAATCACCAAAAGACTGTTTCGTTTGAATATCACCGGCATCTTTATTCACAGCTAATTCGCCGTTGCTAACAACCCACTCGGCATTTCCACTTGTTGATGCCCGGTACATAGCTGTATCTTTTCCCTTTACCATGGCATTTCTATTTGATGCCGCTTCCCACTGCGCTAAATCCCTGCCGTCAAAAAGTACGATGGCATCAGAAGGAGCTGGCGTAACTACATCAATTTCAGCACTCCCCGGTGTTACTATTTTTACTTCTGGCTCCCATATTTCTGTCATTTCAGGGGTCATCTGTGTTTGGGCCAATACAATGAAAGAGGAACACAGTGCCAGGAATATTAATATTCCTTTTATTTTTAACATTCTCATTTTCTCTTGTTTTAAATCTTTGGAAACTTCCATGGAACCCTGTATTCAGGTATAATGAGCCCATTGGATTTCGATGAATTGGTTATTCTTCTCTTGTCCCAATCATAAACCACACGCTCGTTTGCCCTGTACGAAAGATTTCCCAGGTGTGCATAAAGTGCGGCATGATGTCCTACTTCTATTCCGGCCTGAAGTTTTTCTCCATTTCTTATAGCATTTACAAAGTTTTTGCAGTGATCAGCATGTGAGATGTTTTGGCTTTTTTGTTCAACAGGTTCAACCCTGTAATTATTATGTTCTTTCGATATATCTTTTGATTTATCAACCGGTAACGAATCTTTAGCCTTGGTAATTCCTTCTCCAATTTCAGGAACAATGAACCATTTGTCGCGGTTGGCCACGAGTGTGCCATTGCTGCCAATAAATTTTATTCCGTAGTTTTGGTCGTAAGGCCCTGTTTGTATCCCTGCGTTTAGTTCCCAAACCAAATTATATCCTTCCATTTCGTATATAGTGGAAAGTGTGTCAGGCACTTCAATAGCCCTGTCGTGGTTTGCAAAATTACCACCCATTGAAAATACCGATTTAGGAGCACCTTTTTCTTTCATGGCCCACAAGGCTATATCAAACAGGTGAGCCCCCCAGTCTGTCATCATTCCGCCACCATAGTCCCACGAAAATCTCCAGTAACGGTGAAAACGGTTTTCGTTAAAAAGACGCTGAGGTGCAGGCCCTAGCCAGAAATTGTAATCTACACCGGCAGGCACTGCAGAATCGGGTACATGCGGACGGCCAGCCCCATAGTTAAAGTTCGACCAGCATTTTACCTGTCGTATTGTCCCCAATTTTCCGGATTGTACAAACTCAACAGCAGACTGCCAGTGGGTTCCGCTACGTTGTTGCTGCCCCACCTGTACTATATTGCCATATTTATTTGCAGCGTCAAGCATTACATTTATTTCGCCAATTGAGTTTGCAAGTGGCTTCTCAACATATACATGTTTCCCCATAGAACTTGCCTCCACCATAGGCAGTGCATGCCAGTGATCAGGGGTTCCGACAATCACAGCGTCTATGTCTTTATCTTCTATTACCTTCCTGTAATCTTTTTCTAAATGAGGTTTTTTATGCCCCATTTTTACCAGTTTGGCTGCCCGGTCTTCCAAATAGGTATTATCTACATCACATAATGTTTTACAAACTACATTTGGCTGTTTTAGCAGATTTCTCAAGTTGTTCCATCCCATATTTCGTACACCTATCAGAGCCAGGGTGATCTGATTTGATGGTGCTTCACAACCGAATAATGAGGAAGAAAAAATTGTAGGTGCAACAAATGTTGCTGCGCCTAAAACCGACGAGTTTGTTAGAAATTTTCTTCTGTTAGATTTTTTCATTTTTCTACATTTGTTTAATTATATATCTACACTAGTGTTTTTCAGTAGCAATGAAATTCCACCAAGGAATATTAGTAAATAGATCAAAAAATTAAACATGGAATCGGAGATGTTATGATGCACCTTCTCCCCGATAATGGTCCCTGCGATTAATGCAGGCATTAAGGTTGCCGAAAACAAAAGTGTTTCACTATTAATACTTCCCTTGTACAAATGTAACATCAGTAAAGTACTGTTCAGAATGATCCATAATACTGCAAGTGTACTCCTGAAAACACTTTTCGATGCAATTGTTTTCCTGGCATAGTAGACCACCAGCGGTCCCCCGGATACAAACAGTCCCTGGAGAAATCCTCCACCCAGTAAAATGGAGATCTGCTGAAACAGGGATAATGAAACCCCTTTTTTGATCAACCTGAAATGGACCGCCAGTTCATAGCACGACAGAATGATAATAAATGAAGCAAACAGAGTCCCCAATAAGACTTTATTGATGTACAGATAGATGGAATACCCCACAAGTAATCCGATGAAGGTATATGGGATCATGGATCTTACCAGTATTTTTTTATTAGCGAACTGCCTGTAACGAAGAATGATATATACATTCAACAGAACATTCAACGGGATAATTAAAGCGATGATGCCTTCCAGAGGATAGAACAGTGCCGCCAGGGTAACTACCAGTAAAGTACCTCCAAAACCGGTGGCAGCATGGATTGCTGTGGCAAACAGGACAATGGCAGATAACGTGATAATCAGTGGCATCTTTACCTTGGAAAAGCTCCGTTATTAATGTCAATGCAGGTTCCGTTGATATACTCAGGGCAACTTGTGGCCAGCCAGAATACCGTGCTTGCCACCTCTTCCGGTTTTGCAAAGCGGCCCGTATAAACAGCATTTTTTATCTCCGTTCTCCTCTGTTCGGGTATGGTCTGCAGCAGATCTGTTTCGGCGGGACCAGGAGCCACTGAGTTAATAACTATACCTTTCGGACCCAGTAGTTTGGCAAAACTTTTAGTCATATTAATCACACCTGCCTTTGCAATGCCGTACCAGATATCAGGATGACCAACCTGGCCTGCGATGGAAGCCAGGTTAACGATCCTTCCATGGCCATTGGCAATCATGGCTGGCGTAACTTCACGGATCAGGGCAACCGGTGCTTCAATATCAATCTTCATTAAAAGGTTTCTCCTCTCTTCCGGATAGTCATCATAGGGAATGCTGTTCATGATCCCGGCATTGTTGACCAGTATATCAATGTCGCCCAGCTCCTTTATCAGCGTGGGAATATCTTCAACCCCGGAGAGATCAAATTCAATGGCCCGGACCTCGTTATAGGGCGGGGTTTTCAGGTTTGAGATGTTCCTGTCCACAACCAGGACCCTGTAGCCGTTCTCCAGAAACCGGTCGACAACAGCCAGTCCCAACCCCGCATTTCCACCTGTTACAAGTGCTGTTTTGCTCATAAGATCCTATTTGAAGTTCTCCTTTTCTATCTCTTTCACACCATCCACTGCCTCCCGCAGAAAGTTGACCCAATCCTTCGCAATACCATCTCCGAACGGAGTGGCGAGCCATTTGTCCACGATCTTCACAGCATGAGTTACCGGGGTGATCCACTCCCCGAAGCAGATTACATTGGCATCATTCACAGCTTTGGCCTGGTGCGCCTCAAACTCACTGCTGGTAAATACAGCATGCACACCTTTAAACTTATTGGCCACAATCACACTGCCTGCCCCTGTGCCGCAGATGATAATCGCCTGTTCATATTCACCCTGGCTCACGGCACCGGCCACATTGGCCGCAGACTGGTAATAGGGCACAAAATCCCCGTCTCTTTTCATTCCGAGGTCATCCACATCAAATCCCTTCTCCTGAAGATGGCTGATGATGCCCTCCTTCAGTGTAAGGCCTGCTCTTGTGGACCCAATGGCTATTCTCTTCATAGTTGTACTTTTCATGTTATAGTTAAGATACCCGGACCTTTTCCGATACCATATCGATACAGGTGGAGACAATATGATCAGGTCCAAACTGATGCTTGTTGAAGAGGTACTGGAAGGTGGCCACTTCACCAAAGCGGTCCGGCACACCCAAACGCTTCACCCTGACAGGCAGGTTTTCAGAAAGGACCTCAGAAACCGCCCCCCCAAGTCCGCCTATAATGCTTTGATTTTCAATGGTTACTACCCGTCCGGTTTTTGCGGCCGATTCGATCAGGGTACCGGTATCAAAAGGCTTGATTGAGGTATAGTGGATAAGTTCGGCCTCAATGTGATCTTTTCTGAGCTCCTCCACTGCTTCAAGGGCGATATGTGTCATATATCCTGTTGAAACCAGTGTAATATCACTTCCGGACCGGAGCACTTTGGCTTTCATAGGATCAAAGTCATACGCTTCACTGAAAACAGCGGGCATCTTCTCCCTGATCAACTGCATATAGGTAGGTTGCATGGATATTGCCATATAATTCAGAACGGAGACCAGGTCATAAGCATCGCAGGGGCTGTACACATGCATATTTGGCATGGCCCTCATAATGGCCAGGTCCTGGAAACACATGTGTGTACCGCCGTTGGCACCTGCAGTAATTCCGGGTGCGGTACCTATGATTTTGACATTATTATTGGCATATGCAACTGAAATCGTAAGCTGGTCATATACCCTGCGGGAGGCAAAGGGTGTAAATGAGGCACAAAAGGGTCTCTTACCATCCGAAGCCAGTCCGGCAGCAACAGACATCATGTTTGCCTCGGACACACCAACATTGATAAAGTTTTCAGGGTGTTTTTCGGAAATATGCGGGTTTGTGCCGGAAGCTTTGCTAAGATCTGCCTCAAGGCAAAGAATATCCGGATCTTTTTCAATAAGTTCTCCCAACGTATGGCTGTATACCATGCGCAACTCCATCTCTTGGTAATTCATCTTATCAGGCATTTAGTAAGGAAGGGTATAATTTTGTTTCTCAAGGGCTTGCATGTATGTTTCGAAGGCCTTATTATCCGGCACTTTGATGTTGTGACTTTCAGCCCTGTTCTCAATCACCTGGCAGCCTTTGGCTTTTATGGTATGGGCAATAATCATTTTGGGCTTTCCTGTTGACTCACCGGCTTTGATAAGGGTATTGTATATATCATCCCAGTCATGGCCATCCATCTCGAAGACCTCCCAGTTAAATGCTTCCCATTTTGACCTGAGGGGCTCAAGGCTAAGTATTTCATCGGTGGAACCATCGATCTGGAACTTGTTGTAATCGGTAATGGCAATCAGGTTATCCAGTTTCCGGTGTCCGGCAAAGAGTGCTGCCTCCCATATCTGGCCTTCATTGCTCTCTCCGTCACCGATAATGCAGTAGACATTGTTTTCTCTGCTCTCCATCCTGTTGGAGAGGGCTATCCCGATGGCACCGCTTAATCCCTGTCCCAGTGATCCGGCAGTTAAATCAATTCCGGGAGTTTGGATCTGGTCTACATGACTGGGCAGCTTTGTTCCGTTGTCATTCAGGGTCTTCAACCATTTTTTTGGGAAGTAGCCTTTATAAGCCAGGGCTGTATATAAAACGGGACCGGCATGACCTTTGGATACAACCAGCCTGTCACGGTCAGCCCATTTCGGGTTCTTCGGATCCAGGTCCATGATCCGGTAATAGAGGCTGATGATGATCTCAACAAGACTGAGTGCGCCTCCGAGGTGTCCTGAACCGGCACGGCAGATCATATCTGTGACCACATACCTGAATTCGCCTGCAAGATCGTCTAATACCTGTTTGTTATTTATTGCCATTTTATTCCTCATTCAAATGATTAAAAGAAACTACTTATCATCAGCAATATGCATCACTGCCCACCGGGTGATCAATCCGGAAACAATACTTACTCCGATCCAGATGATCCCATTTGTAACATTGCCCAGCAACAGACCGCCAACGCCGAACAGGATGCCGAAGATCATGGGGTTTGCGAACAGCCACCCGACAAATGCAACTTTCAGATTGTCGGGAGACTTGATCCCCTCTGCTTTCAGTTCATTTGCGATGGGCCTCCATAAAGGTCCCCCGGGCTTCACCGTTCGGTAAAACGCTTTCAATTTCTCCGGAGTTGTGGGTTTAGTAATAAATGTAACCAGAAGCCAGAACGCAGTGACAGCAAAAAATGAGATAAACATGTATTCAAACCCATGATTGGTAAATTCAGCATCCGTACCATATACGCCCCATCTGAATATGATGACACAAACCAATGCTGCTGACATGGCTGCAATTTCACTCCATGCTGATATCCTCCACCAGTAAAACCTGAGAATATAGACCAATCCGGCTCCCGATCCGATACCGGCATAGATATAGAAGAAACTCCTCATGTTATCGACAATAAACAACATGCATAAGGCCACCAGTATCTGTGCCACAGAGACTGCCTTACCAACTTTAACATAGTGTTTTTCCGTCCGGGTACCATCGACAAATGGCCGGTAAAAATCGTTCACGAAATAGGAGGCCCCCAGGTTGATCCTTGTATCTACAGTTGACATAAATGCAGCAAAGAAACTGGCAACTACAACTCCCTTCAATCCTGTGGGAACAAAATTCACGGTTGCCAGGTATGCCTCTTCGTGATTCGAAAAAGATGCAACCGGGAATATAATGATGGTTGCCAGACCGGTGATGATCCAGGGCAGCGGTTTGAGTCCAAAGCTTGCTATGCTGGACCAAAGTGTTGAGAAAAAGGAGTCCTTTTCAGTTTTAGCTGCCAGCATTCTTTGGGCGATATGTGCCTGGCCACCGGGTTCTGCACCTCCATACACCTGGGTCCACCAACGCATTGCCGAATAGCCGATCACCACCAACAATGATATTTTCCCTATCCCCGCCGGTTTTAAGGGAGGCATAAAATTCAGTTTATCGGGATCGTATAGTTTGAAATGCTCTACCATGCCGTGTAATCCCCCGACAGCTTCATGGTTCACAGCAAAATAGGCCAGGATGATTGCACCCGCCAATGAGAGGAAAAACTGGACAAAGTCTGTATAGATAATTGCACTCAATCCGGACAGATAGCAATAAGAGAGCGCAGTGACCCCGGAAACGATGGCGATGCCCCATTTCCATAACTCATAATTGGGTGAAGCTGAAGTAATACCAAAAAGCAGGGCCCCGATCTTTGCAATGGCCAGTAACTGCACACCAATGACAAGCATATTCATGATGAAACCCATATATAAAGCCCTGAAGCCACGAAGGAATGCAGCCGGTTTCCCGGAATATCTCAGGTTAATGAACTCTGCATCATTTAATACATTGGTTCTTCGCCATAATTTTGAGAAGAAAAAACTGGTAAACAGAGCCCCTAACAGGAATACCCAGTCTTCCCAGTTTTTTGCTATCCCCTCCATTCTTGTCCAGCCTGCAATACGAAGCGGGGTATCCAGGGCAAATGTCGTGGCAGCCATGGAGGTACCAAGCAGCCACCAGCTAAGTTTACTATCCGATAAAAAATAGGCACGTACGCTCTTACTTCCTATATTCTTTAAAATTACCCCAATGAGCAGGGCAAAAACAAAGTAGGAGAGGATGATCAGGTAATCAACAAAACCCAGGCTTATTGAGAAATTAGCCATATTCATTACTATTAGGTAGTTAACGAATCAGTATCACCATCGAGAAAGGTCTTGTCTTTATCACCAACCCAGTACCTCTCGCCAGCAATGCACCAAATGAAATCCAAATCTTCTTCCTGGCTGAACACCGGATGGTAGTTAAGGATGGGTATGGTTACAGCATCCATTTCATTTACGCCTTGCACAAAAGTTTTTGATTTTTCATCCGGGTACACCTCCATTGCACCTTTTCCTTTTGTAAAAATGTATATCTCCTCCTGATCGGTATGATTGTGTGGGGGCCAGGCCCGCGTATTAGGATCATAGATCGTATATCCAGCCATAAGTTTATCGGCTTTTTCACTAACATCAAATGCAAGAAAAACATCTTTTCCATCCAGATGCCTGATACGTGATTCATCGTTTTTCAGCTCTTCCCATTTGGAATAATAGACTTCATGCTTGTTCAGAGCCGGAGCCTTGCAGATGATGACTTCAGCTTTCTCATAACCCGGATTTATGATTCGATAAACTGTCTGTAATGGAACATACAGCACGTCATAGTGATTAAGTTCGTATACAATTTCATTGATCTGAAGTTCAACAGGTCCGTTCATGCAAAAAAGCAACGCTTCTTCCGATGTATGAAATAACTCATCACTAGCATACGAAGGATGCAATATATACTTGCCATAAGTGATCAGATCAAGATTCGAAGTAACCGGTGTTGATTTCACCTGGTATTCAAATTGAACATCTGTACTTCTTATAAATTCAGCGGATTTAGCTTTGCTTGACATTGTTGAACTGATCTTGGAATTATTACATAATTTCACCTTCTAAATAAACCCAAATTCCCGCTGGTATGCTATCTGGAAATTACTAATATTTGTTGTTATATTAGCATTCTAAAAGCCAACCCATACCATATGCTGCAAAATATCGACTATACTGATAATGTAAGTCAGCTAAAAGAGGATGATTCGCTATTTTCAGAAGAATTCCCATACATGTTATGGAGAAAGAACTACGAGGGCATCGGAGAGGAGATCATGTTGCATTATCACGAAAGCTTTGAGATCATAGCATCTGAACGGCTGGAAGGTGAAAGAATTATTGAAGGACAAAAGTTCAGTTTATCAGGAAGTACAATATTTGTGATCCCCCCCGGAGCATTACATTCTGCCACGATTGAATCCAACCATGGTAAGAGTATTATCCTGAAATTCTCCATTGATGCGCTGTCACGTTTTATAAACATAAAAAACATATTTTCGACCCTGGGCATTGGTTTAAACCAGGTGCCGTTTACATCAGAATATTATCCTGAGCTGACTAAACATATCAAGACGCTGGAAGAAGCAGATGTCACTGATATATTCAACAAACTGGGCATATTTACCTCCCTTTTCAGGTCCATACACAAATCTTGTATTTCTGAAGGTGCTGCCACAAAGGATATCTCTATGAATATATTCGCCCACAACAATAAAATCAGAAAGATCATTGATTGGACCAATAAGAATTACGAAAAGAAGATTTATCTCGACGAAGCCGCACAGCATGTTGGATTAAGTAAAATTTATTTTTGCAAATATTTCAAGAAGATTACAAATAATACCTACCTCAATTATGTAAACCAGGTTAAAATAGAGAAAGCAACTAAACTGCTTTTAGAAGGTGAAAGCGTGACAGAAGCAAGTTATAGTTGTGGTTTTTCAAACATCTCCTATTTCATCCAGTTATTCAGGAAAGTCAAAGGTGTCACACCCACAAAATATGTGAAAGATATGTTGGCTTAGCTGAACCTCCGTAGGTCTTTTTCATTTTTAAACCCCATATTCCGTTTTCCATGTATGAACCCCACCCTCATGCATGGCTTTATTTGCCAGGCACACTGCAATGGAGGAGTGTTTGCCAGCTAAGGCTGATACAGATGGTTCACCACCTGGTTCAAATAATTTTATTTCCATTTTTTCTTTGTATTTTTCATCCGCAAAAAGATATCTTTTTAGTGAATTTCCGACATGTAACAATTTGGAGATAAGCAATTAATATCACTTTTTATAGTTTTAATTTACGTTTTTAAATATCATTTAAATTTCTTACAATTCCCTGATCCAAATATTTCGATAGCTCACCGGATTACCATGCGCCTGCAACATTAATCTGCCTGGGCCATGCTTTTCAATCGAGTATTCCGGAATCCCAATATATACAGTTGGGCCACGAAGTTTTACATTGTTTTGTACCAAAACTCCGTTGTGAAAAATAGTAATAATTGGCGGAGTAAAATAGGTGCTATTGTCGTTGAAACGCGGGGCTGTATAAATAATGTCGTAAGTTTGCCACTCGCCCGGTGCCTTACAGGCATTTACCAGCGGTGCATGTTGTTTATACACACTGCCTGCCTGCCCGTTACGGTAAGTACGGTTGTTGTAATTATCAAGCACCTGAACCTCATACCTTCCCTGTAAAAAAATACCGCTGTTTCCGCGCCCCTGGCCTTTTCCAACAGTCTCGACAGGTGTTCGCCACTCAATGTGTAACTGTACATCCTCAAATACACGTTTGGTTTTTATTAATCTTGCACCTTTTTCCACGGTAACGCAAGCGTCTTCAACTTTCCACTCGGGTTTGCCCCCCTGTTCATTTGTCCATTCGCTGTTTAAATCAACGCCGTTGAATAAAACAATGGCATCCGATGGTGCATCCGACGGAGTATTCCCAGGTGTGATTATGGAAACTTCCGGATCCCAGATTTCAGTCATTTGCGGGTTCATCTCAACCGACTCATCATTGTCCTGAGCCATTGCAAGCCCTGATGACACCAGCAGGGCAATAATCAAAACTTTGATCTTCATTTTTATTGATTTTGGTAAAACTTAAATATCTAATTTGAAAAGTTTATATTGAATATCTTTTATTCATAGTGCAAAGAGCTATTCAATTCCGGTCAAATTAGTATAATCCGGGTCATAAATATTTAGTATGTCCTTGCCCTGGCAGGAAAGATATCCCTGTTTTTTCGATTTCTCATCTAAATGAACGTAGCTCTTCCATACATCTTAATCATTTTATTAATATTTCTTTCCTTTCTTTAATTCTTATGCCGCTTCAACGAGCCTGTCAAGCTCTTTCCAATCGATTTTGTACAATTCTACTACGTCAAGTTCATAAGTGCTGATATAATAATTGCAATATGTAACGGGGGGTTCTGCACTTTGTTTTAGCTCATCTACCCCTGTTCCTGCCAAATCGGCAAAACTCATGACAAAGAATGCCATTAAAACCGGAATTAAATGTTGGATTTTGCTGTTTTTCAATTTTAAACTGTTTGTTAAATAAATTTAAAATTCTAAATTTCGGAGAGAGGTAAATAAATTACTTCGCCTGTCTTTACAGTAACTTTTTTCCACTTTATGCTTTCATTATGAAATAAAGGATTTTTAGCCTCTTCCTGTGTTTCAGCCAAAATTTTGATGCTAGCGTCATAGGAAGTAGTATTCTCGATCCTTAAAACATATTTGTTTTTCCCATTTTTTTGAATTTCAGCTTCCAGGTGATCAAAACAATATACTTTCAGCTTATCAAGATTTACATAGATACTAGGCAATTCTGTTGCTGCAAGGAGAAGCGATGTTTCAGACCAACCCGAGTATGGAAATGTCTCCCCTATAGCCGGGTGGAAATCAGTCATATTACACCTTTCGCTTATCCAACCATCATTTGCATTAGGAAAACGATGTGTACCCCATGTCATGTATTGTTGCTGTGACTGGGTAATTTGCTGAAGTAGCTTAACATAGCGGGAGTTTTGTGTAGCTCTATACAACTTTAATAATGCTATTCCTGAATGTGTACAAATTCCACCCGGAGCTGTTTTATTCTGCGTATTTGCATATACACCTCCGCTTGACTGAATATTCATTTTATGAAAAAGGGTTGAATCGGAAAAAACGTAATCATACGCAACTACCCAGGAAGCAAATTGGTGGGCCATCTCAATTGCACGTTCTAACCAAAGATCCTTTTGGGTCGTCTCAAATAATTCGACAATACTTACGAGCAGTCCGTATGACGATTCGCTATCAAAGCTTTGAACTGCATCACCAGGTCCTCCACAGGTTAATCCCTTTTGAATAAAATTGGTGTAATAATATTCAGCTATCTGTTCTGCAAATTTTAGGTATCGATCTTCACCTGTATATCTGTACGCAGCACATAATGCTGCGGGAAATATCCCTGCACTTGTCGTATTGCCTATGTATAATTCGCCGGTTTCCTGATTGACAAATTGCCCAAGTTGATTGTATCTTTTCCAGGTTCCAATCTGAGCTTCAAGGGCTGTATAGTTCGCGTCTTCCCATTCAGGATTAATTGTAATATTATATTTTTTCATCAGATCAAACTGCTTAAAAATATAGTAAACCGCATCTGAATTTTTTCTTGTCAACATGATCGAATCTCCCAATGCTTTATGTGGAAAATCACCTTTTGATTGACCTTTATAAATTGTACCATAGTAATAGCCAGAAGGTGAAACACCATTTTTTGCAAGCCAATCGAAATTCTTTTTAACCCTTTCTCTTGTTTCTTCAATTCCATTCATTAATAAGGGTAGAGTAGTTATCATTCCTCCTGTCCAACCAATTTGCCAGTCTTGAGAATATTGATCATATGTTCCCACAGAATAATAACCTTCCTTTTTCCAATTTTCATTATTGAACTTTCTCTCTTGAAGTTCAAATGCTTTTGAAAAAGGAATTAATTTTTGTTTTGACTGTTCAGGATAGTACTCTTCCCTTATTTCAACCATTCTGTCATAAAGAGTCTGAATCTTGGGACAATGAAAAAAATCAACGTTAAATTTCATGGTAATCACATCGCCTTTCATAAAAGTGGCCGGTTTATCAGTTGAAGGTTTAGCATCCATTCGAAAACTGTAACACATCTCTTTCTCCCGGACAAGAGGCGATGTTAGCGAAATTACCGCCTTTTTTTGATTGGCTGTTTCTTCAATATCAATTCCATAGTCACCTAATTCATTTCCTTGCTTAAAAAACATCCAAAATCCTTTATCTGATTCTCCTTTAAAAGCGATGGATGGAAAGGACATACTCCCTGAGCGTTCCTGAATTCTCGAATAACCAGCTTTATAGTTTAATCTTGGTTGATCTGATAGTAATAAAGGTTTATTCAATCCCACTTGATAAGGATCAATAAAAAAAGGGGGATAATTCATTTGAACTGTAGGATAGCGATTACCATTATATACTGCACCGGGAAGCAAAACATAATTATCCTTAGACCAGTTATCAATTTTGATATCACATGATAACGAAGCATTATTTAACAATCCTTCGATACATTCAAATTTGATTTCTACCTCAAATAGTCTCCCATCCTTAAGGTTACTAACCTTTTTTGAAACTTCCCAGTTACTTCCCTGAAAATCAACATCAACAGAATTATCAGAGAAGGGGACAATTGTTCTATCTACCAATAAATTATATCTTTCTTTATCATATTGATTAAAACGAACATTTAATGTTGCATTATATTCTTTTAAAACATTTCCCAGATTTTGTGCATTGCTGTATGTAATACCGGTAAAAGAAAGTATTAGAATTAGTCTTAATAGTTTCATATTTTTTAATTTAAAAATTCATATTTAGTATCA
Organism: Bacteroidota bacterium; assembly: GCA_039714715.1. Classification (GTDB taxonomy): domain Bacteria; phylum Bacteroidota; class Bacteroidia; order Cytophagales; family Cyclobacteriaceae; genus S012-113. Next base: position 19,145 of record JBDLIU010000023.1, read on the forward strand.
CTTTCTCTGTTTGTGTATTCGAATGTTTGGGTTTACTTGTAATAAAAAGCATTCCTGTCAACAAGAGGCACCAAATATCACCAACAGAAGGAGGAAGGTCGCTGTTTCAACTCCTCCAACTTCGTCTCATTAGGAAGAAGAAGCTCCCGGGCATCAAACCTAAAATGACGACGGAGGCGGTTCAATACCCCATTTTTTATTAGGTTCCGCACCCAATTCCAATTCCAGAGTTCCTCCGTTTAACAGTGTTTCATGCGGAAACCAGCATTTATTCCATCTTTTCCCGTTCAGCTTCGCTGATTGGATATATTTATTTTCTTTTGAGTTATTTTTTGTAACAATCCTAAATGTTCTCCCCTTATAATAGTCGGGATTGAGAGAAATCTCTATCTCATCGAAAACGGGGGAAGTAATTTCATAATATGGATTTACATTTGCCCCGCCATCAACCTCAAACAGCCCAATAGCCATAAGCACACCCAGCGCCCCCATTTGTCCCTGGTCTTCATCTCCCTTGTAACCTCCGTAAGCCGTAGTATCGCAAAATGATTCCTTTACTTCTCTCACCCATTTCTGGGTTAACCACGGTTTTCCTGCGTAGTTGAATAGATGTGCCATGGCGGCTCCAGGCTGATTGCTATAATCAACCCAGCCGGAATGATAAGGCTGGTAATTAAATTCAAATGTTTTACCCTTTACAAATTGGTCGTTCAATCTTGATGTAAATTTTTCCTTTCCGCCAAAAAGGGTTATTAGCCCGGCAATATCATGTGGCACATAGTAACTGTAAACAGCCGAATTGCCCTCACAAATTCCCCAGTCCCACGATTGGATTTGTTCTATTGATTTTCCTACCGGGGTAAAATTTTTTGACCAATCACCGTTAACATCTCGGGGATGCATGTATTCATTCTCAGGATTCCATAATTTTTTATAATTCTGAGAACGTTTGATAAATAGCTGGTAATCCTTTTCTTTGCCCATGTTTTTAGCCATCTGTGCCAAACACCAGTCCTGGTAAGCGTACTCTAAGGTCATAGATGCTGAACTATTGAATCCCCTCTGTCTAATTGGCACATAACCACGCTGAACATAATAACTCATTCCCCCAAAAGTTGAATCATTGGGGTCTGAATGTGCATAGTCGCGTATTCCACCCGGGAAAGCATTCTTACGAAGGCCTTCATAGGCTTTTCCCACATCATAGTCCCGGATCTTTTTGTTGTATGCCGCAGCAAAAAAAGAAGCGGCCGGATCGCCAATCATTACATAAGTATAATTTCCTCCGGAAGGGCACCGCGGAATCATCCCGCCATTTTGGTATATATCAACCATGGTATTACAAAATCCATCCATGACCTCGGGGTAGGCTATAGACCATAAAATACCCAAATTCCAGTGGGTTCCCCATAGTGAGTCAAAATTGTAATGAGGATACACCGGTTTTCCATCTTTTCCAAGTCTGCTCTGCCTTACAATTGGAATATTTCCGGTATTATCCGGGTATTTCCCGTTAACATCATTGATTTTCCTTCTTCCTAATAATACATGCCATAAATCGGTGTAGAATTTAACTCTCTGTTTTTCTGTTCCTCCCTCTATTTTGATTTTTCCAAGCCAATTGTTCCATTCATCATAAGAATCCTGTGTAATATTATCAAAATCCCAATGCACCAATTCTGCTTCCAAATTTAATCTTGCTTGTTCAATGCTAACATAACTAATAGCCACTTTCATTAGTACTTCTTCTCCTTTCGAAGTACTAAAGCTAACCGCAGCACCAACGTCGACACCTTCTATTCCATTAAGCTTTTTATTGAGTAACTGTCCATCTTTCCAGCAAATAAATTCATCAATGGGTTTATTTAACCGTGCAACAAAGTAAACCGGAACATTAGTTTCACTACGATATCGTGTTGTTCCCATAATTTCATACCCAGCAATTTCATAATCGTTCACCTTCCAGACCTTTGAAAAAGGTTTCGGCGCTTGTGAAAAAAATTCCCCGGTAGCAAAAATAATATGGCTTTTTTCGCTTTTAGGGAAAGTATAGCGGTGGAATCCAACCCGGTCGGTTGAAGTCAGCTCTGCTTTAATACCATAGTCCTCTAAAAATACCTTATGGTAACCAGGTTTTGCAATTTCTTCTTCATGTCTGAATGAGCTTTTATAAACATCCATCCCTAAATGTCCATTCATATCCCCAACTGTTGGCATAACAGCTACTCCTGACAATACCCATCCATGTATATGGCTAAAGCAACGAACATGAAGGCTGTCGTACGTATACCCAAAACGCTCTCCACCTTTGATGCGTGTGTCGGGGCTCAGGTTTACCATCCCGAACGGACGGCAGGCCGAAGAAAAATGAATTGCTCGGGAAGAGTGCGTATCTATAAACGGATTTACGTAATCAGCAGGTGTTTTTTTGGTCGTAGTTATTTGATTTAACTCATTGCCTTCCAACATTTTTTGCCCTTCACCTTCATATCCTTTTATTCCTGTTAGAACTTGCGTGGACTGTTTATTCTCTCCTTTTTGTATTCCTTGTCCCTTGTCAGTTTCAGTTATTCTGTTGCCTGAATAACTGAATGAACTGAAAACCATAGTAAAAAAACAAACAGATACATATTTTACTATCTCCTTCATAATACTGTATTTCCGGCTATCCGGTATATTCCTGAAATTTGACATTTTTATTAATTTATTACTTGAATATTGTATGTGATTAATACCTATATTTAAGGCTTACCACCAATATTATTAGCAGCTAACCATGTCTCTTGACCGTTTTGGTGGGGGGTAAACTATTTCGGATAAAAAGTCTTATATCCAAGAGTAAGTTCCTGTTCATGCCAGTATTCTTCATAACTAAAGTTTCCTAATTTGTAATTTATTATATATCAACTCGTTAGAGTTCGGAATTTTATTCTGCAGCACTCCTCAAATTATTGTATAACAGCGCATTACAAGAGCATTGGCAGGTCATGCAGCTCGGTTTCTTTCAAGAACCGGCATTAACAACCTTGTAATCTCCTCCGCCCTCTGATGATCCCGGATGATTTCTTCCAGAAGTTCCATGCTATCCACCTTCAGTATCTCACCGATCCCGTGAACGATCTCCCAGAATATATCCATCAGATACCGGGTGATGTTCTCCTCCTGTGCCTGCGTACTCAACATGTCAAAGATGCTACCAAGGCTTTGCCTTACCCCTCTTTTTGTAAACCTTCTTTAGCGTGTTTGCGTCCATCTCCTTTCTACTTAAACAATCCCGGTACTTATTCTTACCCATCTTCACCATCGCTACCAGCTTGATAGCTTTCGAGCGGAACGATTCGATGTGGGCAAGGATCTCTTTGGAGAAAAACCAGCTGTCAAACAAGACATATTCAAATTCAAAGCCCCTCTTTACTGCCCTGCTAATCATCCTGGTCACACGTTTAGCTTTGCTAATGTCTGCTTCTGACCGCCGCTCGTATCCCGGACTATCCTCGGCCCTATCTTTCTTGAACTGCTTTCTCTGCTGGGTGGAGGTAAGACCGTATAACGGTGTCTGCTTCCCTCATTATCAACAATTTATCTACTAGGAAACTTCAGTTCATAATCGTTAAAGAATCGATTAATAACCCGGATTTTGCGGTAGTATATCGCTACCAACTTTAGCAATTTCCTGTTCTGGAATTGGGAATAACAACCAAGTTTCATCAGCATCTTTACCCAATGCCCGCAGTACTTCAATTGCTCTACCGGTCCTTACTAAATCGAACCACCTCACACATTCAAACATTAATTCAGATCTGCGTTCATTTTCCATGAACATCCGGAAAGCATTAATATTCGGCACATTCTCCATGGTTAATGATACCAACCCTGCTCGATTTCGGACTTGGTTAAGTATTTCAATAGATTGTGTAGGAACATTATTATCAATTTCTGCCAGAGTTTCAGCATAAAGAAGCATAACATCTGTATATCGAAGTATCGGAAAATCCATCCCTGAAAATCCGCTTCCAATATCATACAGATAATCGAATTTTACATTAGTAGGCATATCTACATAAATCCCGTCAGTAATCCGGGTAAAATCGGGTGCAACGTTTATATCCTTTCTAATATCTCCGTCTTCATAAGAATTCATTACACCTTCTTCAAGATATAACGATAAGGTACCATATTTACCCATCATCTGAGTCTGATACATTGTGTTTTCACCTTCCTCAGCTTTAAAAATAGCAGATAAAATAATTTCCTCCCCTTTCTCACCGGAACCGTCACGGGCAAAAATCTCCTCATAAGATTCAGTAAACGTATAAGGGCTATTATATAATATATCTTCTAATAAGGGTTTGGCGTCTGCCCACCGGTTTTGGTTATAAACCTTGCCGCTTAGCGTTATGTAAACTCTGGCCAATTCGCCTTCTGCGCTATATTTTGATAATCTGCCATAATCTGAGGCTGAAACTTCAGTTGGTAAATTATTAACAGCAAATTTATAATCGTCTATAATAAAATTATAAATAGTAGTAACATCAGTTCTGCCAATTTTTAAATCATCAAGTGAGGTTATCTCATGTTCTATAAGCGGAACAGCCCCAAAAAAACGAACCAATGCAAAATATGCTTCTGCCCTAAAGAAACGGGCTTCTGCCTTAATCCTGCTCTTTACTGTTTCATCAAAAGGTTCAATATTATCTATTCTATCCAAAATAACGTTTGAATAGGTAATGATTCTATACTGTGCATCCCACATTTCAGCAGTTACATTTTCACTAAACTTGTTTTCGCTAATTTCATATTGATCACCTTGATAAGCAGTATATGTATCGCCTCTTAATTCAGTATACCAAGTCCACAATAACGAATGAATATCTCCCCAGGCATTATATGTTCCAACAATTGCCACTTCAAAATCTGATTGTTTTTGATAAAATGATTTTATACTCGGATTTGAAATGGGGTTAAGATCGATAAAATCTTCACTACACGAAAACAATATATTTAAGATTACAATAATGTATATTATTTTAAAATTTAACTTTTTCATGGCATCAATTTTTTAAATTTTTAAAAGGAAATATCTATACCAAGTAATAATGTTCTTTTTGACGGATAAGTACCGTAAGCATTACCTGCATAAGTAGGGTTACCATTTGAAAGATCTACCTCAGGAGTATGACCAAAATCAAAGTGGTCCCATGTATAAATGTTTTCTCCCTGCAAATAAATGCGCAAGTTTGAGATATTAAGTTTTTTAGTTAAAACTTGTGGAAAAGTATAACCCAAACTTATATTTTTGAGCCTGATATAATCCCCATCATACAGCCATCTACTTGTTACTTCATTGCTTGCTCCGGTTGGTTGATCTGATGCTCTTGGAGTCATTCCATCACCAGGCTCTTCCGGTGAACGCCATCTGTTGGCCCAACATTCATAATGGTTTTTATGGGAGTCCTGTGGCCTGCTAAACAGCCGTGTCGTTTGATCAAATATCTGATTGCCTCCTACTCCTTGAAGAAAAATAATTGCATCAAATCCCTTGTAGCTGAAAGAATTTGTAATGCCGAAAAAATATTTAGGGATATTACTACCAAAAATTTGTTTATCATTAAGATCAATTATTCCATCTTTATTATAATCTTCTATAATTATATCCCCTGGCCTGCTGCCTTCGACGTGTGGCGTGGCATCAATTTCTTCCTGTGTATTATAAACACCTAGTTGTTTATACATGTAATATGATCCGATTGGATAACCGACTTCTGTTAAATTGACTTTGGCCCACCATGGTCCTTGATAAATTGGAGCATTATCTGGACCCATTCTCTTAACAGTATTTTTAACAAGTGATAAATTAGCATTCGTAGTCCATTTAAAAACCCCTTTAGTATTGACCGATGTTAATTCAAAATCCCAACCTTCATTCTCAACCTCCCCATAATTCTTAATTGCAGAAGAAAATCCGGTAAAAGTTGGAACAGGAACATTTAATAATAAATCATCCGTTTGACTATCATAATAATCTGCTGATAATAATAATCTATTACGAAACAATCCCAGATCAAGTCCTAAATCAATGGTTGCAGTTTTCTCCCAGGTTAAGTTCTCATTGGATATATTTGCTGGCTGTGCCCCCGAAGTTTTATCCTCATTTGCGCCAAAAATATAACTTGAAGAACCCATAATTCCGATTGCACTATAGTCCCCTATGTTGTTATTCCCGGTTTTCCCCCAACTGGCTCTTAGTTTCAGTTGGGAAATAAATTGTACATGTTCCATAAAATTTTCCCGGTCAATTCGCCATCCTCCTGACACAGAAGGAAACCGTCCCCACTTATTTTGAGGGCCAAAACGAGAAGATCCATCTGTACGGAAACTTGCACTAAACAAGTATTTTTCGGAAAATGAGTAATTCACACGGGCAAGGTAGGAGATTAATGACCATTCACTCATATAGGTATTACCGTTGTAAGTAGATGCGGCATTTAATGTTGACACATAATCATTTGGAAAATCTGACCCTATCAAATAAGCAGATTTATTTTCTTGTTTTTGAACGGTAAAACCAAGCATTGCAGTTACATTATGTCTTTCATTAAACACTTCTGTATAATTCAAAATATTCTCATTCAGCCAGTTTAGCCCTTGAGATTCCCAATATTGTCCTCTCGGTAGTTGAGTCTTTCTCATAATTTGATCTTCAAACCTATCCCTTCTAACATCGAAAATGTTTGTTCCCAAGCTGGTTTTAAAGGTTAATTCCGGTAGAAGTTTAGCTTCGGCAAAAATATTAGCCATTACCTGTGTTTTTGTCTGTTTATCTTCTAAATGTTCTAACTTTGCTAAAACATCCGGAATTTTATGGTCTGCGAACCATAAATCAAAAGGATCTGATTCACCCCAATATCCATGGCGAGAAGGAAGAAAAGGAACATTATTAAGAATAAAGGTTGACACTTTCCCCCAACTTCCTTCTGTATCTTTATCTTCTGAAATCGAATAAGATGATGTTAAATTTAATCCCAGTGTTAAAAATTTATTCACATCCATATCAATATTCGATTTAAAGGAATACCTTGTATAACCAGTATTTATAATAATTCCATTTTCGTCAAAGTACCCCCCCGAAATTCTATACCTTGCATTTTGAGATGCGCCTGAAGCTGATAGTGCCAGAGATTGTGAATGACCTGTCTGGAGAATTGCATCATAATGATCATAGGTTGGGATGGTAGGATCGTTAAGCATATTTGGATCATATCTTAACCTAAAATCTCTTTCCATGGGAGGAATGCTTAAATCACCTCCAAGTTGTATGTACTTATCATCTCTTGCGTCTGCCATATAAGAAAAATATTCCTGAGATGACATCATGGGAATTCTCTTCTCAATATTTGAGAAACCAGTATAAGCATCTATATCAAGCCTCAATTCCTGTCCTTCCTGGCCCCTTTTAGTCGTAACTAATATTACCCCATTTGAGCCTCTTGACCCATAAATGGCGGTAGATGCAGCATCTTTCAACACTTCAATCGATTCTATATCTGAAAGGTTTATATTGGAAAATGTTTCACTATCAACAGGGAACCCATCCACTACAAACAATGGATTAACACCTGCTGTTATTGATCCGATCCCCCGGATTCTTATATTAGCATTTTTCCCTGGTTTTCCACCACTTTGCTGTACCATAACTCCTGACATTTGCCCTTGTAATGCCTGGTCAACCCTTGCTACAGGCCTCGTTTGTAATGTTTCACCCTCTACTTTTGCAACAGCTCCTGTTAAATCACTTTTTCTAATAGTACCATACCCAATAGCTACAACTTCTTCAATACCTATTGCATCGGCGACCATCGTAATATTAATTTCTGTCTGGTTCCCAACCTGGACTTCCTGAGTAAGCATTCCGATAAACGAGAATACCAGTGTTACATCCGGATCATCAACATGGATGGTGTAGTTACCATCTGCATCAGATATTGCTCCCTGGGTTGTTCCTTTGATAATAATGTTAACTCCGGGAATGGGATTTCCATTTTCATCGGATACTGTTCCGGTAATCGCTTGAGGTTGATCCTGCACAGGTACCCTGGCAGGTAGCAGTACCACGAAATCATCCTTTATGACTTCATATGTCATATTCGCTTGATTCAGAGTGCTTTCCAGGGCTTCTTGTGTGGGTTTATCCAGCATAGTGATACTTAACACCGTGTTTAGCTCAGCGAGTTCGTCATTGTAAAAGAAATTCATTCCACTCTGCACTTCAATTTCTTCAATAACATCTTTGACTGTGACATTTTGCATATCAATGGAAACGCTCTTGGCCTGAGAAAAAATGTTGGTAGCAGAAACCTGAAACACGGTGAGAAAAGCAAGAAACAGGGTGAGTTTCATGATTAGCAGAATTTTTTTAACTCCCTTTTTAGTAAAAGGTATGTCATGGTTAGCTTTAGTTTTCATAAATTTGAATGGATTTAAGGTTAAACATTAATTCCTGATTTCTTCAAGCAATTGGAAATTTGGTTTAATCTGATCTACCGGAAAATGTTAGCGCATTTTCCGGTTTTTCTTTTTCATAGGCATGTTTTTTTAATCATTATTTGGTTAAAGTTAAGATCACTTGATCTTTATGTATATTGAAGCGGATCGGAGAAGTCTTCTCCAGCGCCCTTAATACCTCTTCTATGGTTACCTCATTTAAAGTACCTGAAAACACAAACTGCTTAATCGAATCGTCCGCGAAAGAGATATTGATATTATAGTACCTCTCCAGTTTGCGTGCCAAAATCTCAAGTGATTCACTCTTGATAATCAGCTTACCATCCTTCCATGATGAGTCTTCCTGAGGATTCATCTTTTTAATAATTCGAACACTTGCTTTCTTTACTACTTCCACATCTGCTTCTTCTGCAGACTCTGTCTGATCTGCGACAGATTCCATTTCTGCGATCCCAGCATTTTTTGTATAAATCAATTTTTGGCTGGGGGTCATAACAATAGGTGCAGCAGATTTTTCATCACCGATTTTATCCACTATTATTTTACCTTTTATGAGTGTCGTTTCAATGATTTTTTCATCGGGGTAGGATTTAACATTGAATTGTGTTCCAAGAACCCTTATTTTGAGATCACTTGTGTTTACAATAAAAGAAGTATTACCAAGATGCTTTATATTAAAAAATGCTTCTCCTACAAGTGAAACTTCTCTGCCTGTTTTTCCAAAATTGTCATTGTATGTTAGCTTGCTGCCGGAGTTTAGCCAGACGGTTGAACCATCTGGCAACACAATATTGGATCTTGATCCGAGAGGTGCATTTACTTGTAGCTCTTTAGCCGGAAATTGAGAAACACGATACTTCTGGTATCCCAGATACCCCGATGTTCCTAACAGTATTGTAATGCTGGCGGCGACAGCCAATCTCCTCCATGAAAACCTGAAATCGGAATTCCTGGCCGGCCTTTCTTCATTCCCTGATTCTTCCATTCTGATTTTCAATCGTTCCCAGGAATTATCGATCAATCCGGTCTCTTTCGATTTCTTATGGCTTTCCTGCCAGATCCTTTTTAGACGGAAATAACTTAATCTGTTTTCCCCCTCCTCTTTCAAATAATTAATCAATTTTTCCGCTTCCCCATCCGTTGCTGTCCCAGACAGGAACTTAACGAATATTGATTCATCAAACTCTTTCTTACCCATTGTCAGTATTAATTCTGTTTTAAAGACGTGTTTAACAGGCTTACCCCTAAACGAAACGTGATGTTTCTAGAGTGAGGCCATCATTAAGGTGATAAGAACTACCGGCAGGTAATCCTTCAATTGTTTACGCAATAAATCCAATGCCCGGGAAATATGATATTCTACTGACTTCTCACTGATATTGAATTTCTTCGCGATCTCACTGTTTTTTAGAAATCTATGCCGGCTCAGGACAAATATTTCACGTGTTTTTTCAGGTAAAGTATCAATGGCTTTATCTGCAAGAGACACAATATCATCTTTAAATAACTTTGATAATCCACATTCAAAATAGAGGCGATTCATTATAAGGGCTTCTTCCATTTTTGCCTGATGAATAACCTGGTACTTTTGTTTTACCACCTGGTGTCTGAGGTATTGAATACAATGATTGTGGATGGCTCTGATCAGATAACCCTTGAGTGAGGATTGTATGGTCAATCGGTTTCTCGTATTCCAAATCTTAAGAAAAACATCCTGGACAATATCCTCAGCCAGTTGAGTATTTCCAACATAAAAGAGTGCATATTCATGCAGACTGGGATAATACTCACGGAATATTTCCTCAAAGGCCTTCTTGTCGTTCTTTCTAATTCGTTTGAGAGTCTCTTGATCGTCCACTTAAGGATAGTTAGTTAGGATTCATAATACCAAAAATAAACTATTACTCTTCATTCCCAATTTGAATATTACTAAATATTACGAATACACATAAACATCAGGTACCGGATTGATGGATGGCATAAAACCACCCTTGCATCCAGTACCCGAAACTTAAACTACTAACCTAAAACTAAACCTACCTAAACTACATATAACATATGATCCTTATTACAATTCCTTTCTTTATAAACAAGACGTTATACTGGCAACCATCCCTAAATAATAGTTGAAAAATTGGAACGTTGTGCTGAAATCTATCGGGCATCCGACCTTAAAGAGGCTCAATTC
>JBDLIU010000024.1:0-29764 GCA_039714715.1 Bacteroidota bacterium
ATAGGTATCTTTTTGCCTTGCTTCCCATCTTCTGGCACGTTCCATGATCTTCATGGATGAGGATTCTCCAGTCCACTGTAAAACAGTAGCCGTGATAATAGGTGGTTTTCTTGTAGCCGTTGTGGCTTGGTATTCATCATTCATTGCCCGATACAAAAATGTGGCAGAGCGGCCTCCCTGAATAAAGGCATCGTAATGCGGATAGCGTTTAGTTACAAATGCAGCATCAGCCCATTTTAAAAACTCCTTGTCTTCATTACCATGCAGGTCAAATGATCCCGCAATGGGAACATCATCCCCAACCAAATCACGAACTCTTCTGGCTATCTCAGCCTCAGGACGGGGAACATCTTTTACGGCCAGGGCTCCATGTAAAGACAGATAAACACCCTGAACAGGCATTTTACTTTTTAAATCCTCAAGAATCATATTCATAAAATGATCAAAGCTTTCCTTGCTGTTCCAGCTACGTGAAGAGCCGCCAAATACATTATTCGGAGATTTAATTCCCACCAGCTCTATCCCGTCATACATATTGGCTGTATGCACAAATCCACGGATATAGCTACCCGATTTTAGCACATCTTCAGCTTCAGTTACTGACCAATCATCAATTTCTGTATCACCGCCCGGACAAAAAGTGCAGGTTTCATGCTGATATTTAATAACAGCGATTTTAGATTTTTCTTGAGAATAATCAGGACTTTGACAACTAATAAACAGTCCAATTAATACTGCAATTGAGATTGAGTTAAGCAATTGTTTTGCCATGATATTTGATTTAATGAGATAATTATTCAATTTACTTTTTTGCCTCCAGGATTAGAGCTGCCAGTTTGCCAAAGGTATTATACGATATACGATTGCCTTTGATATCGGTATCAACACGGTGAACTATAACCATGTTATGATCCGGAATAACCAAGACTACATGACCACCTGCCCCTCTTGCTGAATATGCTCCATTTTCAAGGGTTAGGTTGGCAAGATGAGGATATTTATTGTTTTTCCTTGCCACCCACCACATATAACCATATCCGTCATACGAGTAAAGTGTTGCATCGGAATGGTAGGCTGTGCTCTCGTCTACCCAATCGGTCGGAACAACCTGTTTGCCATTCCAATTTCCTCTATTCAGCATTAGCCATCCAAACCTCGCAAGATCGTGGGCAGTTATTCTGAATGGATAGGCTGGGTGAATTGATTCCTCTCCGGTAACATACCAGCCATCTTTTGCTTCAAAACTCTCCATTTGAATTGGTTTGGCAATTTCTTCTTCAATGGCTTCGAAAATATCCTTACCGGTGGTTTGTTTGAAAATGGTTCCTGCCACATTAAAATCCCAGTTATTATAGTACCAATGGATACCAGCCTTTTCGGTATGGCGCGCTGGTTTACGCCTCTTCATTCCTTCGGATTCATATAAGGCAGGATGATAAACACCAGACCTGGCTTTGATGCAATCCCTTACTGTTGCCTTTAGCTCTTCATCAGAAAGAGGAGGCTCATCATTAATTCCCAGATCGGCCATTGTTGCATCCAGATTTATTATACCAGACCTTACATAGTTGCCGTAAAGCGCACTCAGTACACTTTTTCTTATGGAATGGGTCATGTATTTTTTATCAACCTCGCCCCATTCAAATAATATCTTACCATCTACCACGATAACCACAGCGGCTGAATTAATGCTGTCGGCAAACTTCTTGGCCGTATTTAGTTTTTCAATTGAGTAACCCAGTTCTGCCGGATCTTTAGAAACCTTCCACTTTTTACCCGGGAATGTTGATTGTGCCTGTACTAAAGAACCACTCAGTACAAATAATACAATAATGAAATATGACAAGAATGAGTGTAGCAGGTATTTCTTCATGATATGGTATTTATATTACTCTATTAAAGGTGAAGATTTACCACGATCCAAGCAACATAATTTACTTGATCGGCAATTCAACTTTCAGATTCTGTTTTGGGTTCCACAGAAAAGGGTAACTGATTATTTTCATTAATTTAATTGCGCACCTATGGCGCTTGCATTGCAGTTTTCTATGTAATCGGGTTTCACCCGATGCTATATTATTAAGCTCCTATGGAGCTAGAAAAAGTTGCTATACAATAAGGTGCCAAATCTGGGTCACAAGAAAAGTGATTATCAATCCCATGATCACAGGCAGGATACTGGCAATTCCTGTCATATTTCAGTTTTTAGAATGCTTGTACATACAAATTTAAATCATTGAAAATAACTGAAATTACAATATAAATTACATTTGCTTGTACATGCAAACATTTTAACATAAGTCTTTGACAACTTTAATCGTCATCTTTCGAAATACCCAATTCTGTATTTGTTCTTCTAATTTACTATGTTCCAAATCTGGGTCACAAGAAAAGTGATTAGCAGTCCCATTATCACAGGTAGGATACTGGCAATGGTCGTCCATTTCCAGCTTTTGGTTTCCTGGTAGATGGTGTAAATGGTGGTGCTGCAAGGATTATGCACCAGGCTGAAGAGCATAAGATTGATGCCTGTGAGCAAGGTCCAACCACCCGCAGCAAGGATCTCACCGGTTTCCATGCTTGATTCGAGTTCAAACATAACGCCATCACCACTGCCTACCCCCATAATATTCAGGTTAGCAACAGTCAGCATCAGTATTGTTGGAATAATAATCTCATTGGCAGGAATTGCTATGATATAGGCCAGGAGAATAACACCATTCAATCCAATAAATAATCCGAATGGATTCAGCCATCCGATCATGTGGTCTGCGAGTGCCATCTCCCCGATATTCACATTACCCACCAGCCAGATAATTGCACCGGCAGGGGCAGCAAATACGATGGCTCGCCAGAGTACAATCAAAGTACGATCGATTATAGAGGTATAAACAGTTTGCCAGAATCGTGGCGGACGGTAGGGCGGAAGCTCAAGAGTGAAGGTAGACACTTCACCTTTTAAAACTGTTCTTGATAATCCCCATGAGGTGATAAACATAAACACCACACCTAACAATGCTATAGTGATTACAGAAAATGAAGCTGCCAGACCTGAGAAGGATTCCGGTACAAGCGTGCCAATGAAAATAGTTGCTATTAAAATTTGTGTAGGCCATCTTCCATTACATAATGAGAAATTATTGGTAATTATGGCTATTAGTCGCTCCCTGGGACTATCAATGATTCGTGTTGCGATAACACCTGCAGCATTACAGCCCCAGCCCATACTCATGGTGAGCGCCTGCTTTCCATGGGCACCTGCTTTTCTAAATAAGGCGTCAAGGTTAAAAGCAACCCTTGGAAGATATCCGAAATCTTCAAGCAAGGTGAAGAGAGGGAAAAAAATGGCCATAGGTGGCAACATCACAGCAATAACCCATGCCAGGGCGAGGTATATACCATCTATGAGGAGCCCATCCAGCCACCAAACCATACCAATTTTAGTTGAGAACCCTTTTAAGATTGGATAAAATGTATCAATAAGCAGGTTGAATAATAATCCTGAGGGATAATTGGCCCCCTCAATTGTTAACCAGAGTACAACTGCCAGAATACCAATCATGATTGGGAATCCCCAGATATTACTGGTTACAATTCTGTCTATCTTGCTGTCCAGCGTGTAATCTCTCTTATTGTTATCTTTCGAAACAACCTTTGAGGCCACATCAGCTGCATCAGAATAGATCCCTTCGGTGAGCTTATCATGGAAATTGTCACCAATCTTCCAGCGTAGTTCAGATGCCAGATCAATAATTGATTTTTTTTCTTCTGATTTACTCATTTTCTTACCAGTTCCATTAATTCATTATTTAACACGGCTTCTGTCATCCTTACATCTCCTTCGAGCAAACGAAAAGCTACCCAGCGACTGTTAGGCAAACCGGGAAATTTCTTTTCAACCTCTTGTTCCAGCTTACTTATAAGATTCTCAACCGAATCCGGCAGGTTTTTGACTTTATGGGGTTTACATACAATTTTACCGGTAGCTACATCATTAATTGTGCTTAAAAGCTCTGGTATTCCTTTCTTACTTCTTGCTGTAGTGCCCACAACCGGTATCCCCAATTCCCGGGCAAGGCTTCGCTCATCAATTTCTATGTTATGCCGTTCTGCTTCATCCAATAAATTCAGACATAAAACAGCTTTATCTGTAATTTCCAGTACTTGTAGCACAAGGTTTAAGTTTCTTTCCAGCCTCGTTGCATCAACAACAATAATAGTAACATCCGGTTGGCCGAAGAGAATGAAATTTCTTGCCACTTCCTCATCCTGGGAGGTTGAGAGCAACGAGTAAGTTCCAGGCAGGTCTATCAGCTTATACTTATACCCACTAAATGCAAAACCTCCTTCGGCACGCAGTACGGTCTTGCCGGGCCAATTGCCGGTATGCTGCCTGAGACCTGTAAGCGCATTGAATACAGTGCTTTTACCGGTATTTGGATTACCGGCCAGTGCCACTACAAAATTGGTGTCACGAGTATCAATACCGAGTTTTTTCAATCCCTCGGCATTATGAAAAGCACAGTCTGAACAAGCTTCAAAATCATTCTTTTCCATCGTATAGCTTTTTAATGAGTACTAAATCAGCCAGTGAATTTCTTAAGGCTATGGATGTATTTCTTATCTGGTATGCCACCGGGTCTTTCATCGGACTAAACATATCAACTTTAACTTCGGTGCCGGGTAATAGGCCAAGGTCCAGTAGCCTTCTTCTGTTAGCCCCACGACATTCCTGCGATAACCCAATAATGCTGGCAGATTCACCTGTTTTCAATGCTGATAATCGAATGGCATTGTCTTCAAATAGCTCTCCCTCGTCCAAAGGTTCAATGTTAATATTGGCTGCCACTATAGGAGAGAGTTTATGTTCTTGCCCTTCACATTTAAAGACTATCTCATTGGCAGATGAACGAGTAATGATGATATGAGAGCCAATAAATATCCTTTTTTCCAGTATTTGCTCATATACAACAGCGGGTTCATCCTCGATATGAACAATTTTTCCTGGTTGGTTCACAGGGAAAGAAGGCAGTGGTTGCCATTTTACTGCTATAATCTGTCCCTCTTTGCTTGGTATGGGATCGCCATGAGGGTCATATAATGGATCACCAAGGATAGCAGTAAGCTTCGCCAGATCATTGTCATCCAGTTTGTGTTCCATCTGCTCTGCCATGTAATGCCACTCTTCTGCTTCATGTCCAGTTTTTTCTGCAAGATATTTTTCCCATAACCTGTGAGTTCTAATAATCTTCAGTGCTTTTTCTTTACCTGCTTCACTTAAAAAGAGCTTGTCGTCTTCAAGATTAATATCGCCTTCACTTGTCATACTTTCAATGATAGGCAGAAGCTTGGTACGACTTATTTTCAATACGCCTGAAAGATCACTGATGGTAGCCGTTCTTTTTCCATTTTCAACATGGAATAACTGCTTCAAAATATCTTCTCTTAAAACTTCCAACTTACGGAATTTTCCCTGAATAGAAATTCGTTTTCCGGTCAGTAACAGGGCTAGTCCAACCACCAGAACAATGCTAAAGAATATGATAAGATTTAAGGCTGCCGGACTCATGATACTTCTACATAAATGTTTTCTGCTACCTTGCCAGAAATGGTTAATGGAGACCTGTCATCTACCAATATTGAATAGGAGCCATCGTATTCGAAAAAGTCCAGGATCTGGATATTGGCTCCCAATGAAATCTTTATTTTATCCAAATATAAAAGAAACTCATTGGAGGTGTCGCGGGCACTTATCATCGTGCAACAGTCACCGGGTGTCAACATATTAAGAGTAACCGAAGGCCTTGCTTCCATCTCGCCATCAGCATTTGGAATAGGATCCCCATGTGGATCGTACTTGGGCCTGCCGAGAAAGATGTCGAGTTGCTCAGTAAGTTTAGGTGAGGTAACATGCTCTAGCTGTTCCGCAATATCGTGTACTTCATCCCAGTTAAATTTCAGTTTTTGCGCAAGAAACACTTCCCACAAACGATGCTTCCTTATTATTTGAAGTGCCTCTTTTTCACCTGTTGTAGTAGGAGCAACCCCCTGATATTTATGATAGCTCACCAGTCCTTTTTTATGAAGCTTTTGTATCATGTCAGTAGCGGAAGCAGCCTTAGTGTTTAATGCTTCAGCCAGGGCATTGGTGCTCACAATTTTCTTCTTTGAGCTTGATAAGCTGTAGATTGTTTTAAGATAATTCTCTTCTGATTGCGTAAGCATGTTCAATTTATTTTAAACAAAGTTAAAAATAAATTTAGACATACCTAAAAAATATTTTAGGCATAACTTAAATACGTAAATGATTAAATTAGGTTGTCTGTTAGTGACAAGATTTTGTTTTCCTCGTCATTCCACATAACTTCTTTTAAATCAGTTGATAATCTATCATGGATTAAAGAAAAGCTATTGCGAATATTATCAATTGGAGGAGGTGTGATAAAATCAACAATCAGACCGGCATTATACTTTTTTATTAACATCTCCCAGAGTGGATTGGGCGAAATAAGCACAGGAATACCTAATCCGATATATTCATAGAGCTTACTGGGTAACTTATTTTCTGTGCTTTTGTTAGGTTGGTATGGTAAAATACCTATTGTTTTATTACCTATTTGCTTCAGGATTTCAGTATGCGGAACAGGTTGTAGAGAAGCCATGTTATTTACATTATCAAGTCCTTGAATCAATGTGGTTACCTGATCGTAAGTCTTCTTACCGGGACAGTGCCCAATAATGGTAAGTTCGAATTCGTCTGGGGGTAGATGACGGAAAAATCTGATTGCTTCCAGAACACCATACGCTTCGCTTATGGTCCCGGATAAAAGAAGTGTAATCTTGTCTTGCCGGATAAATTCAATTGGTTGCTCCGGTGCTGCAAATTTGTTTTCTAGTATGGTATATCGGCTGCCAATAAAACCTAGTTCTTCTTGATAACATTTTTCTGCAAGGATAAAATGATTGTAAAAACGGGTATAGATAATCTCACGTAACCTGATTACACCTGCTAACATATGCCTGATTCCCCAGGGATAGTTTCTTTGAAAAATTAAATTATTATAATAATTCTCCTGGATATCATAAATGAGTTTGCAACGGGTAAAGAGCTTTAAAAGGAGACCGGTCAGGAGAAGTTCATGGGTAGTGATAATTGCCAGGTTGGGCTTTACCTTTTTGATTTGCCGATATAGTTTAAAAGGTAGTATTAGTCGTTTGAAAATTGAACTTCTTGTAAGAGAGACCGGGTGTAGGAATAGGGATAAATGGTCTGACTTTGCAGTAGGATAAGCACCGAATATGTGCACATTATATTTACCACTCCTTCCCAGGCTTATACCTATTTTTTCATATACCCTGGGATCGATTACAGGTTTAAGGGTAGAAGCTATGGCAATGGTTTGTTTCAACGTAGTATAAGATTCGATATAACAATGATAATGCACAAAATTTTAAGTAAAAATTTAGCCTGTACCTCGATGGTCTTGTTGAATACTTTTATTTTGGCATATTGTTTGTCAATCAATACATAAAAGTTGGAATGAGAAGAGAGCTTATCATAGGTATTTTAGCAATAGTAATCTTAAGCAGCTTTATTCAAAGCGATGGTAAGATTGAAAATAATGCCTTTTTCAAAGGTGAATACCTTGAGTATAAAGCATACTTTGGATTTATTCCTGTGGGTCATGGGTCCTGGAAGATTCATGAGACCAATGTTAATTTTCATGATAATCCAAGCTATAAGGTAGATGTTTTTGGAAAAACCAGTACCTGGCTAAGTATTGTGGCACCTGTTGATGATCACTGGATGTCTTTGGTAGACACTTCTACCCTTGTAACTCATATGGCTTATCGTAACCTAATTGAAGGAAGGTATAAGAAGTTGGATATTACTGAGTTTTTTCAAGAGGATTCATTGATCAAGGTAAAGGATTTTGATTTTGACACCAAAACCTTCAAGGAAGTGCAGGAATATAAAATGGAAGGGATTACCCGTGGAATGATTTCAGGTTTCATGCATATGAGAACTCTTGATTTTGATAAGGTTCAGATAAATGACACAGTTGTTATTAAATCATTTCTGGACGATACATTTTATGACCTCGAAATAGTTTGTTATAAGAGAGAGCCAGTCGAAACAAAGGCAGGTACCTTTAAAAGTGTTGTATTCAGACCGGTTATGCCAGATAATTCGATATTTGAAGGTGAAGATGCTATTCTGGCATGGATATCAGATGATGAAAATAAAATACCACTGAAGGTAGAGGCTGAGATGTTTATCGGGCATGCTGGGATAGAATTGGCAGATTATAGTGGATTACGCAATAAACCGGCATTGCTGGATGATTGACTTGCACCCCATCAACATTTCTGTTTCAGGAATTGTTATATCCTATAAGAATAACGGTAGTTTAAGAGTTCAGCATAGTTAATATTAGGGGGTAATAGGTAAATTTGTACAAAACAATATTATGCAACTAATTGTTCTGTTATTAAGTCTGTGGGTATTCGAAAGTCAGGAAAAGAAAACTATTTCGTTCGAATCAGCTGATGGTATTACCATCACAGCTGATTTATATATGACACATGACAAAACAGCTCCATTGATTGTTTTGTTTCACCAGGCGAGGTGGAGTCGGGGTGAATATGAAGAAATAGCTCCCAGGTTAAATTTATTAGGATATAACTGTATGGCCGTGGACCTTAGGTCAGGGGGAGAGGTTAACGGTGTGGTGAACCAAACTACTATTTCGGCAGAAAAGGCCATGAAGGAAACCCGGTATATTGATTCCTATCCTGATATTGATGCTGCAGTTAAATATGCTAAACAGTATTTTGCTGAAGGGAAACTTATAATATGGGGTAGTTCCTATTCATCAGCATTGGCACTTCGTTATGCCGGTGAACATACCGACTTAATTGATGCAGTTTTATCATTTTCACCTGGTGAATATTTCAAGAGCCAGGGGAAGACAGCAACTTATATTACGGAAGGCGCAGCAAAAATCACTGCTCCTGTATTTATAACCTCTGCCAAGGGCGAAAAAGCTGGCTGGTGGAAAATTTATGAGGCAATCCCCTCAGAAAGCAAATATTATTTTTTACCCGAAACGGCTGGTAATCATGGTTCTCGTGCCCTTTGGTCTAAATTTGGTGACTCGTTGAGGTATTGGGATGCGGTAGAAAAATTTTTAGAAACAATAGAATAAGGATTACGTGAGAAATTTATCAATAGCAGCATTTTTGTTTGCTATAACCATTGTGCACATAGGGTGTAGCGGGAAGAAAACTGACCTTGGAGAATATTATTTTGAAAAGGGAGATTATGAGAATGCCGTGAAAGAGTACAACAAAGTGTTGGCTATTAAACCCCGTAGCATCGAGATAATTTATAACCGTGGACGAGCTTATGAAGAATTGGGAGAGGAGTCAAAAGCCATTGCTGATTTTGAGTCGGTATTGTACCTCGAACCTGATCATATTCAGGCCCATTTAAGCAGGGGGAATATTTGCTATAAGAATAAAGATTTTGAAAATGCCTTTTTTCAGTTTAATGAAGTTGTGAAAAAGTTCCCCCAAAGTAGCGAAGGTTTAATGTTCAGGGGCAAAGCGAGCTTTAAACTAGGCGATACAGGAGAAGCCTTACAGGATTATAATGATGCGATCCGGGTAAATCCGCAAAATGGCAGGGCTTATTATTATCGTGGTGCACTCAATGTCTATTCCAAAAGACGTAAAAGCGCATGCAAGGACTTCCGCAAAGCAGAGGAACTAGGTGTTGAGGAAGCAGAAGCAGCGATTAAGAAGTATTGCAAATAGTTTTACAAAAAAAATCCCCCGAATAATTTCGAGGGATTCTATTGAAAAAATTAACCAAATTATTGATGCATTGCCGCTGCACTGGCAAGTGCCTGTTCTATTGTTTTGTCTGTAATATTATCTGTAGAAGATCTGTTATGGCATCCTAAACAAGCGAATGCAACGTTAAGAGCAGGATCATCCGTCCCATTATCTATAACGGCAGAACCATCTGCTGTGAATATAGATTCTCCACTAACTGCAATTTTCATTAAATGTGATCTTATATCACCTTCGTAGCCACTGTCACCAATTGTTGTTCCTGATTTGGCTGCATAAGGCATATGACAATCCACGCAAGTTGCACCTGTACTGTGATTTGTAGTTGCTACAGTACTATGGCAATCGGTACAGTTTTTAACAAGTCCGTCTCCATTCCATATAGTTCTTTTGTGAGGGTTGTGGCAATCAGTACAGTTTAAGGTAGAGTGTACACCACTTACTAATTCATCCCATTGCTCGTGATGCTTGATAAATCCACCTTTAGAGTCGATAAGGTTGGTATAACCTCTGTTATGACATGTTCCGCATAAGAAATTAATATCATCACCTGATTCGCTTGGTGTAATAACTGTTCCATCAATAGTTAAACCACCGGATGTATTGTCCAGATGAGCGAATTCATATACTCTATCAATGTTATCAGTTTTAGGATCATCAGCATGTATACTACCTGGTCCATGGCAACTTTCGCAACCAATACCACCTTCAGTAAAACTACCTAAACCATCAACTCCGGTTAACCATGTGCCATCTTGTGTTCCCCCTGTAGTATGACATTTAAAGCAACCATAATTATAAAGTTTTGCATCATTGGTTTTCTCATAATCTACCCATCCAAGGTTAACACCGCCAAAGAAGTTAATCTGATTATGACCAGCACCAGTACTGAATGAACTTCCTGCTGTACCGATTATATGACCATCAGTTCCAACAAAACGTGCTTTCCAACCATAACCACCAATAACCCCGGCAATATCATCCCATGTATGAGAACCATCTCCCAGTCCGGTCAACCATGTGCTCTGGAAATTAATAGCTTCTGCGGGGTATTCTGGTGCCGTACCATCTGATATAACACTAAACTTATATGGGTGACCTGAACCAATCCAACTAGTATACTTTTCAGAGTGACAGGTCTGACAATTTTCTGAGCCAACAAAAGCCAATTCCGGTGTAGGATCTGGATCTTCCGTTTCAGTATTACAGGCTATAAATATTCCTGACAAAAGGAATAAGCCAACAGTGAATTTGGATAAGTTTTTCATATCTGTTTTTCGATTTAATCTTAGTGTAAAGTTATTTATGGCATCATCGTGGTACAATACCATTGATTTTGTATTTAAATACCATAAACTACGTAGAAAGGAGGGAAGAAAGTCTAGAAGTCGATTAGTTTAAGTTTGGAGGCGCTTCGTAGCAAATCCACTACAGTATTGGCTTTTAGTTTTTGCATTATATTCCTTCGGTGAGTTTCTACAGTTCTAACACTGATTATCAACGAATCTGCAATCTCAGGATTGGTTTTACCCTCTGCTATACCATTTAGAATTTCAAGCTCTCGTCTTGTTAAGATAGATTTATTTTTAACATCATCATTATTATCTAAGAACATTTTATCAATGATGTTTGGGTTCATGTATTTTTTGTTCATTTTAACATCATCTAAAGCTCTCAAAATCTCATCTTTTCGTGAATTTTTCAACAGGTAGCCATAGCATCCTACTTTCATCATTTGAACGATATATTCGTTTTCTTCATGTTGAGAAAGGGCAATTATTTTTATTTCAGGGTTTGATGAAAGAATCGAAGTAGTGGCTTCAATGCCATTTTTAATAGGCATTGAAATATCCATTAATATTATATCGGGGTTTAACTCATTTGCTTTTTTGATTGCCTCATCTCCATTATAAGCATGTGCAATAATCCTATATTCAGTAGCATCATGCAGTATGTCGCTTATACCATTATGAATAAGATCATGGTCATCAACTATTAGAATTGTTGTATGGTTACTCACTTCTACTAATTTTTTATCATCAAGTTGTAAATAACTGTTTAACTAAAGTTACGACATACAAGGAATTTCAACAATTATTTCAGTTCCATTATTGGGAGAAGAATTTATTGTTAGTATTCCTTTATAAAATGCCACTCTTTCTTTTATACTAAGTAGACCTATTCCTTTATTCATATTCGCATCCAGCTCTTCAACGTTAAAACCGACACCATCATCTTCAATCATTAATGTTAACAGGTCTTTTGATTTAAATAATTGAATAACTGCATTGGAAGCTTTTGAGTGCTTTAAAATGTTATTTAATGCTTCCTGACATATTCGATATACCACTTTCTCAATAGTTGGGTTTGGCCGTGTTTCAAAGTCATAGTGATTAAATGAACAGCTAATGTCTTGTAATTTATTAGTAGTGTCTACCAGTCCCTTGAGTGCAGCACAAAGTCCAAAATCTTTTAAAGCACCGGGCATAATACTATGTGATATACTCCTTGTTTCAGATATTGTTTCATCAACAAGTTTTTGAATATCCTTTATTTTACCAGTATCTTTTTTGTCTTCCAAAGTGTTTTGTAAAGCATAGAAAATTGCGGACAACTTTTGGCCTAAACTATCGTGGAGTTCGGTGGCAATTCTAGTCCTTTCCACTTCTTGTGCTTCATTAATTGCAGCCAGGGTTTTCCTTTTTGATTCTTCGAGTTGCTTTTGATATTCAATTTTCTCTGTTATATCATGAACAACAACTATTAAGCCTTCTTCATCGTTTGTCTCCAGCGAAGTACATGTCGTAAGTACAGGTATAGTCTTACCATTCCGGCATTTAATTAATTCTGACTCGTTTAAGTATTTTTTCAACCTCTCACCCAACAAATTGTTTTTCTTTGATTCACTTCCATTAGATCCATCTTCACTAATAAATAGCCTGGTAATACTTGAGTTGATCAGTTCACTTTTTTCATAACCCAGTAATTTGGTTACAGTTTTATTGCATGATATAATCACACCATTATTATCTGTGACAAATAAGGCTCCATATATACTATCAATTATATTTCTTACATATTCAAGGGTGACGGTAGTATTTTCCAATTGGTCAATCATGCTATTAAATTCACTGGCCAGTTGTTCAAACTCATCATTGCTCTTTATGGTAGCCCGGATATTCTTTCCTCCTGCTCCCAGTTTCTTAAAAGTAGAAAGGAGCTCCTGTATAGGGGTGCTTATATTTTTAGCCGCATAAGCACTTAGAATAGAAATTATAATAATAAATAGAATTCCAACTGATAATAGAGTTAAAGTACCATGCTTTTGTAATGTAAAGTTCCTGTCTTCTGTTTCCCTAATCTCTTCTTTGGTTTCTAATATCATATTGTCTAAAACCAACTGGATTTCATTGATGTATGATTTAATATTTTTATAATCAGAAACAGGAATATATTCAAGACTCATTGAGGCTAATTTATTGTACGGGGCCAATACCTTATCCCAATGTAAATCAAGGTGCCTTTTTGTAACATATTTTTCACAGTTGATTCTCATCAGGTCAACATTTGCAAGTAATGAATCTATCTTATTAAGATGAATATTTTGGTTTTTTGTATCCAGACAATAATTCTGCAAGAGTTCTAAAGAAAATTTAAATTCCTGAAGGGCATGCATTTCATGATACTCCAGCAGCAATGTATCCGAGGAAATTTCATATTGACGAATAACAATCTGATTGCCGACTATAAGAATTGTAACAAACCCAATTATTAGAATAACAGTACGATTTATTTTTTTTACCATAATTAGGAGCTATTGTAAACTTACTGTTGTTTTTTCTTTTCAAGTATACGGAATAATACTCTACATTATTCCCACCGCAACTACAAGTAAGATAAAGATAATTATTTAAGCCATAAAAACTGAACACATGCAAGGACTTACGAAAAGCTGAAAAATTGGGTGTAGAAGAAGCGGAAGCTGTGATTTAGAAGTATTGTAAATAGTTTGTTATTGATTATTGTCATGCTGATCAGGCTTTAGCTTGAGAAGCATCTTTGCCCAAAAGAATGTTAGTTGATGGTTATGGCAAAGATACCTCATCACTAGGCAGCGGTTCGGTATGACAAAAGTATAAAGACTTAATATTAGCTAATTCCCTTGTACTCCTCTTTAATATCCTGCAATTGCACAATATGCTTCCTGATCATTACAGCACTGATATAATTAGCCAATACACCTACACCTAATATAATTACAACTCCTGTTAATGCAATGGTTGTGGTAGACCAGCCAGGAGTGAACTGGTTAATATAAAAACTGTATAGTCCGGCCGACAAGAACGCAGGCCAAATCCGATAGAACCAGAGTAGAGACCTTAAACGGCTTATTGACCTTTCAATAGAGAAAGAAACATTCTCTTCAAATGCCTGGTATTTTTTTATTAGACTATGTTGGATCAGGTAGAAAACTATGTGCTGAATAGCGAGGACAGCCATACAAACTGACCAGAAATTGCTGCTGTCGAAGTTAAGAACCTGTAAAATGGCAATAAACACAATTGTAAGGACTAAAGCCATCACCAGATCAGTGGTAAATGCATTTCTTAACTGTGTAAGAGAGTTGGCCTTCTTAATGTCATAAATGCTGTCAAGCTCTTCCTGCGAATAGCTAACCGGCTTTTTTGATTGCCATACGGTTCTAATAGTCTCCAGTTCCATTATTATTCTTTAAAATACTCTTTCAATTTGTTCTTTATTCTATTGAGTTTCACCCCAACATTCGATTCAGTAATGCCCAGGATTTCGGCAATCTCTTTGTAGGAATTGCCTTCCAGGTAAAGAAATACAAGTGATTTCTCTACATCGGGAAGCTTTTTAATCTGCTCCAGCACTATGTTCCAGTCATTGTCCTCTTTCTCATCTATGGCGAAATCAATATTATCAATAGGATGATGGCCTTTTGGTTTGCTTCTTATGTAAGCCAAAGCAGTGTAAAGTACTACCTTATAAACCCAGGTACTTAATTTGCTTTCTCCTTTGTACTTCGGATAAGATTTAAGCAGCTGATAGCTCACCTCTTGCCTCAAATCCTTGTATTCCTCCTGGTTATCACTATACATAAAGCAAAGCTTATGAATAATACCTTCATTATCCTTCAATAATGCATATTGTGAATCTCTGGGATTTAAAATATCACTCACGACACCTGTTATATTTCAATTGGTATAAGTTGGGTGCAATTTATTACAAAATGATAGTTAAATGATTCAAATAATAACTAATGCACAACAAACAATTTACCAATTATCATCTTTAACTTAAATGTTAAAATTACACTTGTCGTTAAAAATCATGTTACTTTGAGATTTATTAGTATTATTTGTTAAATTTTTTGTTTTATGAAAGCATTAATTATTAGTAGCGTTTTCCTTATTCTTCCAGTTTTGTCTTTTTCGCAAACTCAGGATAAACCTATCGAAATCAGGAAAAACTTTTTTACATCATACAGGTATTACCAGAATGACCAAAGACTGAGATTTAATGCATTAGCACCCATAATGAAATCGAATCCAGAAGCATATAAAACAATTACTAAGGCGCGAAATACAATGTATTGGGCATTGGGTACAGGTGGGGCTGCATTATTAACGGGTTATTTAGGAATTCACCGCATGTTGACAACCCCTAATAATATTGGAATAATGAATTTAGAATCTGGAATTGATAAAATGTTAATAGTATATATGGGCTTAGCACTTGGTTTCGAAATTGCAGCGGTTACATTATTTACCATTCACACATTACAAACAAAAAAGGCAGTAACAATTTATAATGAAGGATTGCATTCTACTACAAGGCATCATATGTATTTAAATCTGGGGATTACCCAAAATGGTATAGGGTTGCAACTAAAATTCTGAAATATTAAAGCATTTCAACTACATATTGATACAGGTTCTCAGCAATTATCTTATGTCCTTCAACATTAGGATGGATGCCATCCGGCTGGTTTAATTCTTCCAAACCTGCTACATCTTTAAGGAGGAACGGCATCAGATTTACATTTTCTTCACTGGCAATCTCAGAGAAAATGGTTTGATAGGCCACTGAGTACTCTTCTCCCATATTGGGGGGCACCATCATACCAGTAACCAGTATACTTGTTTCAGGGTACTTATCTCTGACCTTACTTATGATTATCTTGAGATTCTTCTTGGTTTCATCAACAGGAATTCCCCTGAGCCCATCGTTGGCTCCCAGTTCCAGTACAAAAACATCAAACTTCCTGTTTAGTATCCAGTCTATTCTTGTAACACCTCCGGCACTGGTTTCACCGCTTAGCCCGGCATTCACTATCTCTACCTGGTGTCCGTCTTTGATAAGCTTTTGTTCTATCAACTCAGGAAAGGCAAAGTCTGTTCCGATACCGTAACCTGCTGTAATACTATCACCATAAAAGATAATGGTTTTAGGCTCATCATCAACTTGAGAGAACATCATACTAAATATTAATACTATAGAAAAAACCAAATTCATCATATCCCGTTCACAAAATTGGGGTCAATTTAAAAAGAATTAGTGGTAATATTACAATCAGTCAATTAAATTACTTCTGATGCTTAATGTAAATAAAGTTTCAAAAACATTTTCTATCTCCGGTAGGCAGCTCTCGGTGCTTGAAAATATCAATTTCAGTGTTACCAAAAAGGAAACATTGGCTATAGTTGGGCCTTCAGGGAGTGGCAAGACCACTTTGTTGGGAATTTGTGCCGGTTTGGACATCCCCACAGAGGGGATTGTAACTTTAGATGATGTGAGCCTTAATGCCCTCACAGAAGACGACAGAGCCTATTTACGGAATCAGAAGATTGGTTTTATTTTTCAGAATTTTCAATTGCTTACGACCTTAACTGCTTTGGAAAATGTAATGGTGCCCCTCGACCTCAGGGGAGATGGGCAGTCAGCAAAAGAGAAAGCATTGGCTTTATTAACCAGAGTCGGCCTGGCAGATCGGCTGGATCATTTCCCGTCACAATTATCGGGAGGGGAGCAGCAAAGGGTTGCTTTAGCCAGAGCATTTATAACCGATCCTGCTATTTTGTTTGCCGATGAACCGACAGGAAACCTGGATGGTGAAACAGCAGATGAAATCACGGATTTGATTTTTGAGATGAACAGCGAACTGGGTACCACATTGGTTATGGTAACGCATAACCTTGAATTGGCAGAGAAAACAGATAGAATCTTGTTTCTGAAATCAGGCAGGTTAGTAGAAGACAAGAGACTGAGGACTAATTAATGGATTATTTCATTAAAATTAAAAAGAAGAAAAAGCACCTGTTGAATGACAGATGGGTTTGGCGCATGGCCTGGATAGAAGGGAAGCATAATTTCAGGCGTCTGCTGCTTTTCACTGCTTCCATTGTGATTGGTATTGCCTCTATTGTAGCTATAGATTCTTTCAATGAAAACCTGAAAAATGAGATAGACTTCCAGGCTAAAGACCTTTTGGGGGCTGACCTTGTAATTCGTAGCAATAGCCCGATTGATTCAGTATTAAGTAGAGAGCTGGATACGCTTGGCACTATGCAGGCAACTGATATCCAGTTTGTATCAATGGCCCTTTTTATGAATGTTCATGGAGGAACAAGGTTAGTGCAGGTAGTGGCCAGGGAAGGAGAATTTCCTTTTTACGGTGAGGTGGTTACCCTTCCGGAGAATGCTATGAGGACTTTAGCAGGTGGGACCAATGCTGTTTTGGATGAAAATCTGGCCATACAATATGAAGTAAGCTCAGGTGATTCCATAAAATTGGGTAAAACCATATTCAAGGTGCAGGGAATTGTTAAGTCCATGCCGGGCACCAATGCTGTTTCCACCAGCTTCACCCCATCAATTTATATCCCGAGGTCTGAGGTGGAAGGCACAGGGCTTATACAATTCGGAAGCAGATCAAGCCATAGGCGATATATTAAACTATCGGAAAAAGAAGATATTCAATTAATCGAAGAATCATTAAGGCCTGTTTTAAGAGAGTACGATTACCGCTATGATACAGTTGAAGAGCAAAAGGAGGATATGGGCAGGGCTGTTGAAAACCTGTATCGGTTCTTCAATCTGCTGGCGTTTGTAGCTCTGATTCTTGGAAGCATTGGAGTATCCAGCTCAATTCATATTTATGTGCAGCAGAAAAAGCATGCTGTTGCTGTATTGCGGTGCATGGGCGCCAGTGGATGGCAGGCTTTTAATATTTTCTTTATTCAGAGTGTGTTCCTGGGAATATTAGGCAGTATCGTGGGTATAGGACTTGGTATTCTTATTCAGTATACGGTACCACTTCTATTTGGAGATGTAATTCCGTTGGAAGTACACTTTAATGTCGTCTGGTTAAGCTTATTAAAAGGCTTGTTGATAGGGGTCTCTATTTCAGTGCTGTTCTCTATAATGCCTTTGACTATGGTGCGGAAAATTCCGCCTCTTATAGTAATCAGAAGCTTTTTTGATGATATCGCTGCCAAATCAAAGAGCAGGTATATTTCTCTTGTGCTTATTGTGTTGGGACCATGGTTCTTTGCGGTTTGGCAGACAGGTAGTTGGCTTTTTGGCACCTTGTTTATGGCTGGCCTCATCCTGGCATTTGGCTTATTATTCCTGGTGGCCAAATTGCTCATTTTGGTTATGAAGCAGATGACTGGCCTGGGTTACAATTTTACCATTCGCCAGGGTATGTCAAACCTTTTCAGGCCCAACAATCAAACAGTTATACTGGTAATTGTGATCGGACTGGGGGCTTTCCTTCTGGCTACCCTGGGGCAGATACAAACGGCTTTGCTCGGACAGGTTGAGTTTATGGGAGGGAATGAAAGATCCAATACGGTCTTGTTTGATATCCAGCCCTATCAGAAAGATGAAGTGGTTAAGTTTACCAAAGATCACGATTTGCCCATTAAACAGTTAGTGCCTATTGTAACTACCCGGTTAAAATCTCTTAATGGCAAACTGGTTGATAGCTTAAAAAACGATACCACTCGTCATATCCCCAGATGGGCACTAAGAAGGGAATACAGGGTGACTTACCGCGATAGCCTGATAGAATCAGAAACACTTTTAAAGGGTTCCCTAAGATCATATGCTAAACAGGGAGATTCGATATTTGTATCTATTTCAGAAAGCATGTTGGAAAATTTGAAATTAGATATTGGAGATGAAGTTATTTTTGATGTACAGGGCATACCATTTACTACTTATATTGGTTCTGTTCGGGAGGTTGACTGGCAAAGGATACAAACCAACTTCACTTTCGTTTTTCCTGGAGGTGTAATTGACCAGGCACCGCAGTTTTATGTGCTGATGACACGTACTCCAACACAGGTAAAGGCTTCCATCTACCAGCAGGAACTTGTTCAGTTTTTTCCTAATGTATCGGCAATAGACTTACGGATTATTCTACAAACCATTGATGGGTTTATGGATAAGGTAGCCTATGTTATTCGTTTTATGGCACTTTTTAGTGTGGTAACGGGATTGATTGTCCTGATAGGAGCTATCAGTAATTCGAGATATGCAAGATTAAAAGAGAATGTATTACTGAGGACCCTGGGGGCTGTTCGAAAACAAATAGTAAGGCTTACGCTGGTAGAATATTCATTACTGGGAATTATGGCAGGGGTAACCGGATCATTTTTATCAATTATATCTGCCTGGATACTTGCAGTTTTCTTCTTCAAGATAGAATTTAGTCCTGATTTAATTGATGTTGTTACCGTTTGCCTCAGTGTGGCATTAATAACTGTAATCATAGGTTGGATTAATACCCGATCGGTATATGGTGATACACCAATTGATATTTTGAGAAAAGAGGGTGGTTAAGATAAGATTTTTTATAGGGTTGCTGATAATCTTAAGTGTAAAAACAATTAGTTCTTTTGCACAACAGAACAATGCTATCATTTTCATTGAGAATAAAGGCCAGTGGCCTGAAGAAGTGAAGTTCTCTGCTGAAATTCCGGGAGGAATGTTATTTGTTGAGAATAATTCACTCACCTATAGTTTTAGAGATACTGAACAACTTCAGTGTGAGCCTGATCATTCGCATGTTCATAAAACAAATTTCAAGGACAGCTCAAATCATTATGCATTGAAGGTTAAATTCCTTGAGGCTGAACTGGAAACAGATTTATCAGGTTATGAGCAGACCATTACAAACTACAATTATTTCTATGGTAGCGATCCGGCAAAATGGGCAAGGGGAGTAAGAGGCTATAAGAAACTGGTTGTTGAAGAGCTTTATGAGGGTATTGACCTGATCTTATCATCAGAATCTAACGAGTTAAAATACGATTTGAAGCTCAAACCCGGAGCAAATCCAGCCTGCATCCAAATGAAATACGAAGGGGCCTCGGCAATGGAGCTAAAGAATGAAGACTTATTAATAAGTACACCGGTTGTGGATCTGAAGGAACGGATTCCTGCCAGCTATGCATTATGTGATGGCGCATCACGTGGCCTGGAAAGTTCCTACAGGCTAAGTAATGATGTGGTATCTTTTGAAATTGGCGCTACTGATCCTGAGGAGGCAGTGGTAATTGATCCAATACTGGTTTTCTCGACCTATTCAGGCACGCCATCAGATAATTGGGGTAACACCGCCACATTTGATGAATACGGTAACGGTTATACGGGTGGAATTACAAGGACAGATCGTCCTGAAGGCACGTTTATTGGAGAGTTTCCTGCAACTTCCGGTGCTTATCAAACGGTTTCGGGTGGTGGATGGGATGTTGCTATTCTGAAGTTCGATTCGGTAGGACATAATCTGCTTTATGCCACCTATCTGGGAGGTAGCGGTACAGAAGTGCCTCAAAGTTTAGTTGTAAATAAAAAAGATGAATTATTGATTCTTGGTGTCACTGAATCACCCAATTTTCCGGTAACAGCAAATACTTATGATGATACCTTTAATGGTGGCACCAATGGAGATGTATTGTCAGGAATTGATGTTCCATCAGGAACAGATTTGTTTGTGGCTAAATTGAGTTCAGATGGCAGCCAATTGTTGGCATCAACATACATTGGTGGCTCCGGTAATGATGGTTTATTAGAAGAAGCAAATGAACTGGCACGTAATTATGGTGATGAATCCAGGGGTGATATAAATTTCGATTCTGAAGGTAATGTTTTAATTGCATCCCGAACCAACTCGCTGGATTTTCCAATAATTAATGGTCTATACGATACATTTGGAGGTGGTAATACTGATGGTTTGGTATTAAAACTAACTGAAGACCTGGATTCTATTAAATGGAGCACTTTCTTAGGTGGCACAGGTTCCGATGTTTCCTTATCGATTAAACTTGATAAGGATGATAATATTTTTGTGGGTGGTGGTACAACAAGTGCTGATTTCCCTACTACAGAAGCTGTTTATGCACCAACTTTTCGTGGAGATGTCGATGGCTGGGTTGCACATATTACACAATCAGGAGACAGTTTAATTGCGAGTACATATGTCGGTACAACTAATTTTGATCAGGTCTTCTTCTTAGATTTAGATATTGATGAAAATGTTTATTTGGCAGGTCAAACCAATGGCCCTTACCTGAGAACATCAGGACCTTTCTTTTCGGGGCATACTGGTATTTTTTTACATAAATTGACTAATAATCTGCAAACGACACAATTTTCTACAACATTAAATCAGAGCGGAAGTAATGAGCCGCCAATTTCTCTGACTGCTTTCATGGTTAATGATTGTGATAATATTTACATTGCAGGCTGGGGTGGTACTATTAATTCTAGTCCGAGTTTAGGGACCAACAATTTCAATCTAAATACGCTAGGATTGCCAATAACCAGCGATGCCCATCAAGCTGCTTCTGATGGCTCTTCATTTTACCTGATGGTACTCTCAGGAGATGCTTCCGAATTATTATATGCTACCCATCTGGGAAGTTCTACTTCAATGGTTCATGTTGATGGTGGAACCAGTCGGTTTGATAAGCATGGTATCGTTTATCATTCGGTTTGTGCCAGTTGTAATGAGAATGATTCCTCATTCCCAACTACTGAAGGGGCCTGGGCTGAGTCGAATGGTAGCATTGGTTGCAACAATGCCTTGTTTAAATTCGATTTGGCCTCCTTAAGAGCCAGGATTAGAAAGAACAGTGTGGCTTTAGACAATCCCGGTATGCAGGGTGGCTGTTTACCATTGGATATGGTATTTGAAAACCTGACTACAGCAGGAGAGGTCTTTGTGTGGGATTTTGGAGATGGCACCACCAGAACTGTTTATACGAAAGATACTATTGTACATCGATATTATGAAGCTGGCACATATAATGTAAGGCTTCATGCATTTGATCCTAATACCTGTATTGCAGAAGATTTTGCCTATACCTCACTAACGGTTTCTGCCCCTAATTTTACAGTGTCAGGAGATGTGGATATTTGTGAGGGCAATTCGACTACTCTCAGTGCATCCGGTGGATCGGTATATTTTTGGGAGCCCGCTAGCGGTTTAAATGATCCATCCAGTCCAAAACCAATTGCATCACCCGAAGATACTACTGTTTATTCTGTGCAAATATTTAATGATAATGGATGCAATTTCCACGATTCATTAACTGTTAATGTTGTTCCTGCCATTGTTCCGGTTGGAAGTATTGAGCAGACAGGTTTATGCTTCGGGTCCCGGACAATACAAATACTAAATGAATCTGAAAATGTGAATTCAATCACCTGGGATATGGGCGATGGTACGATTCTGGATGAATGGGCTCCTGAGTATGAGTATGCGGCTGATGGTAATTATACAATTGTTAGTAGAATGGAGAATGAAGTATGTGTTGAAGAATATTTATATAGTCTGAATATTGTGAAGCTGCATGTGCCTAATGTACTTACGCGTAACTCAGATGGATTGAATGATGTGTTAAAAATCACCTCAGCATCACCTGTTGATATAAAGATTTTCAATAGATGGGGTGTTGAAGTATATCAACAGGAAGAATATAATAATGATTGGTATGCAGAGGGATTGTTGAGTGGAATTTACTATTATGAAGTTGTAATGGTAAACGGTGAAATCTGCACAGGTTGGATTCATTTATTGGATGGTAATTAGGCATGGAACGTCTTAAGATCATAGAATGTCCGAGGGATGCTATGCAGGGAATAAATGAATTTATCCCTACAGAAAAGAAAATCGCATACCTGAACAAACTGTTAGAAACAGGTTTTGATACGCTTGATTTCGGTAGTTTCGTGTCTCCCAAAGCAGTGCCACAGATGCGTGATACAGCTGAAGTGCTGGCAGGGCTTGATCTTACTAAAACGAAGACAAAGCTACTGGCTATTGTTGCTAACCTGAGAGGTGCAAAAGAGGCATCAGAGTTTGAGCAAATCTCATACCTGGGCTATCCGATGTCAGTGTCTGAAACATTTCAATATAAAAACACCAATAAGACCATCGTTCAATCACTGGAAGAGTTGGTTGAGATAAGCAATTTGTGCCAGAGCAGTGGGAAAGAGCTGGTAGTCTATATCTCAATGGGATTTGGGAATCCTTATGGTGACCAATACAGTCCCGCAATTGTAGCTCAGTTTGTTGATATTTTAATCTCCCTTGGTGTTTCTGTGATCTCACTGGCAGACACCGCAGGAATGGCAGGTACAGAACAGGTTGTTGATCTATTCAATTCCGTAAAAACAGTGAGCGAACAGGTAGAATGGGGGGTACATCTTCATGCATCACCTGATCAGGCCAGTGAAAAAATTAAGGCCGCAATAAGTGCGGGATGCCAAAGGATCGATGGCGCAGTATTGGGTTACGGTGGATGTCCCATGGCTGACAATGAACTGGTGGGTAATATTAACACACGAATTATACTTGAAGTTGCTGAAGACTTGGGTATTGCAACAGGTATAGATATGGAGAAGTTCAATGAGGCAGAACAGATGGCTGCTTCGATCTTCTAAAAAGGATTAACCGGCATCTCCTTTCTGGTGGTATCACAATAAAGCCTGATAAAGGCACGGGCATTATAAACGCCAAGTTCTTCGGATCTTCTGAAGTTTTTACAGGCACTGTCTATTTCGTTAAGGCTAACCTGCGAAATCGCTTTTAGGTACAAAACAGAGCCATTTATACCCTTGTTATTTAGAAATACATTAAAGTCATCAACAGCTTGTCTGTGTTGCTTGATTTTTTGCTCGCTGTATCCTCTGTGCAAATAATGCTCATAATTATCATCTACCTCAATCAAATAATTGTAGATTTCAACAGATTTTTCATAATCACGAATACCATAGGTATATAATGGACCCATCTGCCTGTATACACTATCTTTATCGAATCCCCACTCTATGGCTTTATGAAATGCAGTATCTGCCTGAAGTGATTGACCTAACCGACTATGAGCTACTCCTTCGAAATAAAACAACCTGGCGGTATGTGCTCTTTTAACAGAAAATCCATGCCCAATTTTTACATAACCTAAGGCTTTTTGATTACTGTTTTCGTCCAGCATCATTTCGGCTGCTTTTAATGCCGCCAACGTGTTTCTTCCCCCCCAATCGCGCATAGCATCTTTTAGGTTAATTTCAGCCTCGAAATAATTATTATTATCAAGAGCTTCCATTGCCCTGTTGTAATAAAAAATCGATCCCCAGTACTCTAACATAAATGGGAACATTATTGCAAACCAGACAAGTCCGATAACAAATATCTTTCCATACATCAATGTCCATTTGGAATAAACATATCTAATGTTTGAATAGCCGGGTCTGTCGTAATGATAAGGTTGTTGAGATGACGGTGGGGGATAGTATGGAGGCCTTGGCCTGGATGTCTGGAAGGAACCATGTTCATCCTGCCAGTACAATTGTTTATCGTATGCCATTTTCTTCTCTGTGTTAGAGAGGATTTCATACGCTTCATTTATTTCTTTAAAAAGTCTCTCCTTACTGGGGGCGCCTCCGTGCTTATCCGGGTGATGCAGTTTAGCCAGACTTCTATAGGCAGCTTTAATTTCGAGTTGTGTAGCTGTTCTTGGAATTTCTAGGTTTGAGTAATAGTCGGGCAGCATCAGTTAAGTGAGTATTTCTTGCCTGGTATTGAATTAACGATTCCTTTAAATTCAAGGTTTAATAAAATGGTAGCTAATTTTCCTATTTGTATCTGTGACTTCCAGCTTAATTCATCAATATGAATCTCATTATCTGAATTTTCAATGGTGTTAATTACCACCCATTCCTGATCATCAAAATCATCTTTGATTAGAGTAGGCTTAATCTCTGTTTTTTCATCTTCTGCAGGCCATTGCATATAGTATTGCAGATCTTCAGCCGAGGTGATTGATTGTGCAAGGTTGTTATTAATGATTTTATTGCAACCTACGGAGTATAGATCGTTCCACCTGCCTGGCACCGCAAAAACCTCACGATCATAGCCGGCCGCGAGATCAGCTGTTATCAAAGCTCCACCTTTTTCGGCAGCCTCCACTACAACGGTAGCATCTGCCATGCCCGCAATGATCCTGTTTCTTGCCGGGAACCGGGCCGGATCCAGTTTGGTCTCTAAAGGATATTCAGTTACAAGTCCACCGTTATTGATCATCTTTTTTGCATACTTCGCATGAATGGATGGATAAATAATATCTAATCCTGAAGCTATAACGCCAACAGTTGGAATATTGTATTTTAAAGCAGCAATATGGGCTTCTATATCGATCCCGTATGCCAGGCCGGAGACTATTACAAGGTTATGGCCCGCTAAGTCTTTTATGAAATCACGAACAAATTGCTTGCCATGCTCTGATGCATTTCTGGTACCAACAATAGCCAGCATCCTGGTATGATTAAGGTTTAGGTTACCCGAAAAATAAAGTAATGCAGGGGCATCGTAAATTTGTTTTAACCTATTTGGGTACTCTTTATCAGTGTAGAAATAGAGCTTAACATTTTTTGCTTCCAGCTTTTTAAGATGATCTTTGGCAACAGTTAAATCAAAATTTTTAATAGCTCTGGCCAGGTTAGGTCCAATGCCAGGTATCTTATTGAGTTTATTGACAGGATGGTTGAAAACTGCTTTAGCGCCTCCAACGTAACTGATTAATGTTTTGGTTAATATGTCTCCCAGGCCGGGAACAAGAGTAAGGGCTAACTGATACAGTTTTTCCTCATGCATTCTTAGTGTCGTGTCGAGTTTGAAATGTCACTAAAGTTCTTCTTTAAGCTTGCTAAGGAATCCTTTTACTTTTTGAAGTGACTCTATCATTTCCATTTTACCCTGTAAATCATCAGGATCATTCTGAAGCATCTCTTTGGCACCCTGAAGAGTGAATCCACGTTCTTTAACTAAATGATAGATAAGCTGTAATTTCTGAATGTCGGACCGTGTAAACTGCCTGTTACCTTTTTTATTTTTTTTAGGACTTAGAATATCAAACTCTGTTTCCCAAAACCTGATTAACGAGGTAGCAACATTAAATTTTTCGGCAACTTCACCGATTGTAAAATAAACTTTTTCTATTTCTTTTTCTTTGTACGGCATTCAAAAATAATTTATTGGTGAAGATAGGAAATAAAACCTTTTTCGTCAATGGTTAGGCCAACTTCTGGCAAGTCTTTTTTTGTTAAGTCCCTGATTAACCCTGCTGCAGTATGTTCGGTGTCAATTTTTGGCACTCCCCAACCTATTTGTTTGCAGGAGATTATCTGTCCATTCAGGAATTCTCCTTTTCTATTTACTATGATCCTGGCTACAGGTGCCAGGCCATTTGCACCGCGAAGGTTAAATCGTGCATACGTAGCAAAATTTCCAAGGCTGTATGCTATAAACCGATCTTTATAGATTTCTATAGCCCTGGGTACATGAGGTCCATGGCCAAAAATGATGTCTGCTCCTGTATCAATCATGGTATGGGCAAAATGATATACATCACCACGGTCTTCACCATAGAAGTATTCATGTTCCCTGGGAACATGAGTATAATCACTTCCTTCTGCACCACCATGGAATGAAACAATCACAATGTCTGAGATAGAATCCAGATGTGCTATAGTTTTTTTAGCTAATGATATATTATTGATATTTGGGGTGCCTTTATTGGGGGCAAATGCTGCAAAGCCATAGCGGATGCTATCTTTTGTAAAAACAGTGTAGGGTAGTAGTTCGTTTCCTGCAAAAACAATACCTAGTGTATCCAGCACTTTACCTGTATTTTTTCTTCCTTCCCAACCAAAATCACCTGCATGATTGTTGGCAACACTCATCAGGTTAAAACCTGCTTCTTTCAGACGGTCTCCCATATATTCAGGGCTTCTGAATAAATAACATGCTTTAGGATTACGACAATTTTTCTGTGTGCCACCACTGTCTAAAATCACGCCTTCAAGATTACCGAATACAATGTCGGCACCTTCGAATATCGAACTTATACCTGCCAGTATATTTTTCCCCTGGTTAGGAGGCAAATAGCCTTTATTTGGAAAGTTTGTACCCAGCATAATGTCACCCACACCGGTAATAATAATACTATCCTTTTTTGGAGTTGGTGGGATAACAGCTATAGTGTCTATTTCGATAGTTTTTTGTATGGTATCAATTGGAATAGTGTCTTTTTCTACTTCTAGTTCGACCTTAACAGTGTCAATTTCAGGCGCAGGTTTAGTTGCCTTTGTGACACTTTTTTGTGTTTTACACGATGAAAAAATGATCGTGATATATATAAAAAATACAAAATAGGGTGAAATTCCTCGCATCCTGCAAAAAAGAGCAATCGATAGATTATTACCAAATCTGGTGTTAAATAGTTAGTATTAATATGTATTGTTGTTCGGCTGTGTATTGTATTAAAAAAAAATCTGCTTAGCAACAAAAAAGGAGGCATTGTTTATAAACGCCTCCTAAAGAAAAATTCATTGTTGAATTATTGAAGAAGAATGATGAATTAAAATTATTTATTTCTCATCAGACAAGAATTTGGAAGATTCTACCAAACGAATAAATTCACGCCTGTATCCTTCGTCATCTTCACCTCTAGCGTCTTTTGCTAATTGGGTAACAGATGCAATATCTGTGCTCTGAGAGTACTTAGAATCTCTCAAAAGCATTCCGAATTCAGCGACAGCAGCAGACCATTTAAAATTAATAGAAGCATTCCTCCAATCTATTGTATTGTCAGAAATATAATTAGTAATTAATTGACTTTTTCTGTCATCAGGAGCTTTATATCTAAATTTTATTGTCATTACTTCATTGGTATTGTACGATTCTTCTTTAACAAGACTTCTCTGATATTTTAATGAATCTACTGATTTAATAAATCTGCTCTTTACACCTGCTGGTATTATCTCGTATAAAGCTGTTACAGTATGACCACTGCCTAATTCACCTGCATCCTTTTTATCATCATTAAAATCTTCATCCTCAAGCAATCTATTTTCATATCCAATAAGTCTATAAGCTTGTACTTTAACTGGATTAAACTCAATCTGAAGCTTAACATCCTTTGCAATGGTAAACATTGTTCCCCCAAATTCGTTGATTAGAACTTTTCTTGCTTCCTGTAAATTATCGATATAAGCATAATTGCCATTTCCTTTATCGGCCAGGATTTCCATTTTGTCATCTTTATAATTACCCATTCCAAAACCAAGAACTGTTAAGAATACTCTTTCTTCTCGTTTTTTTTCAATTAAACTTTCCATATGAGCATTACTTGATGGACCAGTATTAAAGTCTCCATCTGTAGCCAAAATAATTCTATTATTACCTCCCTCAATAAAGTTTTCAGATGCAATATGATAAGCAAGCTCTATCCCTTCCCCACCAGCTGTTGAGCCTCCAGCTGTTAACCTGTTGATTGAATTTTTTATTTTAGCCTTGTTATTACCAGGTGTTGAAGGAAGAACCAATCCTGCTGCACCAGCGTAAACAACAATAGCTACTCTATCTTCATTTCTTAAATTTTCAACTAGCATATTAAAAGCAGATTTTAAGAGTGGGAGTTTATTTGGTGAGTTCATTGAGCCAGAAACATCTATGAGAAAGACGAAATTTGATGTTGGCAAATTCTCGGTTGGGATTTCCTTACCTTGCAATCCAATATGAACTAAATTATGATCTTCGTTCCAGGGGCATGTAGCCAACTCGGTATATATTGAAAAAGGATCTTCTTTTTCTGGCAGAGGATATGAGTAATTAAAATAATTTATCATTTCTTCAATACGTACTGCATCTTTTGGAGGACGCTGCCCGATATTTATAAATCTGCGAATATTTGAATATGATGCTGCATCAACATCAATAGAAAACGTTGATAACGGGTTTTTAGTAACTTTCAAGAATTCGTTTTCATCTATTGCTGTATAGCCTTCGGTATTGAATCTAGGTTGAAAATTATATGAATCATTAACACTCACACCATAGCTTAAAGCTCCCTTTGATCTTCTCCTAAACAATCCTCTACCAACTCCGGTAACAATTACTTCACTTAAAGAACTATTGTCAACTTGTAAATTAACATTAATTACTCTATTAGAATTTATAACTATTTCAGCTGTCGTGTAACCAATAAAAGAAAACACAAGGATTGCTGATTCATTTTTTACGAATATTTTATATGCACCATTAATGTCGCTAACTGCTCCATTGGTAGTGCCTTTTTCTAAAACATTTACTCCGGGAACGGGAGATCCGTCAACCGCGTCATAAACTGTACCCGTAACTTCTATTCCATTGATTTCCGCAAAAAGTAGTTTTACAGATAAAAAGAATATTGATAGTAATAGACTGGTTTTTTGCAATAAATGTACCTAATATGATAGTGGATTCTCCGGGGCCTTTATCAAAAAAAATGCATGATAATACTACTAAGTACTTTAAGGGACTTAGTGGTCA